>CAZNUZ010000011.1:0-46309 GCA_964576725.1 uncultured Phycisphaeraceae bacterium
TCGATGATGCGCTCGGCGACCTCGGGAACCTCGACCTCGAAGAGCCGGCGGATGAAGTCCTCGTGGCCGCGAGAGAGCACGATCTTGACCTGGTTGCCCGCGTCGCGGACGTCGAGGATGAGGCAGCGGATGCGGTCGCCCGCGTGGAACTGCTCGCCGGGGATCTGCTCCGAGCGGGGCATGAAGGCCTCGGCCCGGTCGATGGTGCAGACCAGCGACCCGCCCTCGTAGCGCTGGGCCGTCCCGGTCACGACCTCGCCCACGCGCTTGATGAAGTCGTCGTAGACGCTCTGGCGTTCGTCCTCGCGGAACTTCTGGATCATGACCTGCTTGAAGGTCTGGGCGGCGATTCGGCCGAAGCCCTCGGGAGCGAGATCGAGCGGCTCGCCGTGACGCGTGAGGCTCATCTCCCCGGAGATGCGGTCGAAGGTGCAGACGAACTCATCCGGGTCGATGCTGTTGAAGTACTTGCGTGCAGCCGAGACCATCGCCTGCTCGATATCCGTGATCAGGAGCTCGCGGTCGACGTTCCGATCGCGTGCGATCGAGTCGAGAATGCGTAGTGCTTCCTGGGTGTTCATCTGTGTGCTCCTGGGCGTCTTGGGCCGTGTTGCGGGTTGTCTGGTTGTCGGGCGCGGCACTTGCCGCGCTCAGGCGCTCCCCCGCGAGCAGGTCCGGGGGCCTGTGCGGGAAGCGGGAAGAAACCGCTCCGAGCGCCGGAGAGCGCCGGGAGCAAAAACGAACAGGCCACGCGAACGTCTGGAAAACGTCGCGCGGCCCGTGGTCCCCGCGGGCTGATCCGCTCTCACAGGGCGAGAGCGCAGACCGGCCGCGTCGAGTCGGGATGGATGCTCCGCTTATCGCATGAGCACCGCTCCTGAGCCGAAGGCCCGAGCCAGCATGGGCTTGGACTTACCGCGCATCGTTGGGAACCACGGTTTGCATACGCCAGAACACTCCCTCAAGAAGGGCTCCAGATCGCCCGCGCAGCATGCTGCGCAGTGGTGGAGTCTAGGTATGCCTGGTGTGTCTGGTCAATGTTCCCGGTCCTTCGCCCTTGCCGGGAGGGCTCGGGGGGTACACACTTGGCCCCTTCGCAGGTGGAGAAAGAACGCATGCGACCGCAAGACTTCCAGACCAAACTCGCAGGCCAGGCGGAGGCGATCCTTGTGATCGCCCTCCCGAGGGCACTCAATCACGAGACCGCAGACGGCCTCCGCGGGTGCGTGGAGGCCTACCTCCCGCACCACGACGAAGCGGGCCTGGTCCTCGATGCCTCGGGGGTCGAGATGATCAGCTCGATCGGCGTCGCGGTGCTCTTACAGGCGCAAGACATCGCCTCCCAGCGTGGTGCCCCCATGTGCATCGCCTCGCTGTCCGAGGCGCAGTGCTCGTTTTTGAGGATGCTCAGCCTCGGGGATCGCTTCCCGAACCAAGAGAGCGTCGACGAGGCGATCGCGTTCGTCGCCCATTCCCGCTAGTCGCGTTCCCGCGTGCAACGACCCCGGCAGCCACGACCCCGAGGGGGTCATCGGTATCAATTACATACGGTCGCCCGGCTTGATCGGGCGATCGATGCGCAGGGCCTTTTTGCCGTCGAGGTTGCCGAGGCTCGCGAACATCTTGGGCTCGTCCTCGACGCACAGGATCGTGGGGGCGTGGACCGCCCGCTCGGTGGTGATGATGTCGCCCACGGTGAGTTCCAGGAGCTCGCGCATGGTGATAGTCGTCTGTGCGAGGATCGCGCTCACTTCGACATCGGCCCGCGTGAGCTGGCCCTCGATGGTTCGCGCATGCCGGGCGTCGGCCTTGCCCGCGCCGCTGCTGAACCAGCTCTGCGCCGCCAGAACGTCCATCAGGGGCTCGATGACGGCGTAGGGGATGCACATGTTGAGCGTGCCCGCGCGGTTGGCCATCTTGAGCTCGAGGCCCAGGACGACCACCACCTCGTTGGGCGGCACGATCTGCACGAGCTGGGGGTTGGATTCGGTGCTTGCGAGCTGGAAGTCCAGCTCAGCGACGCTCAGCCACGCCTCTTTGAGCGACTCGATCGCCCGGTCGACCACCTTCGAGATCAGGCGGTTCTCGATCTGCGTCAGGGGCCTCTGGGGGATGAAGAGCTCCATGTTGTTCCCGCCGAGGAGCCGGTCGATGATCGGGTAGATGATCAGGGGAGAGATCTCGAGGCAGACCTGGCCTTCGAGGGGCTCGGCGCGGAGCAGGTTGAAGCTCGTGGGGTTGGGCAGGCCCGCGATGAATTCGGAATAGGTCATCTGCTCGCACGTCGAGAGCTTGACCTCCACGATCGTGCGCAGGAAGGCACTGAGCGAGGCGCCGAAGGCCCGTGCGAAGGCCTCGTTGAGCGTCTGCAGCGCGCGCATCTGGTCTTTGGAGACGCGCTCGGGGCGTTTGAAGTCGTACGGCCGGACCTCGGTGGAGGAGGTGTCTTTCCGGCTGCGCGAGAAGATCTCGAAGGATTGAACGGTCTCCTCGACGTCCCCCGAATCGACCGCTGCGAGCAGGGCATCGACCTCGTTTTGGTCAAGCAGGTCGACGTTCACGGGCGAGAAGGCTCCTTCGAAGGGTGGGCGCAGCGGGAGATGGGGCGCAAAGAGCGCCGCATGGTGAGATATCGGGCCCGCGGGCCCCTCCGCTTGAGGGCTCGAGCGGGCCTCTGGCTCGAACTCGATGGAACAGCCGGGCTCCTCGCGTGATTACTATGGCGATATGACCGGTGCTTACCCCCTCAATCGTCGTCTCGCGGGCCTCCTGGCCCTCCTCGCACTCCTGCTAAGCGGGGCGATCCCTGCTGCGACAGCCTCCGCCGACGATGACGCTCCCCCCGTGGGGATCGGCCTCGCGCTCGAATCGGGCACCTTCGCTGCGGGCGACACCCTCTCGGGCACCCTCACGCTCCAGCACGGCCCGGGCTTCGCGACCTGGCCAGCTCAGGAGGATCTCATCCCCGCCGACTTCCTCTCCACGCCGCTCGCGGTCGAGATCGTCGATGCTTCGGTGGGTTGGGCGACACTGGCAGAGATCGCCTACCCGGAGCCGCAGCCGCTTTCGACCACCGACTCGTTCACGGGCGACACCGTCGAGGTGTTGGGCTACGCCGAGACAATCGAGATCCCCCTCTCGATCACGCTGACCGGCGAGCCCACGGGCACGCTGACCCTCGCGGTCACGTTCCAGGCGTTCACTGCTGAGAGCGAAGGGAGCTTCGAGACGATCGTCGTGACCGCGCCCCTCGGCGAGACGGGAGGCGGTCTCCTTGCGGACCAGCCGAGCGTGCAGTTCTTCGGGTTCGAGATCGAGCGTCCGAGCGGCATCGTGGGCGCAGGGTTCCTGTTTCTGTTTGCTGCTGTAGGCGGGTTCATTTTGAACCTGACGCCCTGCGTGCTGCCCGTCATCCCGCTCAAGGTGATGACGCTGACGAATCACGCGGGCGAGTCAAAGTCGAGGGCGCTCGTGCTGGGCCTCTGGATGGCGCTGGGCGTGGTCGCGTTCTGGACGGTTCTCGGCCTGCCTTTGGCGGTTCTGGTCGCGGTCGGGCGTGACTTTGTTGACCCTTCGGCGCTGATCTTCGGCACCTGGTGGGTCGCGATCGGAGTGGGGGCCGTCGTGGGCCTGATGGGCCTGGGCATCATGGGGCTCTTCATGATCAACCTCCCCCAGAGCGCCTACGGCTTCACGCCCACCGCCGACAACGCGGGGGGCTCGTTCCTCTTTGGTGTGATGACCGCCGTCCTCGGCCTCCCGTGCTTCGGGTTCGTCGTGGCGCCGCTCCTCGCGGGCGCAGCCACCATGCCCCCGGCACAGATCGCGTCGGTCTTCGTGGGGCTGGGCGTCGGCATGGCGGCGCCGTACCTCGTCTTTAGTGTCAAGCCCGGGCTGCTCGCCTTCATGCCCAAAGCGGGCCCGGCGAGCGAGCTCATCAAACAGGTGATGGGCCTGCTGCTCATCGCGGGGGCGCTCTTCTTCGTCAGCGCGGGCGTGAAGGGCCTCTTCTCGACCTACCCCTACCTCTCGGGCCAGCTCACCGTGTGGCTGATCGTGCTCACGCTCGTCGGCACCGGGCTGTGGCTCGTCTACCAGACGCTCAAGATCACCAAGAGCGGTGCCCGTCGTCTGATCTTCGGCGGGCTGGGCCTGCTCATCGCCGGCGCACCCATCGCGTTCGCGGTGTCGAGCGGGCAGGGCGCGTACAAGGAGTTCCAGCGGATCGAGGCGGGCAAGGCCTTTGCGCAGGAGAACGGCTTCACGCTCACCTCCTGGAACGCCTACGACCACGAGCTCTTCGAGAAGGCTCGCGCTTCGGGCCTGGTGGTGATCCTCGACTTCACCGCCGACTGGTGCATCAACTGCAAGGTCCTCGAGAACACCGTGCTCAAGCCCGACCCAGTGGGTTCTCTGATGTGGGGCGAGACAACGGTCCCGGTCAAAGCCGACATCACCACACGCTCGGGCCCGTCGCAAGAGAAGCTCGAGGAGCTCGGCTTCACCGGCATCCCCCAGCTCGTGATCTACGGCCCGGGGCTGGAAGAGCCTTGGGTCTCCTCGGCGTACACCCCCGCCCAGGTCGTCGCCGCCATCGAGGCTGCCGGTGGTTGAGCAGTACGGGTGCGAGGCCAAGTTCCGGGTGTGCGTGCTTTGAGTCGTCCCAAGCCCGGTAACGGGGAGTGCCGGATCGTGCGGGCGAAGATAGCGGTGCGGCCGGTTGTTTCCCTTGACCCTTCGAGAGTGGGGGGCTACGTTTCTCCTCCCCGCTGGTGCGGGGAACACCTCTAGCGGGTGTAGCTCAGTGGTAGAGCGTCACGTTGCCAACGTGAATGTCGGGCGTTCGAATCGCCTCACCCGCTTTTCCGAAACGCCCCGGCCTGTGAGGTCGGGGCGTTTTCTGTTTTTGGGCACGCAGCATCCGCCCGCCGTAGGCTGAGGCTCCGCACACCCGGTTTGGAGCCCCGCATGACCCACCGCTGGTTCGCTGTCGTCGCCCTTCTCTTCCTGGTCCACACCGCATCGGCCCAGGCCGATCAGCGCGAGCTGCAGCCCTTCCAGCCCGAGGACGTCTTCGCCCTCGAACGCGCGGGCGACCCGCGCATCAGCCCCGACGGCTCGCGCGTCGTCTACACCCGTCTCGGCTTCGACATCATCGCGGATTCGGGCACATCCGAGCTGTGGATCATCAATTCCGACGGCACGGGGCACGAGCCCCTCGTTGTCACCGAAGCGGGCGCCTCCCAGCCGCGATGGTCGCCCTCGGGTGATCGCATCGCCTTCGTCTCGACCTTCGACGGCCGGCGACAGATTTTCGTTCATCACATCGAGAGCGGACGTACCGCGCCGATCACACGCCTCACGCAGTCACCCGGCGCACTCGCCTGGTCCCCGGACGGCGCGCATATCGCCTTCGGCATGTTCGTCCCGGGCACGGGCGCTGCGCCCGCTTCTTTGCCCAAGAAGCCCGAGGGCGCCGAATGGGGGCCGCCCATCGAGATCATCGATGACCTCGTGTACCGCATCGACGGCCGGGGCGACCTCAAGCCCGGGCACACGCACCTCTTCGTCGTCCCCGCACACGGCGGCACGCCGCGACAGCTCACATCGGGCGACCACGATCACAACGGTCCCTACAGCTGGACCCCGGACGGCGCGACGATTGTTCTGAGTGCCAACCGGCGCGCTGACCGCGAGCTCGAGCCGCAGGATTCCGACCTGCACGCGGTCGATGTCGCATCGGGCACGATGACCCAGCTCACCGATCGTTTCGGGCCCGACACCCAGCCCGCGGTCTCGCCCGACGGCGCCACCATCGCCTATGTCGGTTTCGACGATCGCTTTCAGGCGTACCAGCCGGAGAAGCTCTACATCGTCAACATCGACGGCACCAACCCGCGGCTCGTCACGGGTGAGCTCGATCGGGAGGTCGCCGCCCCGGTCTGGAGCGCTGCAGGCAACGCTGTCTATGTCCGTTCTACCGATCTGGGGCGCACCAAGATCCTGCGCGTGAACGCGGCCACGGGCGCGATCTCCGAGATCGCCAACGACCTCGGGGGCATGTCCCTCGGTCGGCCCTACGGCGGAGGCTCGTTCACCGTGAGCAATGCCGACCGCATCGCCTTCACGCAAGCTTCGCCCACGCGCCCCGCCGAGATCGCGTACGCCCGAGGCACGAGTGTGCGCACCATCACCGACCTCAACGGCGATCTCGTCGATCACCGCGCTATGCGCCCCGTCGAGATGTTCTGGACCGACTCGACGATCGATGACACACGCATCCAGAGCTGGTACGTCACGCCCCCGGGCTTCGACCCCTCCAAGAAGTACCCCCTCATACTCGAGATCCACGGCGGGCCCGTCGCCGACTACGGCCCGCGATTCGCGAGCGAAATCCAGCTCTTCGCCGCCGCCGGCTACGTGACCCTCTACGTCAACCCGCGCGGCTCGACCAGCTACGGCGAGGCCTTCGGGAACGCCATCCACCACGCCTACCCCGGCGACGACTACCAGGACCTGATGGACGCCGTCGACGACCTCATCGCCAAGGGGTTCGTCGACGAGGACCGGCTCTTCGTCACCGGGGGCTCGGGCGGCGGGGTGCTGACCGCGTGGATCGTCGGTCAGACCGACCGCTTCGCCGGCGCCGTTGTCGCCAAGCCGGTCATCAACTGGTACTCGATGATCCTCTACGGCGACTTCCCGGCCTTCTTCATGAAGTACTGGTTCCCCGGCCCGCCCTGGGAGCACCAAGACCACTACATGGCCCGCTCGCCCATCGCGCTCGTCGGCAACGTGACCACACCGACCATGCTGATCACCGGGTCAAACGACCTCCGCACGCCCCTCGCGGAGACCGAGCAGTACTACACCGCTCTGAAGCTGCGTGGAATCCCGACAAAGCTCGTGCGGGTCCCCGACGCCGCCCACGGCATCGCTGCAAAGCCCTCGAACCTCATGGCCAAGGTCGCCGAGATCCTCGCCTGGTTCGCGAAGCACGACTCTAAGGCGGAATCACACGAGTGATCCTGAGAAGACTGCGAAGCAGGTAGGGTAAAACCCGGATCCTGTTGCAACGCGGGAAGGGGCGGAGGACACGTCAGGCCCTTGGATACCCTTGCAGGCCGAGTTGTTGGCTTGAAGTCATCACAGATGCTGATACTCTGTGTGCACGGGCGGTGCTACGTCACACCGTCCATCGGTTTCGACCGTAGAGAATTGAGAGAAGAAACATGTCCTCCACACACCTGATTGCCGGTGCAGGCGTTGCGCTTATGTGCGCGACAGCGGTTGCAGATCCGATCTTCGACACCTTTGGCCCGCTCCCCGAAGCAACCTTTGGCGGCCAAGGCATTCCCAACACTGAGGTCGCTGCGGGTACGCAGTTCACCGACGGTGATATGCGTGTGCTCACCATTGCGATGAGCGCTACGCAGCGTTTCTCCAACCCTGCCCTCACCAACGACAGCGACGGCACCTACTTCGCCGGTCCCGGCTCCAATTTCGGTGGCAACGGCGAGTCGTCAGACGAGGGGGCGCTCTGGAACTTCAACTTCTATGTCGACATCGACGACATGACCGGCGATAACCGGGTCCTCACCGACTACCAGATCGATCTCTACTACGACTTCGATCCCGGCGTCGATACGCCCTTCAACGAGCTCGGCCGGATCAACATCACCAACAGCATCATCGCTGCTGAGAACGATCCGATGGATCCGCTCCCCCCCGGCGGTACGCGTGTCGAAGGCTCGCAAAACCTCCTCTTCAGCTTCCTTGGCCTGAACATCCCCGGCCTTGTGGACGCACCCGACTTCGCAGCGTTCGATCCCAACGCTGCGGGCGAGTACAGCTTCCTCCTCACGGTCTCGCGTCTGAGCGGCGTGCCCCTCGAGACGGTCGCCATCGATGTCGTCGTTGTGCCATCGACCTCGACTCTTGCGATGCTCGGCCCCGTCGGACTCGTCGCCATGCGTCGCCGTCGCAAGTAACCTGGGTCTTGCCCCTCCGGGTTCAACCTTGTCATCTCTCTCAGCAACGCCGCTTCTCGGGGCGTTGTTTGTTTCTGCGGGCATCGATCTCCTAGGCTGTGCGCATGCCCGAGCTCTCAGTCAACATCGATCACGTCGCGACCGTCCGCCAGGCCCGCTACCGGGCCGCTCAGCAATCGGCGCCGGGTGCGAGCCCGGACACCTTCGCCGAGCCCGATCCTGTCCGGGCTGCGCACGAGGCCGAACTCGGGGGCGCCGACGGCATCACGGTGCACCTCCGCGAGGACCGCAGGCACGTGCAGGATCGTGACGTCGAACTCTTGCGCCCGCTGGTGCGTGTGCGATTCAATTTCGAGATGGCGGCGACGGACGAGATGGTGGAGATCGCCCGCAAGATCCGGCCGCACTCGGCGATGCTCGTGCCGGAAGGACGAGACGAAGTGACGACCGAGGGCGGGCTCGATGTCGCGGGTCAGCGTGGCCGTCTGCAGGATGTGGTAGCGCGGTTGAGGGACGCGGGCATGTTCGTGAGCGCGTTCATCGATGCCCAGGCCCATCAGATCGAGGCGGCTGCCGAGATCGGGATCGATATCTGCGAGGTGCACACGGGTCCGTACGCCCACGCGTTCGCAGCAGCGGGCGGTGACTTCCGCACCGAGTCGCTCGCGCGCGAGATCGATCGCGTGCGCGGAGCGGGCGAGCGGATCGTCGGTGCGGGCATGCGCTTCAACGCGGGCCACGCGCTGAACTACGCAAACGTCAGCGCGATCGCTGGGATCGAGGGCGTCAGCGAGTTGCACATCGGCCACGCGATCGTGAGCCGGGCGATCTACACGGGCCTCCGCGACGCCGTCGCCGACATGAAGGCGCTGTGCGCCTTCCCCGCGGTGTAGATCCTGAAGCCAACAGGTAGTCAGATGCCCGGCTCGTCGGGCGCGAGCATGGGTGCGGAGCGCCGGTGCTTGATGCCCTCGCGCGTGCCCTCTCCGAGGTTGCCCGCCTGCCCCCCATACCTGCTGGGCGGCGTCTTCCGGCCGCGGATGTAGTCCTCGACGATGTCGGCGGCCTCGCCCACGGAGTCGGTCAGGTGAACGAGATCCAGATCATCGGGCGAGATCGTCTTGTAGGTGTCGCGCATCGTCCCGCCGACCCAGTCGAAGAGGCCCGACCAGAATGCACTGCCCACGCAGACCACGGGGATCGGGTCGATCTTCAGCGTCTGTATGAGTGTGAGCGATTCGAAGAACTCATCGAGGGTGCCGAACCCGCCCGGGAAGATGACAAACGCCCGCGCGTACTTCACGAACATCACCTTGCGGCAGAAGAAGTAGTTGAAATCAAGCTTGAGCGTCTGGTACGGGTTCGGCGCTTGTTCCATGGGCAAGGCGATGTTGAGCCCGATCGACGAGCCGCCCGCCTCCCACGCGCCGCGGTTGGCGGCCTCCATCACCCCCGGGCCGCCCCCGGTGATCACGGGCAACCCGCGCAGGGCGAGCAGCTTGCCGAGTTCTCTCGCCTCGCGGTACACGGGGTCGGCCTCGGGCGTCCGCGCCGAGCCGAAGACCGAGACGCCGTTCTCGAGCGAAGAGAGGGCCTCGAACCCCTCCACGAACTCGGCCATGATTTTGAACACGCGCCACGACTCGTTGGCGTGGGCGTGGGGGGGCTCTGCGATGCGTGCGTCGGGTGTCGGGCTCATGCGGGGCTCCAAATAGGGATGAAATCGTGTGAGAAGTCTCGGCGCACCCGCGGGGCGGAGCGCGGTTTCTTGCGGGGCTCTGCCTAGCATCGGGGATCATGGCATCGACCGGCAACACGACGGCCTCCGCGACCCGCACCAAGAAGTCCAAGCCGACCAAAAAGGCCTCGGGCGAGATCCGCACCTTCAAGGACGCGACGGACTATCTCGACAGCCTCGTAAACGTCGAACGCATGCGGGCGAGCCGCCTCGACGCCGACACCTTCAAGCTCGACCGGATACGCGCCCTCTGCGCGAAGCTCGGCGACCCCCAAAAGGGCTTCAAGAGCGTCCACATCGCCGGCACCAACGGCAAGGGCTCCACGGTGGGCATGCTCGAGCACGCGCTCCGCGCTTGCAATGTGACCGTTGGCACGTTCACGAGCCCGCACCTCACCGACCCGCGCGAGCGCGTCTGCGTCGGCGGGCAGATGCTCTCGCACGCTTCCTTCGCTGCTGCGCTCGAGAAGGTCCGCGTCGCAGCCGAGGCCCTGCCCAAGAAGATCGGCGCCCCGACGTACTTCGAGGCCATGACGGCACTCGCGTTTGTCGAGTTCGAGCACCAGGCGGTGGATCTCGCGATCATCGAGGTGGGCATGGGCGGGAGGCTCGACTCCACCAACATCATCGAGCCCGTGCTGACGGCCATCACCCGCGTCGACGCCGACCACACGCAGTTCCTGGGCAGCACCCACGCCGAGATCGCCCGCGAGAAGGCCGGCATCTTCAAGCCCGGCGTGCCCGCGCTCACTATCCCGCAAGAAGCAGGCGCGATGGAGAGCCTCCGCGCCGTCGCGGCCGAGGTCGGGGCCACCCTCGAGGTCGTCTCGGAAGACATCGAGTTCAGCCACCGCTTCGAGGCGGGCGAGCGTTCGGGGCCCCACGTACGCGTGGGTCTGACGACGCCGCGCGTCTCGTTCGAGCACGTACCCGTGCCGCTGCCCGGCGAGCACCAGGCCTTCAACTGCGGCCTCGTGCTGGCGATGGTGGACAAACTCGGCGAGATGGGCTTCGACCTTCCCGAGCCCCAGGTCTTCGAGGGCCTCGCTGAGACGACGATCCCCGGCAGGATGGAGCTGGCGTGGAAAGAGCCCCGCGTCTTGCTCGATGGTGCGCACAACCCCGCCGCCATGAGCGCCCTCATCAAGACGCTCGGGGCCGCGATGCCCTACGACTCCATGGTGCTCGTCTTCGGCTGCGCCGCCGACAAGGACATGGACGCGATGCTCGAAGAGGTCGCCCGCGGCGGGGACAAGATCGTTTTCACCAAGTCCAAGGGCAACATCCGCGCCGCCGATCCCAACGAGCTGGCCTCTCGCTTCTCGGCGCTCAGCCCCAAGATGCATCAGGTGGGCGAGACGCTCGACGAGGCGATCAAGATCGCCGCCCGCGCCGCCAACCGCGGGGACCTGATCGTGGTGACGGGCAGCTTCTACCTCGTGGGCGAGGCCAAGCGTCTGCTGGCGGCCAAGGCAAAGGGCTAAGCGGCGGGCACAAAGGGGCCCGGCGGTAGCTGGAGCGGGCATACACTGGCCCGCTATGACCGACGCGCCGACCCAAAATCAGTCCGAGTCCCAGACGCAATCCCAGCCCGCCTCCGCTGCAGGCCCCGCTCATCGTTACAACGCCGCCCTGGCGCGCACCATCGAGCCCAAGTGGCAGGAGCTCTGGCTTGCACAGGGCACCGATCGAGCGCTCAACCCGGGCGACGCGGGGTTCGACGCCTCGAAGCCCAAGTTCTACGCGATGGACATGTTCCCCTACCCCTCGGCGGCCGGTCTGCACGTGGGGCACCCCGAGGGGTACATCGCAACAGACATCATCTCGCGCTTCAAGCGCATGACGGGGCACAACGTCTTGCACCCGATGGGCTGGGACGCATTCGGCCTGCCCGCGGAGCAGTACGCCATCAAGACCGGCGTGCACCCCGAGGTGACGACCCGGGAGGCGATCGACAACTTCCGCCGCCAACTCCGCAGCTTCGGCTTTAGCTACGACTGGGAGCGCGAGTTCGCCACCATCGACCCCGAGTACTACCGCTGGACCCAGTGGATCTGGCTGCAGATGTACGACTCGTGGTTTGATCCGCAGTCCAACGCGGCCCGGCCTGTCGCCGACCTCCGCGCCGCGCTCGATGCCGACGAGGCCCGCCCCGGACCGGGCGGCGCTGTCATCCGCTCGGACAACCGCCATTGGGCGGGGAGTCGTAAGTGGAGCGCCCTCGATCAGGCCGAGCAGCGCACCTTCATCGACGACCAGCGCCTCGCCTATCTCGGCGAGCAGACGGTCAACTGGTGCCCGAAGCTCGGCACCGTCCTCGCCAACGAAGAAGTGATCGACGGTCGCTCCGAGCGCGGCGGTTTCCCCGTCGTACGCAGGCCTTTGCGCCAGTGGATGTTCCGCATCACCGCGTACGCCGGCAGGCTCCTCGACGGGCTCGATGAGCT
Source organism: uncultured Phycisphaeraceae bacterium (assembly GCA_964576725.1). Classification (GTDB taxonomy): domain Bacteria; phylum Planctomycetota; class Phycisphaerae; order Phycisphaerales; family UBA1924; genus OFTM391. The sequence continues at coordinate 12,177 of CAZNUZ010000011.1, forward strand.
CGATTGGCCGACATCCACCAAGACGATGCAGCGGGAGTGGATCGGCCGTTCCGAAGGTGCGCACGCCGACTTCGCCTGCGGCAAACGGCGCATCCGAGTTTTCACTACGAGGCCCGACACGCTCTTCGGTGCGACGTACATGGTCCTCGCCCCCGAGCACCCGCTCGTCGATGAGCTCGCCGGCGAGAGTTTCGGCGAGACCGTCCCCGCTTCATGGAGAGCGCAGGGCTTCCCGGGCGCAGCGGAGCTCGTCGAGAAGAACGCGGCGCCGCGCGAGGTCATCGAGGCGTACCGCGCGCACGTCGCGGGGAAATCCGACGTGGACCGCCAGGAGTCGCGCGAGAAGTCTGGGGTCTTCATCGGCTCCTACGCGATCAACCCGGCGAGCGAGGAGCGCATCCCCGTCTTCATCGCCGACTACGTCATGATGGGCTACGGGACCGGTGCGATCATGGCCGTCCCCGCCCACGACACCCGCGACTTCGAGTTCGCGGAGCTCTTCGGGCTGCCCATCAAGGATGTGATCTACAACCGCACGCACGCCGCCATCGCGCACTTCTTTGCGCACATGGACGAAGCGACCGCTGGTGACCCGACGGAGCTGGGCCACCCACGCTGGAAGGTCGCCCTCGCGGACATGCTGGGCATCGTGACTTCGACCACCCTGAACATCGATTCGTTTGATGTCGCCTTTGAGCGTTGTTTGCAGGAGCGCCCCGCCGAGGAGATGCCCGACTCGGTGCCCGCTTCGGGCGAGGGTGTCCTCGGTGCGCAAAAGGGGTTGGTGCAAGCGCAGTGGCTGGAAACGATCGAGGGCATGCGCATCGACGACTTCGCAGCCTGCCGGGAGATGCTCGCGGGTGCGGGCCTGCACAAGCACCTGGGGCAGGCGTACACCGGGCCGGGGTCCGCGGTGCACTCTGGGCCGATCGATGGCCTCGCGCAGGCCGAGGCCAAGGCGCGTGTGACGCAGCTGCTCGAAGATCGCAAGCTGGGCTCGGGCACGATCCAGTACCGCCTGCGCGACTGGCTCTTCAGCCGCCAGCGCTACTGGGGCGAGCCCTTCCCCGTGGTCTTCGACGAGGCGGGCAACCATCACGGCGTCGGCGCTGACACGCTCCCCGTCGAGCTTCCGGTGCTCGAGGACTACACGCCCGCGGAGAACGACGAGCCGACGCCCCTGCTGGGCAAGGCCGAGGGCTGGGTCCGCACGACCGCGGGCGAGGCCGGCGTTGAGGGCCTGCCCGCCGATGCGCCCGTGACCCGTGAGACGAACACCATGCCCGGGTGGGCCGGGAGCTGCTGGTACTACCTGCGTTATATGGACCCCAAGTTCGCGGGCGGCCCGGTGAGCGCCGAGGCCGAGCGGTATTGGATGGGCGAGAACGGTGTCGATCTGTACATCGGCGGCGCCGAGCACGCGGTGCTGCACCTGCTCTACGCGCGATTCTGGCACATGGTCCTCTTCGACCTGGGGGTGGTTTCAACGCCCGAGCCCTTCCGCAGGCTCTTCCACCAGGGACTCATCACGAGCTTCGCGTACCAGCGCCCCGACAAGAGTCTGGTCCCGATCGACGAGGTCGAGGAGCAGGCCGAGGGCCGGTTCGTCGAGACTGCAACGGGGGAGGCGTGCGCACAGGTCATCGCCAAGATGTCCAAGAGCCTCAAGAACGTCGTGAACCCCGACGACGTGATCGAGCGCTACGGCGCCGACACCTTCCGCCTCTACGAGATGTACATGGGACCGCTCGACCAGTCGAAGCCCTGGAACACCGACGACATCATGGGCATGCACCGTTTCCTCCAGCGGGTGTGGCGCCTCGTGGTCGACGAAGAGACGGGCGAGCTCAAACTCAAGCCCGACGCCGACAACGCGGTTGAGAAGCTGCTGCACCGCACGATCGCGAAGGTCGAGGGCGATATCGATCGGCTCGCGTTCAACACCGCGATCGCCGCCATGATCGAGTTTGTGAATGCCTCATCGAAGGCGGGCGGTCTCACGCGGGATCAGACCCATCGCTTCGTGCGCACGATCGCGCCCTTCGTCCCGCACGCGGCCCAGGAGCTCTGGCAGAAGATGGGTGAGGCGTCGATGGTCGCCCTCGCCGAGTGGCCCGCGCACGACCCCGCGATGTTGCGCGACGACGAGGTGGAGATCCCCGTGCAGATCATGGGCAAGGTGCGGGCGCGGATCACCGTCGCTGCAGGATCGGATCCGAAGGCGATCGAGGATGCGGCGATGGCCGACGATAAAGTGCGTCAGCTCATCGAGGGCAAGACGGTGCGCAAGGTGGTGGTGGTGCCGGGCAAGATGGTCAACATCGTGGCCAACTGACCCGGCGCGGGCCGAGCCCGAGTGTTGCCTGAGGAGACTTAGCGCCGCCTCCTGAGATTCGTGCTGCGCTCTTCGGCCGGCAGGGCGAGATCTTCGCGGAGGCCTTCGATCCGGACCGCGGCCTCATCGATCAACTCTTGGAGTGCGCGCTGGGCGGCGGGGTCGGATGTGCCCGCGAGCCGGGTCCGGAGCTCTGCCAGGCGCTCGAGTGCCTTCGCGTGCCTCAAGACCAGCGCGCGATCACGCGTGTCGAGTTCCTCGATCTTGTCTTCGTCGGAGGCGTCTTGCAGGGTGGAGTCTGCAAAGGCTTGGAGCCGTATCTGCGGGGCGCGGTTGACGTTGGGGACGGCGCGCATTTGCTGGATAGGCTGGGCCGCGATGCGTCCGCCCGCCTGCATGTTGAGCTTCTGCATCTCCGCGACCGTCTCTCGGGCCTGGCGCATGAAATTGCCGCGCAGCTGATCGGCGGCGTAGAAGACACTGCGCCGGATCCCGCCGCTCCAGACGCCGCCGAGCTCGTTGCTCCCACCGACCACGCCGTGCCGGACAAACCGCCTGCTCGCCAGGGTAGTCACGCGCGTGTCCGGCCAGAGCGTTTCGCCTGTGGGGACGGTGATATCGCTGCGGCGTTGCTCGCCCGTGAGCCTCGCAAGCCGGGCCCGCCAAGCGCCGGTGGCGACCTGGTGGGGCAGTAGGCTGGCCTCGTTGTGACCGGCGCGGTTGCCGAGTGTGACATCGACCTCGAGCACGATGGGCTCGTCCGCGAAGGGGACGCCTCGCTCGATGAGCATGGGCACGCTCTCGCCCGGCCTGCGTGAGAAGACCTGCTGCTGAACGATGACTTGTGCGTTTGCTCTTTTGGTGCGCGCTCGGGCGAAGTCCTGCTTGAGCGCGGCCTCCTGCCACTCCGCATCGTTGAGCCCGCTGCGCAGGATCTCGGTGAGGCTGATGCCCGCGACTTCGCGGATGATGTCGCCGTCTTGGATGACCTCTTGTTCGACCGCGGGGAAGCCGGCCTCGCGCACTACGTTCTGCACGACCAGGCCGCGTGCGTCGGGATCGGCTTCGGCGGAGAAGCGGATGCCGATCGCGCCGATCGGTCCTCGCCGGTAGCGTTCGTAGAGCACGGTGTCGAGGGAGCGCCGCTGTTCGGGCGAGAGATCCGCAGAGGCGAGCATCTCGAGCACGCCCGATTCATCGAGCGTGTCGCTCTGGAGCAGGAGTGTGGTCGCGCGCTCGCGCTTCTGCACATCCGGGCTGTTGAGCTCTTCGATGAGCTGGGCGGTGTCATCGGCGATCGATGTGGTCGCCTGCCCCGCGTAGAGCGCCGAGGCGCACGAGAGCGCTGAGAGTGCGGCGAGTGTGCGGAGTCGGTATCGGGCGGCGCTGCGTCGGTTCATGGGCTCGGCACTCACTCCTGATCGCCCTCTGGCGGGCTCAGCCGAGCGAGCGAACGAGGTCGCTCGCGTGATCGCGGATCCACCCCGCCTTCCGGGCGATCATCCGCAGGAACTCATCGCCGTTGATACCCGCGAAGGTGCCCGTAGCTGCGACGGGGCCCGCGGCCTCTGCGATGAGACTCTCGATCATAAGCCAAGGCAGCGCCCCGACCTCGGCAGAACTCAGCGGATCGCTCAGTTGGCCCTCGTACCCCCGGCAGAAGGCTGCGAAGCGGGTTGAGTCCAGGCTATCGGGCCAGGAGTTCACGTCCGCCGAGCCGCGGGTGAGGGCGAACTGGAGCGCCCCGGAGGCGATGTCATACGCCCGGGTGCCCACGCGGGCGTTGTCGAAGTCGATGACCGCAACCACGGCGTGATCGTTGAAGAGCAGGTTTCCGGGGTGCCAGTCGCCGTGGATCACCTGCTCGGGCCAGGAGGACCAGCCCGCGTCGGTGACGGCGTGGCCCGCAGCGGAGTAGAGGGTCGCCAGCTCGCGGGCGGTCTCTTTGCACCCGGGGAGTGCGGACTCGATGCCCGTCAGGTGGCCGATCACGCTCGGGGCTGCGTGCGGGCTCGGGACACTCGCGACCGAGGGCAAGGGTGAGAACCCCGAGAGCGTGCGATGGAGCAGCGCGAGCGCGGCACCCGCCCCCTCCGTCTGCCCGGTCGTGCCGCCAAAGCGCTCGCCCGGGACCCAGCGGACGAGCTCGAAGACGCGATCGCCCACCGCCACACAAGGCTTGCCCGATCGCTTGGTCCCGACGAGCGCGGGCGCGGGGAAGCCGGAGTCGGTAAGCGTCGCGTGCACACGCTGGGTGAACTGCACGCGCTCCAGCTCGTCACGCCGTTCTTTTCGACGTTTGAGCAGGAAGAGCCCGTGCTCGCAGCGCACCAGGCGCTTCATCGAAGAGGGGTCGCCCAGGGGCAGGGGCGGGAGCTGTTCGATGACGCCCAGCTCGTAGTGCGAGAGGGCGATGGCGAGCTGGGATGCGTCGTCGAGCGGCGGTGCGTGCTGGCTGGGCGCAGCGGTGGGCGTGGCCTGGCTCATTCGACGTTCTGGACCTGCTCTTTGATGCGGTCGATCGCGCCCTTGATGTCCACGATCGCGCGCGAAATCGTCGTGTCGGCGCTCTTGCTCGCGATGGTGTTCGCCTCGCGGAGCATCTCCTGGGCGAGGAAGTCGAGCGTGCGCCCGATCGGTCGGTCCTCGGTCGAGGCGAGCATCTCTCGGTAGTGCTCGAGGTGCCCGCCCAGGCGGCTGACCTCCTCGGAGATGTCGGTCTTCTCGGCGTAGACGGCGACCTCGCGGATGATGTCCACGGGCTCGACCCCGTGCCCCGCCTCCTCGAGCATGGAGTCGACGCGAGCCTTCAGGCGCGTCTCGTACTCCTCGGCGGCGCTGGGCGCGTGCTCGGTGATGAGCGCGAGCCGTGATTCGATGACATCGTGATGCTTCATGAGATCTTCGACGAGGAAAGCGCCCTCGCGTTCCCTCATCGAGATCAGATGATCGCAGGCCTCGTCGAGAATCCCGCGGATCGCCGAGCGGGCGCGCTCGAGGCGGGCCTCGTCGTCGGCGGGGGGCTGGAGCACGCCCGGGAGTTCGAGCAAGGGGCCCAGCGCAAGCGTGACCTCGCCGCTCTGCACCGCGGGCGTCTGCCGGACCTGTTCGACGTAGTGCTGGAGCGCGTCATGGTTCACCGTCATCGCGGCGGAGGCGCTCGTGTCGGAGACCTTAAGGATCGCGGTCACCGAGCCGCGGTTGATGCGCCGGCGGATGTGCGGCTCGATGTCCGCCTCGAGCGACTGCAGGTCCTCGGGCAGGCGGATGTTGGTCTTGAGGTACTTGTTGTTGAGGCTGCGCAGCTCGATGAAGTAGTGCGTGCCTTCGGCGTTCGCCGATGCTTCGCCGAACCCGGTCATGCTTCGGATCATGCGGTCACTCGGTCGGCGGCGGGTGCGTACAAACACACTCGCCTGGTGGTGCGGTCTTGGGCCTTAGCCCTCGTCGGAGCCTTGCTCGGACGCTGCGCCCTCGTCGGTCGGGGCGTCGCCCGTAGTCCCGGCGTCGCTCGGGGTCTCGGGTGCAGTATCGCTAGAGCCGGGGGCGCTGAAATTCTGCAATTCGATGCTATCGGGTTGAGTCTCTGTGCCCGCGTCTTCAACCTCGGCTGCGCCAGCGTTCTCGGGGGCGGGGCCGATGCTGTCGGTCACAACGTAGTTGAGGCCGATGGCAAAGCCGAGGAAGACGAGGAAGATGCCCACGGTGGCGTAGGTGAGCATGTCGCCGGTCTTGGCACCGAAGGCCGTCTGGCCCGCGCCGTCGGAGGCAGCGCCGAACGCGCCCGAGAGCCCGCCGCCCTGGGGGCGTTGGATGAGCACGATCAGGATCATCGCGATGCTGACGACGATGAAGAAGACGACGAGGAAGCCGAGCAGGAGGTTGTTGATCTGAGCGAGCGCAAGCGGCATGGGGTCGTTCTCTCGGGCAATAGGGAAGCTGAGCCGGGCCGTCAGCACGGACCGGCTCCGACTATAGCCGTGGAAAGGGGGTTTAGGGGGCCGTTACGCCGGATGCAGCGTCGATGATGGCGAGGAAGTCCTCCGCCTTGAGGGCGGCTCCGCCGATCAGGCCGCCGTCGATATCGGGCTGGGACATGAGCTCGCCCGCGTTGGCGGGCTTCATCGACCCCCCATAGAGCACGCGGATCGAGGAGGCGGCCTCAGAACCGAGCAGATCGGCGAGGACCGCGCGCACCCGGGCGTGGGCGGCCTGAGCGTCTGCGGGGGAGGCCGTCTTCCCAGTGCCGATGGCCCACACGGGCTCGTAGGCGATGGTCAGGCGTTCGGTCGCAGTGCCCGCGTCGAGGCCCGTAAGAGCGCTGCGGAGCTGGTGCTCGTTGACTGCATCGGTCTCGCCCGCCTCCCGCTGGTCGAGCGTCTCACCGATGCACAGGATGCACGAGAGGCCCTGATCCAGGATGGCGTGCGTCTTGTCGCGGATGAGTTCGTCGGACTCATGAAGGACGTGCCTGCGCTCGGAGTGGCCTGTGAGCACCGTGCTCACGCCGGCCTCGGCCAGCATTGCGACCGAGATCTCACCCGTGAATGCGCCGTGCTCGCCCGGGTAGGCGTCTTGAGCGCCCAGGGCGATCGGGGCGCCGTTCAGCGCGTTGCGGACCGCGCCTGTGTAGAGGAAGGGGGGGCAGACCGCGACATCAACGCGCTCGCTGCGGTCGCCGATCGCGGAGGCCAGGCTCCGCGCCAGCTCCTCCGCACCCGCAGCGGTGGGGTTCATCTTCCAGTTGCCAGCAACAAGGGGCGTGCGGTCAGGCATCGTTTTACTCGGTGGTGTAGGTACAAATTACCCCACACTCGCGCGTTGGGGGGGTGAGATTGTACCGCACCGAGCGGGTGAGATCAGTCCGTGATCCCGGCCCGCTCCCAGAGCCGCGTTGCCCCGGAGTGGCCGCGAGCTTCGGCGAGCAGGGCCGCGAGCTGCCACAGGGCGGGGTCGCCCGAGCGCGAGGCCTCTCGTGCTGCTGCCGTCTGGGCGCTGCGGATGTCGGTCGGCGAAAGCCCGAGCTCCGTGAGCCCGAGATCGCTGCGGCGCAGGTCGGGATGATCGCTCAGCACCGCGCTCGCGTGGCGTGCAGCCCGGTCCGTCTGGTCATCGACGGCGAGGAGTAGGGCTGCGCGGAGGGTGTCGAGGCCGGGCTCGTCGCTCTGCTCGGCCCGCGAGAAGTAGACGCTCGCAGCACGGGTCCAGGCGCCCTCTTCAATCGCAACCGCTGCAGGATCGCGGGGCGGCTCTGGTGCGCGTTCGGGCTGGGGCACAAAGAGATCCGGATCGATCCGGCGGACGCGCTCGAGAAGGGGCGGGCCGTCGTACGTGCGCCCCCCGCGGGAGAAGTCATAGCGGTAGTAATCGGTGAAGCCGAGGCGGTCGTAGTAGTACAAGCCTCGGCGGAAGTCGTACCGCGAGTCGCGCTGGCTGAAAACAGGGTCGCCGAAGAAATACGCGCGGTCCCACATGTTGTTGATGCGGAGCGCTCGGTCCTCGGTGCTCCGCCACTGCGCGGGCTCCTCGACCCCGCCCTCCACGAGCCAGAACTGCACGAGAGTCTCGCTGTTGTAGCTGGTCGGCAGGAGGGGGGTGTAGGGCCCGGAGTCGACGCCCGATGTGGTCAGGCCGTGGCCGGAATGGGAGCCGGAGGTGTGCTGCGCATCGGCGTGCGCGGTGCACGCAGCGGCTGCGAGCAGGATGGTCAGCTTGCGGAGCATCGATCGCATCATATTCAGCTACGCACCCGTCTTCGGGGTGTGCGGCTGAGACGAGGGCAAACGCCCCCCACGCCCCGGAACGGCGGCGCGCAGCACGAATCTTCGCCTGCGGTCCTTCAGACGGTTGGCCCGGCCGCGGGTTCGAGCGTTGGCTGGGATTTCTTGCCCAGAGTGTTCGGTGGCTCCGGTAAGCGTTTGGATCAGCGGGCGGCTCGGATGGCCTGTGTTCGGTATTCTCTCCGCTATGACGAGCCCCCGAACACTCCGCCGAAGCGCCTGCCTCGCCCTCTTTGCACTCCTGCCGATGGTCGGCTGCTCGGGACTGGGCTGGACGGGCGGCTCTTCGCCCTCGTTCCGGTCCTCTGTCTCGGGCGATTTTCTCGACCCGTCGTACACGACCGCGGTCTACGCCACCAGCGACGCGAACACCGCGGACCTGTACTTCTCGACGATCCCCGGCATCGGTCAGCCGGGCGTCTCGATGGCGGGCGTCTCGGGCTCGGTCATGCACGTGCATATGTTCCTCAAGCCGCTCGCGGGCAGGACACCCATCGACTTCACCGCAGCCAACGTCACGGTGACGCACATCGTCGTCTCCGAGGGGGCGTACGGGGTCTACGGCGGTGCGGGCTTCATGCTGCCGGCGGGTTCTGTCGGCTCGCGCAGCTTCGGTGGCCGGCTCGAGGACGCGACGCTGCGCCCGACCGCGCGCACCGCGGGGTTCGTCGATCGCATGGGTTGGAACGAGCTCTCGGGCAAACTCAGCGCCGAGCTCGACGAAGAGCGTGCGGGGGAGATCGCTGCCTGGGTCGACGCGCTGCTCGCGAGCGACCCGCTCGTGCCCGTTGCCACGCCTCCCGCGCGCCCTGCTCCCGAAGGCACGGCGCAAGAAGGCTGATCGAGGCGCGGCCTGCCGTGTTTTCGCGCTGTCAGTGCGTGTCGTACCACGCGCCGAGCGAGCTGCGCGTGGCTGAGGCGTAGAGCACTTCGAGCGTCTCTTTGGGGAGTTGGTGCCCGGTGAGCGCCGGGGCGCTGAGTTCGTCGTACCGCTCGGGGTCCACGAGCATGAGGTCCGGGTCGGCGATGGGCGACTCGCCGCGGTAGCTCGTCTCCAGCATGGTGCGCAGGGCGTAGTACCGGCTGGCGTACAAGTCGAATGCATGAGCCCTGCTCGAGGCGAGCGTGCCCATCTGGTGGGGGCCCTCGTCCGCGGAGAGGTGCGCGTCCATCGTCACGATGTCCGAGCCGAACAGAATGCGCCCGCTGTGCTTGGTGAGGAACTCGAGCAGCCTATCGGAGGGGTGCTTAGAGAGCTCGCGGATCATCCACTTGGTCGCGCTGGTATCCAGGACGAAATTGGGGTGCCGCTCGAGGAAGCCGTCGAGGAAGTCAAGGTCCTCGGGCCAGCCTCCCATGTGGGCGATGAGCCACTGGCGCGGGTACTCGTCGCCCAGGCGTTCGAGCTCCGCGTATTGGTCGGCCTTCGTCCCGTAGCGTGCGCTGTCGGCGTAGGTCGTCTGGAACCAAGTGTCGGGATCGGCGATGTGCACCATAAACGCCATGCCGAGCTCGGCGGCGAGATCCATCTGCTTCCGCCGCCAGGGTGCGCCAAGAGTCAGCAGGCTCGAGGGCGCACCGACCTGCTCGGCATAGTCACGGCCGCGCGGCGCGGACCAGAACTTCAGCATCCGGGCGCCGAGCTCGTACCACACCGGGATGTGCTCGAGGTACCCCTCGGTGTGCGCCCATTCCCGGCGATCATTCATGAAATCGGGGACGGCAACGAAGCGGATGGCATCACCCATGACCGCGCGGACGGCCTCGGCCTCATCCAGGCGGGTCTGCGAGTAGGTCTCCACGACGCCGTACAGCTCGCAGACTTCCTTGTAGATCGTGGCGGCCTCGGGCCCGTTGATGTGGGCGTGGGCATCGATGATCGGAACGACGGGCGGGCCCAGACGCTCGGCCTCCGCTCGGTAATCGAGGCCGAGGCGGTTGGCGGGGGTGGGGGAGCGGGTCGTCGTGGTCTGGGAGGTCATCTGCGATCGTAGGTCGGTGTGCGGGCGAGCTTGACGAGCCTTGCAACAGGTAATGGGGCTGCCTTACTCGCCGGTTTGGGTGGACGAAGGTGAGGAATCCGAGCAGGCCCGGGCGATTGTGGGGCGGAGGAGGAGAAAAATGGTCGAATTGTGTAGCTATGTGTTGCTGTGTGGGAGTCTGTGGGTTAGTCTCCCTTCACCTTCGGGTCACGGAGTGCTCAGCGAATGCTTTTCACCGGTCAGTACGAGCATTCGATCGACGCCAAGGGCCGCTTGGCCATCCCGAAGGACATCCGGGACCGTTGGGAGACGGTCCGCGACGGGGCGGCGTGGTTCGCGGTCCCGTGGATTGGAAACCTGATCCGGCTCTACACGGAGGCGAGCTTCGTGGGGCGTGCCGAGGCGCTGGGGGGCTCGCTGCTCCCCGACGAGGACGAGGCGGAGCTGCAAGCGACGTTCTTCGGCCTCGCCGAACGCGTTGCGATGGATTCCGCTCATCGCGTGCGTCTCCCCGAGGAGATGCTGCAGATGGCGGGGCTGGGTCAGGAGATCGTGCTTGTCGGGGCGGGTGATCGCCTCGAGATCCGTGACCGCCGAGCGTGGCGGGAGAGCAAGGCGGCGCGTCTCGAAGCGTTGCCCGAGCTCATGAAGCGGATGAGCCAGCGTCGTCAGCCGGGCGTGTCCTGACGGACACGCGACGGGATTCGTTCGCCAAGGACGGCGAGCGCACAACCACCGCATCGCTCCCGATCTCGGGGGCGCTGCACACGAAACAGGGGGCGGCGCACGGAAGCGCACGCTCGCATCTGCACCTGCCCGCCGCACGGACGCGTCGGATCGGCTCTGCCTCAGGTTCGCGGGTGATCCCTCTGACCCCTGCCCCGTGCCGCTCACCGGCGGCGCGAGGCATTCCAGGCCCTCGGTGCTCCGCTACGGAGCGCCGGGGCCGATCGGTCACCACCCCGTTGCGGCGTACTTCCACCACCACACCACCACCACAGTCGCTGCAGCACTCCACGGCCCCTCGCTTCGCGGGGGGCCGTGCTCGTTCATAGATCGGTGCAGTTCAGCGCGATTCCTGCTGGTCGCTGATCTCGTGCAGGGCCTCATCGGTCTGGTCTTCGGAGAGTGTGATGAGGATAGTGTGGTCCGCGCCCTCTTCATCGAACCGCGCTTCGAACGAGCCGCGGAGCTCGAAGCGCACAAACCCCTGGATGAGTTGCATGCCGAGCCCCGTCGACCGATCGGTGTCGTTGCGGACACCGCCGGTCTCACGCCAATCGATCCGGACGGTGCGCTCGCCCTGCCCCTCGTCGACGGTGTTCCACGCGACTCGGATCGCCCCGCCGCAGCCAGGGACGAGCGCGCCGTACTTCATGCTGTTGGAGAAGAGCTCCTGCATGACCATGCCGAGTGGGGTGGCCTGCTGGGCGGGCACCTCGATGTTGAGGCCGAGGAACTGCGCCTGGGGTTGGCACTCGGGCGGGCACATCCCTGTGACGAGTTCCCGAAGGTCGACGGGCCGCCAGCGCGACACCGAGAGCATGGTGTGCACGCGGGTCATCGCCTGCACGCGCATGCGGATGTCGGTGCTGAACACTTCAACACTCTCGGCCCGCCCCGCGCTGAGATCGATGAGCGTGAGAAGGCCGCCGAGTGTGTTCTTTACGCGGTGATCGAGCTCCCGCAGGAGCATGTCCTGCGCGCGTGTGGTCCGGCGGAGACGCTCGGAAGTGCGCATCGAGCGCGTCACGTCGATGGTGGTCCCCGCGACGCGGTTCGGTCCGCTTTCGCTATGAATGAGTACCGCGCGGGTGCGGCTCCAACGAGGCTCGCCCTCGGTTTCCGACGCGCCGCGATACGTCTCGTCGAATCCCTCGCCATTCTCCCCAGCCGTCCACTTGCGAAAGGCCTTGGCCACACGCTTGCGGTCTTGCGTGTGGATCGACCGCAGCCACTGGGTTGACTCGAACGGCTGGTCATCCTGGTCGCCGGGGCGTTGCCACATCTCCGAAGCGGCCTCGTTCGCGTACAGCAACGCGGGTGGGTCGAGTTGCACGAGCCAGAACGCCTCGTCGATGGCCGATGCGAACTCCCGCAGGCGCCGCTGGCTCTCGCGGAGGCGCTCGTCGGCAGCCAGGCGGTCGCTGATATCTCTGCAAACCGCGACGAACTCACGCCGGTCCGAATCACGGACCACCAGCCGCAGGCTCATCTCGATCCAGATCCAACGCTCGGCCTTGTGCTTCATGCGAAACACGAGCAGATCAGGGGCGTCGCTCTCGGTCACATCGCGGAAGAGTACCTCGAGTGCGGTGTGGTCCTCCGGGTGCGCGAAGTCGCGTAGCGCCTTGCCGACGACCTCGGCTGGCTCGTGCCCGAGGACCACGCGCACCGCCTCGGACACAAAGAGGAATTCCCCATCGATCGAGTGACGCGAGATGATGTCGCGCGAGCTCGACACAAGCGTATCGAAGAGGAATTCGCGGTCTGCGAGACGCCTATTGGTCTGCACCAGTGTTGTGATGTCGAGCGCACACGCGAGCACCCCGACTACCGCGCCGTCGGGCCCGAGCTGCGGCACGAAGTCGGTCCGGATCTCGTGCTGCTTTCCGTCGTAGAGCGTTGCAGAGGCCTCGTATCCGACGCGCTCGCCCTTCATCGCACGATCGAAGGCGGCCCGGATGCGCTGGTGGGCGTCCGGCAGGAGGAGCTGCTCCATGTCGGTGCCCGCGTGCTGATCGACGTCGATCCCGTACCACTCGCGCATAAGCTCGTTGCTCGCGCGGAGTGTGTAGTCGGGCGCGATGAGTGCGATGGCCTGCGGGCTCGAATCCGCGAGCTTCCGGTACAGATCCCCGCTCTGCTTCGAGCCGCTGCGCAGGCGCGTCCACAGCAGTGTGGCGAGCACCCACGAGACGCCGCCCGCGGCGAGCGCGATCCAGAGGTGGTGCAGGTCGCCTCCCGCGGCGTGCGCGAGCTCAGGCATGACGCCGCTCGAACTCCTTCATGAAGGACACGAGCGCCTCCACGCCGGCCTTCGGGAACGCGTTGTAGATCGACGCTCGCATGCCGCCCACAGAGCGGTGCCCCTTCAGGTTCGCCATGCCCGCTTCGGCCGCCTCGGCGATGAAGGTCGATTCCAGCTCTTCCTTGGCGCACCGGAAGCACACGTTCATGTTCGACCGGCTGCCCGCGTCGGCCGTCGCACTAAAAAACGCGGTCGAGTCGAGGTGGTCGTAGAGCACCGCGGCCTTCTCCTGGTTGTGCGCGCCCATCGCAGCGAGACCACCCTCGGACTCGATCCAGCGGAAGACGCGGCCCATCAAGTAAATCGCAAATGTGTTGGGCGTGTTGTAGCGGCTGCCCTTGTCGGCGTGGATGTCGTAGCGCAGCATCGTCGGCGTGTTCGCGCGGTGCTTGCCAAGGAGATCCTTGCGTACGATCACGAGCGCGCACCCCGCGGGGCCGAGGTTCTTCTGGGCGCCCGCGTAGATGAGCCCGTACTTCGAGACATCGATCGGCCGCGAGAAGATGTCCGACGACGCGTCGGAGACGAGCGGCGCACCCGTCTGCGGGAGCGATGCGAACTCGGTCCCGAAGATCGTGTTGTTCTCGGTGAAGTGGCAGTAGGCGGCATCGGGGGAGAAGCTGGTCTGCTCGCCGCTTGGGATGTAGCAGAAGTTGCGGTCCTCACTCGTGGCAGCAACGTTGACGTTGCCGTACATCTTGGCTTCCGCGATCGACTTCTTGGACCACGCGCCGGTGTTGATGTAGTCGGCCACGCCGCCCACGGGCAGGAGGTTGGCGGGGACCATCGCGTTCTGCAGGGAGGCGCCGCCCTGAATGAACAGGATCTCGTAGTCGTCGGAGATGTTCGCGAGCGAGCGGCAGGCGGCGATCGCGTCGTCGAGCACAGCGTCGAAGACCTTGCCACGGTGCGAATGCTCGAGGATGCCGATCCCCGAGCCGGCGATGTTCCAGAGGTCGCGCTGGGCCTCCGTAAGGACGGACTCGGGCAAGGCCGCGGGGCCCGCGGAGAAGTTGAAGACGCGTTCGGTAGCGGTCGCGGACATGGTGGGGGCTCCGGGCTTGCGGGTATGGTTCGGTGTGATGATCGGGGGGCGAAAGGCTTAGCTGAGCACCGCGAGGTCCGCGGAGAGGACGTCGGGCTTCTTCTCGCGGATCTCGGAGATGACAGCGGGGCTGGGCTCTTCGCCGAGCTTGAGGCGCGCGCAGGCCGCTGCGCCGCCGTCGTAGATGATGTTCTCCATCTCTTCGATGTTGATGTTTGCCTTGCCGATCGCGCCGACGACGTGGGCGAGCACGCCCGGCCGGTTGTGGTGGCGCACCACGAGCATCCGCGTCGCAGCGCTCCGCTCGGCGCGGTTGATGGTGTTGGGCGGGTTGCCCGTCTCGCTGAAGACCATCGCCACGCGGACGGCTTCCTCCGCGATCGCCTCTTGCGCCTGCTCGGTCGAAGCGCCCACGTGATGCGTGCCGACGAAGCCGGGCAGCTTGGCGAGTTCGATGTTTGATTCGGTGTCCTTGGCGGAAGGCTCGTTCTCGTAGACGTCGAGGCCGGCGCGGATGCCGCGCTCCTGCATCGCCCGGGCGAGTGCGCTTTGGTCGACGACGCTGCCGCGCGTGGTGTTGACGAGGATCGCCCCGTCCTTCATCGCTCCGAGGAACTCGGCGTTGACCAGGTGCTTGGTCTCGTCGTTGCCGGCGACGTGCAGGGAGACAACATCGCTTCGGCGTGCGACCTCGATCGGCGAACCGGCGCGTTCGACGCCGAGCCTCTTGGCAGTTTGGTCATCGAGCGAGCGCGACCACGCGACGACGGGCATGCCGAAGGCGTGCGCACGCTCGATGACGGCCCGGCCGATCGAGCCCGTGCCGACCACGCCGAGGGTCCGACCCATCAGCCCTTGTGCCTTGGAGTACTTCTTCTTGTTCCATAGGCCGCGCTCCAGCTCGGCGGACTGCTGGGGGATCAGGCGGTCGGCGCTGAGGATGAGCCCCCACGCGAGCTCGGCGACGGCGACAGAGTTCTTTCCCGGGCAGTTGGCGACGAAGACGCCGTGTGCACTGGCGGTCGTGACATCGATGTTGTCGGTGCCCGCTCCCGCGCGGATCACCAGGCCCAGGTTGCTCGCCTGCTCGAAGACCTCCGCGGGCACCTTCGTTGACCGGACGATCAATACCTCGGTGCCTTGCTCGGCGCAGGCGCCGGGCAGTGTCGCCGGGTCGAGGCCCGGGTCAGACTTCACCTCGAAACCGGCCTCGGTGAGGGCGTCGATGCCCGATTGCTGGAAGGCGTCGGCGATCAGAATGCGCATGGGTGCTCCTCGCTCTCCCGCGGCGTGCGGGTAGGGAGCGCATCGTAGCACGCTGCGGGGAAACCCAGCCTCGCTTCGCAGGCATCAGCCCGCTGGTTTAATCGAGCGTGTGCACAAGGAGGCCCGAGCGGAGCTTGGGCTCGAACCACGTGCTCTTGGGCGGCATGATCGCGTCGGCGTCGGAGACCGCCATCAGCTGCTCGATCGTGACCGGGTGCATCGCAAACGCGATCGCGGCCCGTCCCGCGTTCACGCGCTCGCGGAGTTCGCCCGTGCCCCGGATGCCGCCCACGAAGTCGATGCGGTCGTCGGTGCGCACGTCGCCGATCCCAAGGACGGGTGCGAGGACGCGGTCGTAGAGGAGCTGATAGTCGAGCGAGCCCACGGGGTCGGTCGTGTCGATCGAACCCGCGGGCAGGGTCAGCGTGTGCCAAGCGCCATCGAGGTAGACGCCGAACGAGCCCGTCGATGCGGGCTCGGGGTCCCCGCTCCCCGTCCAAGGCTCGAGCGTCCCGATCTGCGAGAGGGCGGCCTTGACCTCGTCGGGCGAGTGGCCGTTGAGATCGGTAACAACCCTGTGGTAGCCGAGGATGGTCAGCTCGGAGGCGGGGAAGAGGACGGAGAGGAACCAGTTGTACTCCTCGTTGCCCGTGTGATCGGGGTTCTTGCTCGCCAGTTCGGCGCCCGCTCGGGCGGCGCTGGCGCTGCGGTGGTGCCCGTCTGCGACGTAGGCAACGGGCACGCCTTTGAAGGCCTGCGCAAAGTCCTCGCCGGCGTCGACCGCCCAGATGGTGTGCTGTACGCCGTCATCCGCGGTCATATCGAAGAGGGGCTGGCCGGCGGTGTGCTGCGATTTGAGCGCAGCGATGGTGTTGTCGTCCTTGTGCATCAGGAAGACGGGGCCCGGGTTGGCGTTGATCGCGAGCGTGTGGTTGGTGCGGTCGTCTTCTTTGACTTGGCGGGTCTTTTCGTGCTTTTTGATGACGTTGTTCAGGTAGTCCTCGACGTGGCAGCACGCAACAACACCCGTCTGCTCGACCTTCTTCCCGTTGAGCGTCGCACGCTGGCGGTAGAGGTAGATCCGCTCGCCCTCTTCGCGGACGAGGGTGCCCTCGTTGGTGAAATCGCGCAGGTTCTGCCGGGCCGCGGCGTAGACCTCCGGGGCGTAAGCGCTCACCGAGTCGTCCAGCCCGATCTCCGAGCGGATGATGTGCAGGAAGCTGCTGGGGTTGCCCTTGGCCATCGCGCGGGCCTCGTCGCGGTCCATGACGTCGTAGGGCAGGCTCGCGACGTCCGCGACGTTGTCGGGGCGCGGGCGAAGGGCGGCGAAGGGCTTGATGCGCAGCATTGCAGACTCCGAGGTGCCCCTCCGCCATCGGGCAGGGGGCGGGCGTTAGACCGATCGTTCAGGGCCGAGAGGATACACGAGCGGCTAGGCTGGTCGTCTGATCGCGATCCCCCAGCGGAAGGAACCTCGCCGTGCGCTATGCCATGCTCCTCTTTGTGCTGCTCAGCGGTCTTGCGTGCCCGATGGCCCTCGCGGGTGCCCCCGTGGACCCCGATGCGGGCCTCTGGTGCTTCGCGCCCGATCGCCGGCAGGCCCAACTCGAGCGCGAAGCCGAGCTCATGCGCGCCATCTCGCCCCAGCGGCTGCGCTCGTGGCACGACATGGTCGCCTCCGAGCCTCACCCTGCTGGCACGCCCGCCGATCGCAGGCTGATCCGCAGGCTGGCGACGGAACTGACGGCCGCGGGCCTGGACGTCGAGGTGCAGTGGTTCTACGCCTATCTCAGCGAGCCCGTCTCGGGCAGGGTGGTGATCGAGCAGGCTGGCGACGAGCCGATCGAGTTACCCGTGATGGAGGAGCCCGCAGCGGGCGACGAGTCGAGCGCCGACCCCGAGGTGTGGATCGGCTTCAACGCCTACGCCGCCACGGGCGACGTGACAGCCCCCGTCGTCTACGCGAACTACGGCACCAAAGAAGACTTCGAAGAGCTCGAACGGCTGGGCATCGAAGTCGAGGGCAAGGTCGTGCTCGCGCGGTACGGCGGCAACTACCGGGGGTACAAGGCGTACTACGCCGAGCGCGCCGGCGCTCTCGGTCTCGTCATCTATACAGACCCCGCGAACGACGGCGCGGGCCGGGGCCCCGTCTACCCCGAGGGCGGGTGGGCGAACGAGTCGTCTATCCAGCGCGGGAGCATTCTCGTTGCGCCCTACCCCGGCGACCCGCTCACACCGGGCGAATTCGCGAGCGACGACGCACTGCGCCTGAACCCCGTAGACGCACCGCTGCCCAAGATCCCCGTCCAGCCCATCGGCTCCGCAGCAGCAAGAGCGATCGTCTCGCGCATGTCGGGAGAGATGGTCCCAGACGGTTGGGCGGGCGGCCTCGGGGTGCCCTACGCGCTGACGGGCGGTGATGATCTGCGCGTCCGCGTGGCGATCGAACAGAAGCGCGGCTTCAAGCGCACCGCGAACGTCATCGCCACCATCGAGGGCGCGACCGAGCCGCAGCTCGAGATCATCGCCGGGTGCCACCACGACTCCTGGTCGCACGGCGCGGGCGACCCCGGCGCGGGGACAATCGTGCTCCTCGAGCTCGCCCGCGTATTCGGCGAGCGGCTGATGGCGGGAGAGCGCCCCGATCGAACCCTGCGCTTCGCGTTCTGGGGCGCAGAGGAATACGGCATCATCGGGTCGACCGAGTACGTCGAGTCGCGCGAGGCCGAGCTCCACGCCGGCGGAGTGGCCTACATCAACCTCGATATGGCCGCCATGGGCGACCGATTCCGGGCCTCGGCGTCACCCAGCCTCGGGCGGTGGATCGAAGAGGCCGCGATGGCCGTGCCCGCGGTCGGTGACGCGGGCCGGAGCGCCTGGGACGTGTGGCGAGGCACGGGCGAGCGCCCGCGCATCGGTGACATGGGTGGTGGATCGGATCACGTCGGCTTTTTGTGCCGGGCGGGAGTGGCGTCGTGCGGGCTCGGATCGCGCGGGGCGCAGGGCGTCGCCTACCACTCGGCCTACGACACCCTCGAGTGGTACCGCAAGGTCGTCGGGACGAGCTACGAGCCCGCAGCGATGGTGACGCGCGTTGCAGCAGTAATGATGAGCAGGGGAGCCAACGCCGATGTGCTCCCACTCGACCCCGCGGGCTACGGCCCCGTGCTCGTGCGCGCGATCGACACCGTTCGCGTGCGCATAGAGGACGAAATGCCGGCGTCACGCGATATCTTCGAACAGGAACTCGGGCGCTGGGCGCCCGGCCTGATCGATGCGTGGAAGCGCATCGGGACCGAGATGGCGACGCCGGTGGTGGGTGAGCAAGTTGATTTCGCTTCGCACAACCGTGCGCTGATCGCGGTTGATCGCGCGTGGGTGGATGCCAACCCGATTGGCCTGCCCGGCAGGGAGTGGTTCAGGAGTGCGCTGGCGGCGTCGGACGAGACATCGGGCTACCGCGCCTGGATCTTGCCGGGCCTCCACGGTGCGATCGAGCGGTCTTCGCCTCAGCTGCTTGCTGAACAGGTCCGCGTGCTGGGTGAAGCGATGCGTCGGGCGCAGGCCGCTGCGACTCGGAGCGCGGTTGACGCGCCCTGAGTCTGCCCGCGGCGTTAGTAGGCTTTGCCGCTCTCGCTGGCCGCGATCATGCGCGCGCCCTCGTCGGGTGAGATGGAGCCTTCCGCGACGTAGGCCGCGATCTCGCGCTTCGTCTCTTCGCGCTCGCTGCGGGTGCGGATGCCGGCGCGCGTTCCGAGTGTGACGATGCTGATCACAAGCACCACGCCCGAGATGATGGCGGTCATCACAACGATGAACTCGGTTTCCAAGAGGCCGAGTGTGGGTGATACGAGGTCGAGCATGGTGCGCTCCGGTGCGTGGGGGTGAGCGGGGAATCAGCGGTGGGGTAGTGGGGGGATCAGACGCGGGGCGATTCGCCGGAGTCGATGAGGCGTGCGCCCTCCTCGGGCGTGATGGATCCTTCCGCGACGTAGGCCGCGATCTCGCGTTTGGTCTCTTCGCGTTCGCGGACAGCTTTAAGGGAGGCCCGCTTCGAGATCAGGATGATCGCGATGACGAAGGCCATGCCCCCGAAGATGGAAGAGAGCGCGATGATCGTCTCTTCGCTCGGGGCGGAGGCGAGGAATGCAGAGATCGATTCGAGCATGGTGTGCGTTTCCGGTCGTGGGGCTACTGGACTTCTTGTCGGAGCGTACAGGTTTATGGGAATGGTGAGGAGCGAATTTCAGCCCCTGATCTTCAGCCCCCGATCTTCAGCCTCTGATCTTAAGCCGCCGATCCTGAGGCGCTGGCCGGGCGCACAAAGACACCGCCCCAGCAGGGGCTGGGGCGGTTGGGAAGTGAGTCTGTCGCGGGATGCGGTCAGCCGGCGTTGTAGTAGAAACGCTCGGAGGTGATCTTCCCGTCGGCCCAGCGTTGCACGCTGACCTGCTCGAGGACGACCGCGTTGCCCCCTTGGTCGGTGAACCGCATGACGCTCTCGACGATCGAGAGGCCCGGGCCCGTCGCCACGCTGAGGACCTCGAAGGCGTGGAACTCCTTGACGTTGGCCAGGAACTGCTTCTCGCGTTCGATGTTGGCCGCCAGGCCGATCGTCGGTTCGCCCGAGTTCTCCTGCATCGAGACGTTCTCCGCGTAGAACTCGTCCATCGCTTCCAGGATGCGGCCGGTCTGGATGTACTCGTTCAGATCCTGGACGCGGACGTTATCGGTGGTGGTGGGTGTCATCGGTAGTGCTCCGTAAAGGGTGTGGTGCTTGATCCGCCCGTTTCGAAAAGGCCGGTGTAGGCTAAACAGCCTGTTGCAACAGATTAATCCATGTTGAAACAGATTTCCAGTCGATTTGCAGAATACTGAGGCGGGAGTGATCGCCGGGATCACAGGTGCAATCGGTTAAAGCTTTGTTGCCGAGGGGTTTACGCGTGCTCCTGGCCGCTGCGAATAGCAGCGAGCAGGCGGTTGAGCCCCTTCAGCTCGTCCTCGGACATGCTGCCGAACTGCTGGCGGTGGAGCTTCAGCACGGGTTCGTCGAGCCGGTTGAGCAGCTCGAGTCCTTCATCGGTGATCGATGCGAGGACCACGCGCTTGTCTTTGTCGGATTTGGTGCGTTCGACGAAGCCCGCCTTCGCGAGGCGATCGAGGAGGCGAGTGATGTCGGGGTCGCGGGCGACCATCTGGGCAGCGACGGTGCCGGAGGGGATGGGCCTGCCGTGGCCGCGGAGGATGCGCAGGGCGTTGTACTGCGGCTCGGAGAGCCCGTGCGCCTTAAACAAGGCGTCGAAGGGCTCCATCAAGAGCGAAACGGTGCGGAGCAGACTGATGAACGTCTCCTGCTCGATGGAGGAGAAGGGGCCGGTTTTCCCGATGGCCTGCCCGATGCTGGCCTGCGGGTTCGGGTCGTACTTCGAGCTCGCGGTGTATTCACTCATAATTGAAACAATTGTAATCGGCGATATCGAGCCCGAGGCGGGGATGTGCGGCCCATAGAGGGGAACCAGATCGCCTATCAGGGGCGGCCCGAGTGGGCGTGTCGGTCGGTCTGGCGTACTCGGGGCGGCTACTCTTGCGGGCCCCCCGCATGGCTGTGCGTTATAGCCCGGCGGGAGGCGACACACACGCGTCTACGGAGTGCAGGCAGATGAAGGCGACCGAGGTCAAGAACGGGATGGCGGTCCAGATGGACGGCCGGGTGTACATCGTCATGAAGTACGAGCACACCAAGCCCGGCAAGGGGCCCGCCTACATGCAGGTCCGCATGCGCGACATCGAGAGCGGCAGCTACGTCGACAAGCGCTTCGGTTCCTCCGACACGCTCGACGCGACCACCGTTGACCGCCGCGAAGCGGAATACCTCTACGAAGACGGCGATGGCTACGTCTTCATGGACAACTCCTCCTTCGACCAGTTCACGCTCAACAAGGACTTCGCGGGCGACGCGATGCTCTACCTACGCCCCAACGGCTCCACGACCGTTCTCTTCCACGACGAGCGCCCGATCCTCATCGAGCTGCCCGCTTCGGTTGAGCTCGATGTCGCCGAAGCCCAGCCGGGCATCAAGGGCGCCACCGCGACGAACCAGCTCAAAGAGTGCGTCCTCGAAACCGGGCTCAAGACCCGCGTCCCGCCCTTCATCGAAGCGGGGGAGACGATCAAGGTTTCGACGGCCGACGGCTCGTACATCTCCCGCGCCAAGGACTAAGCCGGCCTGTGACGCGTGGGGCGCATGCGTGTTACCCCCAATAACGTGTGAATCCGTGCGGGCTGTGCTGTCCGTGCGCCCGGTTTGCCTGCGCCTGCCCGCACAAGGCGGGGGGGCACATGGATCTGGTCCGCGTTCGCAGCCGAATAACCAGGCGGGCACGGAAGTTAACAGAGTGCTCCAGACTGCTCGCGCACCCGTACGCGTGGGAGGGAGAGACGCCATGACCGACGCCATCATCGATCGCATCAACCCGGCCGACCTCGGGACGATCACGCACCTCTACAACAGCGTCTTCCGCCCGGAGCGCGACGCGGAGTGGTTGCGCCGGCGGATGGGCAACCCCGAGCGTGCGCTCGTGCAGGTCGCGCGGGTGGACAACGACGCGGTCGGTTTTTACTGCGGCTACGAGAGCCACCCCGACACGCACCGCGCGTGGCTCATCGGCATCGTGCCCGAGCTCCGCAGGACGGGCGTCGCGAGCCAGCTCATGATCGCAGCGGAAGACTGGGCCCGCACCGAGGGGTACCAGCACATCCGCTTCGAGTGCTCGAACCAGGTGCGCCCGTTCATGCACCTGGGCATCGCGCGCGACTACGACATCGTGGGCCTGCGCTTCGACGCGGGGCGCATGACGAACCTCGCGATGTTCGAGAAGCGGCTCAACGAGGCGCAGAACTGACGCTGTCTGTATGGCCGCACTCGGGGCAGGGCGCGTTCGTGGGTGTTGACCGCAGGTCGTAGCCGCACGCGGAGCACGCCTCCGAGCCGCGGCGTATCCGCCTGGCGTACATCACGATCCGCCGCCCGGCGTGCACCAGACAGCCGAGAATCCACATCGACAGCAGCAGGCCGATCGCGTTGTGCGCAAGGCAAGGCCACCACAGTGCGGCCCAGCCTGTTTGGTACCCCGTTGTCCAGTAGGTGCCGAGATCGCTTACTGGGTGCCCGCTCGTGCGGGTGATGAGCGATGCGTGGAAGGGTTGCGTGAGCGTCGCGCCGGACCTACTCGAGTGCTCACGCAGGCGGGTGTTGATCTCTTGCACGACGCGGTCGTGCACGCCGGCGTCGTTGCCGGCGGGCTCGCGCTGTTTCGGAGTGGCGCGGAAGCCTTGGAGCCAAGCGGGCGACTGCGCGACCAGCCAGAACTCCTCCTTCGTGGTCGGGGCGTAGAGACCGGGCGCCAATTGTGTGTCGCTCATGATCGCGACGACGCTGATCGTCCCCGGCTGAAACGGGTCATCAGCGTCGGCAACATCATTGAACTCGAAGCTGTCGGCTTCGACAGCGAAGGATAAGTCTGTGATTTCGTCGAGCGTGACTGGGAAGCTCGTGCCGTGGACTTGGTGGTACGCGTACGCCCAGAAGCCGACGCGGAGCGGGTCAGCCCGGTGCAACCACATCGCGTGGAGCACGAGCAGCGGCGTCAGCGCAAAGATCCAGACCGGTGAGAGCAGGATGCGAAGGCGGCGGCCGCGGTGCATCGCCAGAGTCTACTGCCCATGCACCGAATCCGAGGAACTCGCAAGGCCCTCACTCCGCCGCGCTCGTCGTGAGCTCCACCTTCGCGTCGCCCGCGTTGTCCTTCGTTTGCGCGTGGAGGCGCTTCGCGCGGTGCTTCGACCAGTCTTTGACGAGTCGATCGGGGGCGTCCGGCGTGTCGTGCACGTGGAGGACGTCGTAGACGTTGTCCCGCTGGGCGGGGGTGAAGCCGGCGTCGCGGATGAGGCGGCAGAGCACGGGCTCGTCGAGGCAGTACGTCGTGCCGGCGGAGGAGACGACGTTCTCCTCCATCATCACGCTGCCCATGTCGTTAGCGCCATACTGCAGCGCGACCTGGCCGATGTGGGGGCCCATGGTGACCCAGCTCGCGCCGATAGAGAAGACGTTGTCCAGCATCAGGCGGCTGAGCGCCTGCGTGCGCAGGTAGTCGGTGCTGCCCGACATGCGCAGGCGACGGCCGAACTCGGGGTGGCTCTTCTTGGTGCCCGTGCCGTCGAGGGTGGCGACGACGTCGCCCGGGAACGTCTCGCCCAGCTCGGCGGGGTCGGTCTGGCCCCACTCGCGGAGCCGGCCGAGGGGCGTGTTCTCCCGCTGGAAGGGCCAGGAGATGAAGGCCTTGTAGTGACCGAGGGGCTGATCGGTGTGCGAGGCAGCACGGAGCACGCGGTCTTGCCGCTCGCGGACCTGTGTCATGTGGTGCACGCGGTCGGCGACGCCCTCGATGTGGCCGAACATCATGGTGGCGCTCGTGAACATGCCCAGCTCGTGGGCGGCCTCCATGCAGTCGAGCCAGGCGTCCGCGGTGCACTTGCCCAGGCCGATCTTGTTGCGGACGGCGGGCGCGAAGATCTCGCCGCCGCCGCCGGGGAGCGAGTCGAGCCCCGCTTCACGCAGGCGCACCATGACCCAGGTGATCTTGTCCTTGAGGGTGTCGCCCGGCGGGTCGAAGAAGTTCACGAACTCGATGAACTCGGGCGGGCTGAAGGCGTGCACGTGGATCTGCGGGTAGGTGCTCTTGATGGTGGAGAGCAGCTCGAGGTACCAGTCGAGGGGCAGGTCGGGGTTCATGCCGCCCTGCATCAGGATCTGCGTGCCGCCGATGGCGGCGAGTGCCCCGATCTTGTCGAGGATCTCACTGTGCTCGAGGGTGTAGGCGTCGTCCTCGTGGCCCGACCTGCGGAAGGCGCAGAAGGTGCACTTGGCGGTGCAGACGTTGGTGTAATTGATGTTGCGGTCGATGACGTAGGTGCGCAGCGAGTCGCCGTGGAGCGAGCGCGCGCGTGCGTCGGCGTAGCGGCCGAGGGTCGTGAGGGGCGCTTTGTGGAAGAGGTCGAGCCCCTGCTCGGCCGTGAGCCGTGCCTGGCCGCGAGCGACGTCGGCGAGCAAGCCTGGGTCGAGGGCATCGGCGTGGGGGTGGACAGGAGGTGTGGAGTAGGGGGCGGAGCTCATAGCGGGCCTCTCAAGACGTTTAGAGGGGAATCGTAGCGGCTCGGCTCCAAGTTTCAATGCATTTTGAAATATGCCTCTGGCAACTCCGATGTGGGTCTGGTTGGGTGGCCCTGTGTGACAACTGAGCATCCGGGCAGGGTTGACCCGTACCGAGCGATCGGTCATAAGTGGGGGCCGCCCAGAAGGACCCGCTTGCTCGATGGATCTCATTCGGATCGCCCTCGTGGTGTTTGATGTCTACGCCCTGATCGGGGTCCCGGTCGCGCTCGCGTTCGTCTTCTGGGGCGTGGGGCGGGTGGATGAGGCCGCCCAGCTTGCGCCTGTTCGTGTCCGGCTGCTCCTCGTCCCGGGGAGCGTGCTGCTTTGGCCCGTGGTGCTGAGGATGTGGCTGGGTGCAAAGTCGCGCGGGGGAAAGACAGCGGGGGTGACGCCGTGACGAGAGCGCAGCGTCGTGTGCATGCGATTGTGTGGCCGGCCGTGGTGCTGGTCTGCGTGATGCTCTTTGTGTTGGGCGTGCGTGCCCGGCCGGCGGGAGATGCGGGCTTCTCGACGACCCCGATCATGCCAGCGAACTCAACGAGTCCAACGAGTGCAGCGAGTACGACGGATGCTCTGCCTCCGAACACCGACCCGCGTGGCGAAGCGGGGGGGCGGCCATGAGTCACAGCTACAAGCTGGTGCAGTGGAACGCGCACAAGCAGCGGTACGACCTGATCGCTGTCGCGAGTGTGGTGCTGTTCATCGTGACCTACGTGCTCGTCACCACGATCGCGCACCCTTCGCCGCGGAACGTGGTCGAGCCGGTGTTGGTTCTGCGTGCGCTGGGCGCGTGCGCGGTGACGCTTTTGCATGTCATCCTCGCGATCGGCCCGCTGCACCGGATTTGGCCGAGGACCGCGCCGCTGCTCTACAACCGCAGGCACCTCGGGGTGCTGTTCTTCTTCGTCTGCGGGCTGCACGCCTTTTTAGCGATCGGGTTTTACGGCGGGTTCGGCATCCGCAACCCTGTTGCAGCCGTGCTGAGCGGATACGACGGCGTCACGCTGCGCGGCATCCCGTTCGAGATCTTCGGCTTCGCAGCGCTGGTGGTCTTCGGCCTGATGGCGGCGACGAGCCACGACTTCTGGCTCAAGAACCTCTCGCCGAAGCTGTGGAAGTGGCTGCACATGCTGGTGTACCCGGCGTATGTGCTCGTCTTTGCGCACGTGATGTTCGGGGCGGTGCAGTCCGCGGGCACGCTCGCGTTGCCGGCGGTCCTGCTCGGCGGCGTGATCGCGCTCGGTGCGTTGCACACGTTCGCCGCCCTGCGCAGCAACGTGCTGAGGGGCACCGAGCAGGAAGGCTGGGTGCGGGCGGGCTCGTACCGGGAGATCGCCGAGGGCAGGGCTGCGATCGTTGAGGTGACGCCGGGCGAGGAAGTCGCTGTGTTCAAAGACCGAGGCGCGTTGTGCGCGGTGTCGAACACCTGTGCGCACCAGGGCGGGCCGCTCGGTGAGGGCGCGATCGTGGACGGGTGCATTACTTGCCCGTGGCACGGGTACCAGTACAAACCGGGCGACGGCACCTCGCCCCCGCCCTACGACGAGCGCCTGCCTACGTACGACGTGCGTATCGAGGGCGATTCCGTGTTGGTTCGCGCCGAGGCGCACGCTCCGGGCACGCCCACCACACCCGCTCGCCCGACAAGCGCTCAAGGGGGCGACGATGGCTGACCCGCCACCGATCTATGTCGGTTACATGCAGATGCCAAGGTCCGTCCGCCGGGCGGTGCGCAGCGTGATGCTGACGCTCGTCATCGTGATGGTCGGTTCGGCGGCGCTCATCGCTTCGGGTCAGCGCGATCCCGGCCCTGCGGTCTGGGACACGACCTCGGTGCAGAGCTGGACCGGCACCCTCGTTGAGTCTCCTTACCCCATGCTCTTCACCGATGACGGCCAGACGCTGTTGATCGTGGAGATCGGCAAGCTGGGTGCGCACGACCGCGTCGCGCCCTTCGCCGGCACGGGCGGGGTGACGCTCACGGGCTACCCGATGGAGCGCGACGGGCGCAAGATGATCGAGCTGATCGAGGGAGAGGGGGCGATCCAGCCCGGAGCAGCCGACGCTCCGCGCCGCCTAGTCCCGAGCCTGCTCGGCGCAGAAGTCGAGGTGGTGGGCGAGATCGTGGACGGCAAGTGCTACCTGGGCGCGATGAAGCCGGGCGAGGGCAAGGCGCACAAGGCGTGCGCGGTGCTCTGCATCGCGGGCGGTTTGCCGCCGATGGTCGTTACCCGCGGCGCGTCGGGCACGCCCACGTTCCATCTGTTGCTGGTCGACGGGCGGGCGGAACTCCCGTTCGGCCTGCTCGATCTCGTCGCGGAGCCTGTTCGGATCGAGGGGCGCCTCGGGCGGCTTGGCGATCTGTCGGTTTTGTCGTGCGATTCCGACTGCATCACGCCCGCTGGGCGCACCCGCTAGCGCCACGCGCGGCTTGTTTATCGGGCAAGAGCCGCGCGCTGGCAGGTTCGCGTGCGTGGAACGTGCGGGCCCGGCACCTGTAGACTTATTGCTGAGGCGGTATCCGATGCTTCGGGCGGGTTTGTACGCCTATGACCGCCGATAGAGGTGCGATGATGATGACCAGGCCGCTTATCCGAAGACTCAGTTTGGCGTGTGCGCTCGTGTGCGGCGGGGCGTGCGCGTTTGGCACGATCGCCGCCGGCGCGTCGCAGCGGGGCGGTGGCGCTGAGCCGGCCCAGCAGGAGGCCGGGCCGCGCGTGCCCGTGATCGTCGAGCCCCCGGTCTTCGATACGGGCCGGGTCGAGACGGAGGAGCTGCTATCGGCGGTCTTTACGATCCGCAATCCGACGGACACCACGCTGCGCATCATCGGCTACCGGGCCGGGTGCAAGTGCACCGCCCCGATCATCCGCGATCCGGTGATCCCGCCGGGCGGTTCGGTCGAGGTCGAGGCGTCGGTAGACGTTCGCGGCGTGATCACGAGCAAGGTCAACAAGGGCTTTAGCCTGATGTTTGAGGGCTACAAGGCGATGGTCCCGCTCACCATCGTGGGGCAGATGGGCGGGCCCATTTCCATCGAGCCGACGCGCCTGACGGTGACGACGGGCGTGGTCACCCTGCGGGCCGACGACGGCCGGCCCTTCACCCCTATCGCCATCCACAACGAGGGCGCGGAGTACACCTTTACAGCGCTCGAGCCCGCGGGGTCGAAGCGCGCGATGGTCTGGAGGGTGGAATACGCCCTGCCCTCGAACGCGCCGGATTCGGCGCTCGTTATCGAGACGAGCCACCGCAAGGACCGGATAGTGGCGCCGCGCCTCTCCACAGCCTTCGCATCGAGACCCGAAGTCGAGTACATCAGGCAGCGCGCGGACATCTACTCGAACAGAACACACGTCGAGGTGGGTGTCCTGGCGCCGGGCGAGCTCTTCGTTTTCGAGACGAAGATCCGCAGGCCGGATCACACATCGGACCTCGAGATCCGCACGGAACTCGAGGGCCTGCACGGCAGGGTTCTCTCACACGAAGCAATACCGGGCGAGGATCAGTTCCGACACTACACGATCGAGATCTTCGCGGATTCGTCGCTGGCGGGCCAAGGCCTGCTTACGCCGATCTACTTCACGACGCCCGAGGGCCCCGAGACGCGCATCTGGGCGATGGGTGCAGTTGAAGAGGCCCAGTAACATCCGCAGCATCTGCTGAAGACTCACCCGCACACCCGCGGCCTATCGGCAACGCGCATACATCACCATGAAACGACAATGACTATGAATACGAGCGATACACCCGAGCAGTCGACGAAGCGTTGGACCCCGGGCCCGTTGTACCGGATCGTCACGGGCGTCTTCGCGCTCGCGGTCGCGGTCATCCTGCAGGCGAGCGCAGCGGCCAAGCTGCTCGGGCCCAACAAGAACCTCTGGTTAATCGAGCCGAACGCCGAGGCGGAGTGGTTCAAAGAGGGCCTGTACCGCGACACGGTCATCGCTGCGGCCGAACTCGTGTTGGTCATCCTGGTGCTGCTCTTGCACAGGCTGCGCATCACGTGGGCGGGCGTGCTCGTCTTCTTCGCCGGCCTGACGGGTTACGCGGCGTACGCCTATCTCAATGACATGGACTGCGGCTGCTTTGGCGTGCTGTGGCAGCCCCCCAAGGGGGCGACCCTGGTGATCGACATCGTCTTTGTTGTGAGTGCGTTGGGCGTGCTGCTCGCGGCGCGTGCGCACAAGGCGATCCTGGCGCTCGCGCTCATCGGGGGCATCGCAGCAGGCGGGCTCGGTGTGTACCAGGCCTCGCAGGACAAGCAACTCGCGGCCGAGACTACCGAAGTTCTCGGCGGCACGCCCGTCGAGATCGTGCTCCAGAGCGAGGCCTACGCCGCCGCTCGCGCGGATCTGGAGGGCATGAACCTGCACTACTTCTTCGTCGGTGATCCCGACTGCGACGTGTGCCAGATGCTCAAGCCACTCGTGGAGATGGACAAGGAGACGCTCGAGATGGACGGCATGCCCGCCGTCGTGCACCTGCTCGATGTGACAGAGCTCACCGAGCAGATGGGCATCCCGAACTACGCCTGGGCGACGACGCCCACCGTCTTTGCTGTGCTCTACGGCGATGTGGCGTACTACGAGACGGGCGAACAGGTGCAAACGCCGCAAGACCTCGTCAACATGTGGCTGGGCGGTGAAGAGCTCGGCGGGCGCGATCCCGCGGAGGACTTCGGCATCAGCGAGTGAAGCGTGCTGTTGGCGCGGTAGGCTGCGTGCATGAACCGGATGCCCTTCGCGTGCGCTCTGACGGGCGCTTTGCTTGTCTCTGCAACTCTGTTGGCCGAAGAGCCGCGCCCGCGTGATATCACTGCGGAGGGCTTGTCGGGGAGCGTGCGCATCGAGGTGGACGCTTTGGGTGCACCGCGCATCCTCGCGGAGACGCGCACCGATGCGGCCTTTGCGCTCGGCTTCATGCACGGGCGCGAGCGGTTCTTCCAGATGGATCTCTCACGCCGATACGCCGCCGGCAGGCTCAGCGAGATCGCGGGCGAGGCGACTCTGGGGCAAGACGAATGGGCGCGCACCTGGAATTTCGCTCGTGTCGCGCAGGTGATGCTCGATCGCGCCCCCCAGAGGCACATCGAGCTCCTCGAA
This sequence comes from uncultured Phycisphaeraceae bacterium, assembly GCA_964576725.1. Lineage (GTDB taxonomy): Bacteria > Planctomycetota > Phycisphaerae > Phycisphaerales > UBA1924 > OFTM391. The sequence continues at coordinate 41,935 of CAZNUZ010000011.1, forward strand.
CACTACGCGGCGGGTGTGAACGAGGGCCTTGCCAGCCTGCCGGCGCTCCCGGCTGAGTACCTGCTCGCGGGCGGCGCGCCCGAGGCGTGGACGCCGACAGACTCGGTCCTCGCGTCGCTGAGCCTCGTCGACAACCTCTCTCACGGGCGCTGGCCCGAGGACTGGCACGCTGCAGCACGACACGCGCTCCCAGACGGTGCGTATGCGTTCTTTCACCCGCGCGGGGACGCCTACGACGCGCCGATCATCGCGGGCGAGGGCTTTGCGCTCGCGCCGCTGCCATCGACGCAGGAGTTCGATCTGCGCTCGGGCCTACGCGGTGGTGCCGAGTCGAGTGGATTCATTGCGCCGGTCGATCTCGCCTCGGTGACGCGTTCGATGGGCGAGGAGCCCGTCGGCTCGAACAACTGGGCCGTCGCATCGGGGCGGACCGCGGCGGGGGGCGCGATCCTCGCCTCGGACCCGCACCTGATGTTCAGCCTGCCGGGGACCTGGTACCGCGCCGAGCTCAACTGGGTCCAGGCCGACGGGACGCCCCGCCGGACCGTCGGCGCGACGCTGCCGGGGTTGCCCGTGGTGGTGATGGGCTCCAACGGGGATCTCGCGTGGGGCATGACCAACGTCGAGGGTGATTTCGAAGACGGCGTGGTGATCGCCGAAGCGGTCGAGACGACGCAGCGCGAGGAACGCATCCTCGTGCGCGGCATGCCCGAGCCCAAGATCGTGACCTACACAGACACGCCTTACGGCCCCGTTGTCGATGAGTCCGACCCGCTGGGCAGGCGCATTGCCTCTCGCTGGACCGGCGCGATCGGCGAGGCGAGCAACCTGATGGTCTTCGATCTGGCTGAGGCCAGCACCCTCGAAAAAGGGCTCGAGGTCGCGGCGTCTTGGCACAGCGCGCCGCAGAACGTGGTTTTTGCCTCGGCCGACGGGCGCGTGGGGTGGACCATCTCGGGCTACATCCCTGTGCGGATCGGCTACGACGGCAGCGAGGCGATGGAGTGGGCGCCCGGGCGCGTCGGCTGGGCCGGGCACGTCGGGCGCTCGTCCTTCCGGCCGATACTCATCCGCGACGGGAACGGCTTCGTGCACAGCGCGAACAGCAGGACGCTCCCGCCCGCGTGGTCGGGTGTGTATCAGCGGTACTTCCCGACGGGCACGCGCGCGCAGCGCATCGCGGATCAGCTCGGGCAGGCGGAGGGTGTCGATGAGGCCGACATGCTGGCGCTGCAGCTCGACACGCGTGCTGCGCTGCTCGACCCCGTGCGCGGGATCGTGCTCGACGCGATCCCTGAAGAGACGACCGACGAGACACTCGCCGAGGTGCGGGCGCTGGTGTCGGCCTACAGCGGTCACGCGGACGCCGACGAGCCCGCGCACGAGCTGATGCGCACGCTGCGCTACACCCTCATCAACGCCTGCTACGAGCCGCTCAAGCGGTACGTGAGCGCGCGCACGCCAGAAGGCGTCGGCGGGTGGTCCTCGCGCCAGGCGTGGAGCGTGACGCTGCGCCTGATCGAAGAGGAGCCGATGCACCTGCTCGACCCGGCGTACGACTCGTGGGGGGCGCTGGTGGAGGCGTCTATCCGCCGGGCTGCGACGCAGGTGCGCGAGCGCGCAGGGGGGCGTTTGGGCCCGCCCTGGGGCGAGATGAACCGGGCGCGGATCCAGCACCCGCTCGCGGACCTCGTCGGCTCGATGCTCCCGGGGCTCAAGGCCCCCGACACGCCCCTCGCGGGCGACTCGATGGCCGTCCGCGTGATGCGGCCTGGGTTTGGGGCCAGCATGCGACTCGTCGTCGAGCCCGGCGCTGAGGAACGCGGGCTCTTCCAGATGCCCGGCGGCCAGTCCGGACGCCCCGGCACGCCCGCGTTCATGGCGGGCCACGAGGATTGGCTCGAGGGCCGGCCCGCGCCCCTCCTGCCGGGCGAGGCGGTGCGCGTCTGGCGGATCTCACCCGCAACAGAGAAGCCCGAGAAGAGCACCGAGTAGAGAACCCAATGGAGCAGCGAGGCGGGCGGCGCGTGCCTCTGGTAGTCAGCGGGGGGCTTTGGGCTTGTGTTTGAGCCTCCCAGCGGTGGGTGCGGTTGATTTGTTCGGGCGGGCGGCTATCGTTGGGGCCTTGATCAGCGGCGTGCCGCCGATCGACAATCGGGCGTATGGCGCAGTTGGCTAGCGCGCATCGTTGACATCGATGAGGTCACAGGTTCGAATCCTGTTACGCCCACTTCTGCCCTTCGCGCCCCGCCCCGGCGATTCGCCGGACCACGCGGGGCGTTGTCGTGCACGGGCCGCGGCTCTGCTCAACCGAGCGGGGCGTCACGCGGGAGCCCGTTGCCTCCGTAGCTCAATTGGCAGAGCGCATGATTTGTAATCTTGAGGTTGCCGGTTCGATTCCGGCCGGAGGCTTTGCGTATAGTTAATGGCTGTGCTGGCCACAGGCCACCGGTTTGTTTGGCCGGGGTTCAGAGGGGGGTGTCAGTATAGTAGAATTAATTGCAACGCAATGCTGGCTTGGATCGGAGCTAACATCAGTCCGGTTTTTCTTGTATGTATCCGGCTTTTCCTAGTGCATCGAGCAATTGTTCGTGAGCTGGCATGAGCGACGAGCCAGATTGATTTATCAAACCTGCGACAATGGGCATCTGATATGCCGGCGCGCTTGGTAATGCATAGGGCGGAAGGCCCATTCTGCCAAGTGAATCTCTGAGTACTGTTCTGAATTCAGTCCAGGCGTAGTGGGCGCTTTGTAGCCTGCAGTAAATATCTATTTCCCATGGCTGTAGTGCGTCAGCTCGCTCGTTGAGCATAAAATAGCTAGCAAAGCGTGCCCATACTTCGGCATACTTGAATTCGTGATGTTGTCCAGGTAACGGGGCAGTCCAACGCAGGGTGATCAGTGCTTGCAAGGATTCTTGATCTTCTTCTGCCGTAGTCTTCACGTCTCTTCCAGAAATCCAAACACTGTCTGTATTGGGTATGTCACTTGGCTCATCAGACGCCAATTGATAAGCACAGTCAACAATAAAATGATCTGTAAGTCTATACCGAATGCTAGCGGTTGATGAGACCGCGAGGAGTGCGTCGGCTATCGTAGTGTCGAAGGTGCTGTCGCTCATGGTATCTGTATATCACGCAGACTGAATGTGATAAGACTGCTGGGGGTTTGCATCTGGAGCATCCCAAGTATTTGAAAGGCGTAGCGAATACTGGTTAGTATTGCCGAGGCACTCAGAAAGCGGAATCGCCTTAAAAACGCCGCGAAACCCAAGCGACAGAAAGGCATCGGCGATAGAGTGAAGAGTGGTATTGTTTTCGCCACAGAGGAGTCGCGAAATCCTTGCTTCAGACACACCCATCACTTCCGCGAGGTCGGTTTGACGAAGCCCTCTGTCTTGAAGAACACGATGGAGTTCTTCGCTAACTCCAAGTGTAATTAGATCGCGCTCCAGAAATCTAGCCATTTCCGGATCAGCATTGAGATCATTAATCCATTTCGCTGTCACTTAGAGCCTCCACTGTCTCTTTGAAACAACTTTCTCAAACTCTTCTCGAATTCGCTTCGCTTCGGCGATCTCCCTATCGGGCCATGCAGTCTGCCTTTTCTCGAATACGTGTGTCAGACACCATGTTGAGCCTATTTGGACACAAGGGACGCGGAAGCCAATATTTCCGCCTTGCGCCTTGAATGCCGAAAAGTCATCGAACTCCGCTCTGAATTTTTTCTTGTCGTTCAACGGGCCTGATTGGCATGTCATCCTGATGCGGTTGAAAAGTCGCGCTGCGGCCTGCTTTGTTTCTGGTCGGGTAATCGCATTGTTGAACCATGCCAACGAAGGTGACGTGCCATCCAAAAGGCACATGTGCACGGCGCGACACGGCCACCTCTGACCGAAGTTTCGTGCTCCGCAGGAGAAGACCTCCAAATCTTTCAGTTCTTCGGGCAGATCATACACCGGAATTGCCTCAAGAGTTAAGCCAGTGTCGAAACATGTGGGTATTTGTGGGAATGACACTGCCTCAGCTGACCAGACTGTCTACGTATTGTACGGTCTACGTCAACCCCCCCAACATCTAGGAGCCCAGCGATTTCCTTCTGGTTGGAAAGCTGACGAACTGTCGACAACGGGATGTAAGAACACCCTCTTGGGTGGAAGCAAATCACTCCACAAGCGAGCCGATCCTGTTCCCACTCACCGCCTTCGCCACGCTCCCCTCCACCCGGAAATCGAAGACGACGACCGGGACGCTGTTCTCCTCGCACATGGTCAGCGCGGTGAGGTCCATGACGCCGAGCTTCTTCTCGATCGCCTCTTTGAAGGTGAGGCGGTCGTAGCGGGTGGCGGTGGGGTCTTTCTTGGGGTCGGCGGTG
>CAZNUZ010000012.1:0-42723 GCA_964576725.1 uncultured Phycisphaeraceae bacterium
CGTTGACCTGCTCGCGGTCGGTGATGTTGCCCGGGTTGAGGCGGATCTTGTGGACGCCCGCCTCGACCGCTTCGAGGGCCCTCTGGAAGTGGAAGTGCACATCCGCGACGATCGGCACGCGCACCTGCGGGAGGATCTCCTTGAGGGCGGCGGTGTCTTTCTTCTCGGGGACCGCGACGCGGACGACATCGGCGCCCGCCGCGACCATGCGGTTGATCTCCGCGACACAGGCATCGACGTCGTGCGTGTAGCCTGCGGTCATCGTCTGCACGGAGACGGGGGCCGGGCCGCCCTCCTCGGGCGGGCTGTCCATGGTCGCGTCGGGGTGGCGTGCGGTGGGCAGCCCGCCTCCGACACGGACGAGGCCAACTCGCTCGTCGCCGAGCACGATCTGTGTGGTGGGGCGTCTTGGGAACATGCCGGGATCGTAGCGGGGCCTCGCCCCCCCCGGTGCGCCCGGTGGGCTCTTTAGGGGTCGAAGATCTCGAAGTTGGCATGGGGGCTCGCGTTGTCGAGCGCCTGGCCCGCGACGAACGTGGGGCCAACGAGGCCGTTGCTCACGACAACGAAGCCGTCTACTGCGCCCCGGGCGACGTTCCCGGTGAATACGGAACTCCCCAGGATGTCGAAGCCGACGGCCGAGAACCCGCTGGCCTCGCAGTTCTGGATCGTCCCGCCCGCGCCCTCGGGGAGCTGGAACCCGACCACCCCCCGGATGGCCCGGCACCCCTTGACGGTCATGTATTGCCCTTGGAGATCGAAGCCTCTGATCGCCGGCTCCATGACGACTGAATCCGTGATGACCGCCCCCTCGCTGGTGGGTTGTATCAAGACGCCGCTTTGCCCGGGCAGGCTCACGGTACAGCGTTCGATCGTCGCGGTCTGGCCCACGAGGATGCCGCTTGTCGCGGGTGAGGCCGCTACAGAATCGCGGAGCGTGACGGCTCGCCCATCGAGCCGGTACGCGGCGGCGCCGGCACCGACCACGCGCGCCGCCGAGATGCTCGCTCCTTCGCTCGAGGTGAGGACCCAGATGCCGTTGTTCCCCGGGTAGTGGACGCTCGAGCCGTCGATCACCGAGACACCGTTCACGGTGATCCCGTTGAACGCCGGCCTTATCGCCACACAATCGATGAGGCGTGCACCGTCATCGAAGAGTTGGAAGCCGTTGCTGAGCGAGTTATGGCTCGAGCACCCCTCGAGCGTGGCTTCCCCGCGGGTGAGGAAGCAGGTGTTCGCGGATCGCTCGGAGACGCTATCGATCACGTGGACCCGGCTCGGGATGGTGGGCGAGAGGATCGTGCCGAGTTCGAAGCCCGTGTTGTTGGCCGCCGCCCTGCAACGCTCGACGAGCCCGAAGGGCACGGAGAAGCCCCGGCCGGGGTGATCGAACGCCTGGCACGATCGGTACGTGCCCCAGCCTACGAACCCGTCTTGGCTGTTCCCTCGGGCTTCGCTGTCTTCTACGAGGCCGTCGTTGATGAGCCGGAACCCGGAATCGAGGTTCACCACCGCGCGACAATTCCTGAACGTAGCGACCGAAGCGCTCACGAACCCGTTGCCTCGGTTCGAGATGGCGGACATACCTTCCACGAGGACCGCACCGGAGTTCGCCCCGACGCTTAGCCCGTCGCCCCACCACTCACGCACGAACCCGTTGCGTACGACGACACCGACCACTCCCTCTGCAATGCGGATGCCGTCTCCGGAGTTGTCGACCCCGGTGAGGGTGTAGCCGTTGAGGTCGAGCGTCACGTTCGAGGCCTCGATGACCACACCGGACTGGCCAGCCGACACCCCACTTACGTCGCCGGTGAGGTAGTACGAACCCTGCGATGTAATCCGGAAGACCGCGGCCGCATCGCCGGGCGCGGTCTCCGCGTTCACGGGCAAGCGCGCATCGGCTTCAAGCCGCAATGTATTGGTCTCGGCGACCGGGCCCGCGGGCGGGTTGATCGGGCCCGCGACGAGCACCCCCGCAGCGATCAGAACGGCAACCGCGACGCCGGTGGTCAACGTGAGTCTGTGGTTCGGCATGGTCTCTCCTTGCTCTGAGCCTACCACCGGGCGGGGGCTCGTCCTCCTCTTTTCCCGTAATCGTAATCACAGGCCGATATTCACACCCCGCGCAGCCGCTGCGGGCAGGGCACCAGTACAATCGTGGTCCTGAATGCAGTCTCCGGACTGAACCGCCACCACCCCCGAACCGGAAGCCGCCGACACCCATTATGATGCCTGTGCTCGCCTACTCAGCCATCGCTCTTGCCGCCACAACCGCGCTCGGCCAATCCAGCGAAGCAATCACGCGTTCGACCATCGCCGAGATGCTCGCCGATGCGCAGTCCCGGTCCTCGCTCCTCGCAGCACCGGGGACCAGCGGGTACGACGAGGGGTTCTTCATCGCGTCGCCCGGAGGCGATACCCGACTCGATGTGAACGGCCACATCGAGTTCCGCTACACCGCGAACCTCCGCGACGACAACAACGCCCCCGCGGACGACCGCTTCGAGGGCGGGTTCACCCTCCCCACCGCAGCACTCGACTTCTCGGGGCACCTCCTCGACGCCGGACTCGTCTTCAACATCTCCGCGGAGTTCGAAGACGGCGGAGCGTTCGTAATGCAGGAGGCCTACGCGGGCAACGAGTGGGAGAACGGGTGGGGCCTCTACTGGGGCCAGGCCCAGCTCCCCGTGCTCTGGGAAGACGTCATCGATGGCGAGTCGGCGCTGGCGGTCGACGTGAGCGTGGTCAACGGCATCTTCAACCCGGGCGATGCGCAGGGCGTCTGGCTGCACTACGCCGCAGACGCCTACCGCGTGTGGCTCGCGTTCAGCGACGGCGCCGATTCGGCGAACACCGAGTTCAACGACGCGCCCGCTGACTACGCCTTCACCACCCGCAACGAGTTCCTGCTCGCGGGCGCGTGGGACGACTTCGAATACATGAGCTCGATGCCCGGCTCCGAGTTCGGCGCCAAGCTCGGACTCGCGGCCCACTGGCAAGACGGCCCGAACCGCCCCGGCATCGATGAGACGAGCGTGCTCCCCTACACCGCCGACCTCCTGCTCAAGGGAGACGGGTGGAACTTCTACGCCGCCTACATCGGCCGCTACACCGACGAGAGCGCCACGGGCGATGACTTCCACGACATCGGCCTTGTCGTGCAAGGCGGCGTCTTACTGCCGGAGACCGACCTCGAGCTCTTCGCACGCTAGGACGCGGTGCTGCCCGACGGCGACCGCGCCGGCGACGACTCCTTCAGCACGATCACCGCGGGCCTCAACTGGTTCTGGCACGGCAGCGCGGTCCGCTTCAGTGTCGACGCGCAGCTCTTCCTTAACGACACCACCGGGAACGACCTCGTCAACGACTACGCCATCAACGACGGCAGCGAGATCGGGCTCTTGCCCTCGGGCGACGCAGGCCAGATCGCGCTGCGTATGCAGATGAGTGTGGCATTCTGATTCACCCCGGCGGCGCGGCGGGCCCGAGCTCGCGCTCCTTCGACGCGAACCGCAGCGACATCAGGCCCTTGTACGCGAGCCACTCGAATACCACGAGACCGATGCCGCAGGCGAGGAGCATCGACGCCCAGACCGCCCCGCCTTCGGGCAAGACTGTCTGACCACCGAGGCGCAGGGCGGGCGACTCCCAGGGCGCGTCGACCCGCTGAAGGAGTTGCCACGCGATGCCCGCGCACAGGCCGCCAAGCATCCACGCGGGCGCAGCGTGCGACACGATCGCGAGCACGTGCCCGGGCGACCGCCGCCAGCCGTGACGCGAGCCCACAATCGCCATCCCCGCCGCCTCCATCAACGACAGCGACGCAAAGCAAAGCCCGCCCGCAACCCACCAACCCAGTGCAGCAACCGGGGCCGCACCCAGCGTGCGCGGCCCGCCCACCAGCACACACAACGCCAGCACGCCCGAAGCGCAGAACGCGGCGCACAAGATGAGCATGAGCGACCGCAGCGGGCGCTCCGGCCGAACGCGGGACCAGATCGACACCGGCTCCACCAGCGGCTCGAAGAGGCCGCGAGCAAATGAAGCAGGGCCCATCGCACGCTGCCACCGCGACCCGCTTCGCGCCCCCGGCAACGACGAGGAGACCGACCGCCCGCACTCGGGGCACGACGCCGAGGACGGGAGCCCAGCGATCACGTAGCCGCAATCGTTGCAGCGGAGCTTCATCGCGTGATTAGGCGGTTCGTCATCGGGCACTACTGCATGTTAAGGGTGATCCGCGATCGCGATCATTTGCGTAGCTGAAGCTCTCGCAGAAACCGCTTCAACTCAGCGTCGGTCGCCCCTGAGTCGATCGACTCGATCAGTTCCAGCAGGACGAACCCAGAGAGCCGGCTGGGCACGTCCGCAGCAAGTAGGCGCAGCACCGCAAGATCTTCGATTCGCGCTGCGAACTCGACCGCAGCTTGTGATCTGTGGGCGCCGCGATCGAGCAGAAGGCGCACCACACCGCGGCACGGGCCCACGCGACCGCCACACTCGTGACGAGCCCCAACGCCAACACCAGCAGTGCGAGCACCCCGAAACGCTTCATGGGCACCCTTCTAGCACATCTGCCCTTGTGCACAAGGCTAGCGGGCACTATCTTGCACCCGACCCCACCCCGAAAAGGACGGCCATGATCGACTACGTGCGCATCGACAACGCCCACCCGCTCTACCAGCAGTCCGTTGACCTGCGCACGCGCGTGCTCCTCGAGCCCATCGGCTACGACATGGAGATGCTCGCCGCCGAGATCCCCGGCGCGGAAGAGCAGCTCGAGTCGTTCCTCGCGGTTGCGGAGCACCCTCAGGGCCCGCGTGTGATCGGGGTCGTCTGCCTGCTTGCGGACTACCCCGAGCAGGGCGTGGGCAAGCTCATGCAGATGGCTGTCGATCCCCAACGGCAGCGCGAGGGGATCGGCAAGCGCCTCGTCATCGAGCTCGAGAAGCGCGGCTTCGGCGGGCTGGGGCTCACCTCGCTCTTCTGCCACTCCCGCTTCGACGCCGTCGACTTTTACAAGTCGATCGGCTGGACCGTCGAGGGCGAGATGTTCATGGAGGCGGGCGTCGAGCACTACAAGATGACCTTCGCTGCGGGGGAGTGACCCCGAGCGGGTTGGTTGCTCGGCACCGCGGGCGCCGGTTGTGCGTATCGTCACGCGATGCCAACGACGCGCGCACTCTTCCAACGCCACGGCCTCCGCTGCACCCGCCAGCGCCTGACCGTCTATGAAGCGCTCCGCGCCACGCGCATCCACCCCACGACCGATCAGCTCCGCGCACTCGTCGCCCAGCGCGATCCCAGCATCAGCACCGCGACGGTCTACAACACGCTCGACGCACTCTGCGAAGCGGGTCTCGCCAAGCGGATCGTGCCCGAGCACCCCGCGCACGCCGCCCGCTACGACGCCGATATCGAAGAGCACCTGCACATCGAGACGGCCGACGGGCGGATCATCGACGTGCCCGAGGCCGCGGGCGACGCGCTGCTCGAAGCGATCCCCGAGGAGCTGATCCGCAAAGTGGAGTTCTTAACGGGCGTCTCGATCGACCGTGTTTCGATGCGGCTCATAGAGAAATCGTCCGACTGATCCCCCACCAACCCACGCGGCACGCACCGCAGGCCGGCCGACCATGCCGAAGCGAACCGGGTTACTCAAACGAAATAGCAAGCAATCACGCCGGCGCGTGCTGCTGCACCCCGCGTGGCTGATCGCGCTGCTCCCGTTTCTCGTGCTGCAGTTCTTCTGGGTGCTGGAGACGCGCAGGCCGAGCACGTCGATCTACAAACCGTTCACCACCTCCGCCTTCGAAGTGATCTCCCCGTGGCACCCGCGCCCGCGAATGGTCAATAATCTATCGTCGTTCTTTGTTATCTGGGACGAGGAGCTCACGAGCGTCACACACGTCGGCGGAGAACCACCATCACCCTTCCCTGTTACTGAGCAGACCGGCCATGTCTACTTCACATCCGATTATGACAGCGGGCAGAGCACCTACGCACAGACACGCGTGCGCAAGATCGTCAATCTGAAATACAGGCACCCGCCCATTGCGTCGGGGCATTCGAACAATCAGCTCACTGTGTCGAGCTACGAACTCGGCATTGACATACTCGCTGAGGCCTTTCGCACCGGCATGGAGGAAGCGAGACTCCCAGTACCCGATGACCTGGTGCAGAAGCTGACCGATGCCTCTTTAGCGGACAACACAAGCATCCGCATCTCCTCCGAGTCGACCGGCCCCTTTCTCCTTTCGGGCGGGCTCCACAACCTCGCCGCCCTTCTCGGCTGGCCCTGGGCCTTCTTGCTACTCGTGCGCTTCGCCAAGTCGCGCCCGATCCACACCGTCCGCGTGCACACCCGGCGGTTCCGCATCGCTCGCGCCAACCTCTGCCCGCGCTGCGGCTACTCGCGCATCGGCCTCGGCGCGAACGACGCCTGCCCCGAGTGCGCGCACCGGCCGTGGGTGCGCAGCAGCGAGCAGCCAAGCCCCCCTTAAGGGGTGGGTTCTCGTCCGTCACGCCGCTTCGGCCGAATGGAGACGCCCCGCGTGGCCGATCTCTACGAGGACCAACTACGCGGAGAACTCGCATGACCAGCTTCGACGAACGACGTGCCCACACCCGCTACGCCCTGCCCACCTCCTACACCGCCGTCGCGGTGCGGCTGATGAACGAGGACGGCTTCTCGCGTGAGGGCCACGCCTACGACCTGTCCGAGGGCGGCATGCGGTTCGAGCTCGACATGCCCGTAGCGCCCGGCACGCCCGTGGCGATCCGCATCGAACTCCCCGGCGCCGAGCACCTTGCGGTGCACGAGCAGCGGGCCGTCTTCGTCATGGCCAATGTCGTCTGGCTGGAGCAGGACGACCTCGAAGAGCCCGGGCCCGTGCGCATGGCGTGCGTCTTCCGGAATTTCTGCAAGCCGGGCGATCAGGCGCGGCTCATGCGCCGCCTGACCAGCGGCCGCTTCTCCCTCGCTGCCTAACTTCACAGGCACCAAAAACATCAGGGAAAGTCGCAAGCTCGCCTAGCGCTACTGCGTATAGCTAGTGCCATGCGCATGCGAACGCACAACACGATCAAGCGGTGGACGCACTGGACTATCGGACTCTTTGTCGTCGTCCCGCTCCTCCTCGCCGACGCGCTGCTTATGCGCGAACTGCCGGGCGGCACGCTCTCCGATGCGCTCGCGGGAGAGGCTGCGGCTGTCGAATCCGTCAAGGTCCCCGTGGTGCAGTACCCCGGTGGCGAAATCGCGCTTTCGGACAACCGGGCGGATGGGCACCCCCGCACGATCGGCTCGCTCGAGTGCGCGGTCTTTATCACGACCGAGGGGTTCTGGGCCCCGCACTGCCAACGCCGAACCGCCCGCGTGCGGTACGCGCACACGGGCTTCGCCTACGAACGCAGGCCCGATGACGAGGCCGCCTTCACCGGGCTCGTCGATCAGGTCATCGCCCGCGCGGGAACCGGCTTCGCCGCCCCCGATCGCTGCGACCCGCCCGCCCGAGCGTCACTCCACACACGCGACGGCTACCCCGAGCATGCTTCTCTCGCGCGGAGTTGGACGGCGCACATCCCCGACCACGCCAGCACCCCCCTGCCCTACTGCGCGGTGCACAACGGGATCGCGCTGGGCCTCGTCGTCTGGCTGTTGGTGTGCACACCCAGCGCGGGTATGGCGCTCTTCGCGAGCCTGAAGCCGGGCGTCGCCTGGACGTGCCCCCGCTGCGGCTACACCCAAAGGGGATTGCCCAACAGCCACCTTTGCCCGGACTGCGGCGCTTCGATCCGCGGCCGCTCCGTCCGCGGGCACAACGTTCGGGGCGAGTAAGACCACTCCCACCCCAAACATCCAGTGCGCATAGCCGACCGAGAAGCCGAGCGTGAGATGCCGTTCGGTGTGATGCGCCGAGCGACTCGGACTCACCCCGCCCAGGCGCGCCACACCTCTTCCTCGAGCCACTCCACCGTCGTCCCCCCCGCTTCGATCGTGCGATCGCTGATCGCGCGGTAGATGCCGTCCCGATCGGTGTAGACGTGCTGCATCTCTTCGAGCGGGCCCTTTGCATCGGTCAACGGCGGGCGGTCGGGGTCGCGTGATTCGATGCGTGAGACGAGCTCCACAGGTTCGAGATGCAGGTAGACGGTCCGGACCACACGCATGTCGCGCTTGAGTTGAATGAGATCGACGGCGCCCGGCGCGGTGGGCGTGCCGCCGCCGAGGGCTATCACGGTCGGTTCGTGGACCGCGGCGAGTTGGTGCTGGAGTTCGTCGCGTTCGGCGGTGCGGAAGGCGTGCTCGCCCGCGTCGTCCCACGCGCTCTTGACGTCCGAGTAGCCCATACGATCAAGTACGAGCGGGTCGAGGTCGAGCGCTCGGACGCCGCGATTGTCTGCGAGGGTGCGCGCGATGGTGGACTTGCCCGAGCCGCGCAGGCCGAGGAGGAGAAGGGTCTGAGGTCCGTTCATTCGTGTCAGGCTACCGGCATCGCCTCGGGGAAGAGCGAAGCGCGGAGCCGCGCGAGCTCGGATCGCTCTTCTGTTGGCGCACCAGACAGCGCGACATCGAAGGCCGAATGAGAGAGCACGCACGCGACGGGCGCGAGCTCGGCAGCTCGCGCCGCCTTCCGGAGCACGCGGCGTTCTTCCTTGCGCACGCCCAGCGACCGCGCGAGCGCGTCGTACGCGCGCTCGGCCTCCGCGGTCTCGGAGCGGTCACGCCCGATGAAGCGCACGATCAGGATCGCGGCCACGAGCACCAGTCCGCCCGCGATGGCGATCCAGACCGCTGTGGGAACACGCTCGAGGAGCGGGCCGGGCTCGTTGCCCGTGACCAGCCGGAGCGGTTGGGCGGCGGCAGCGAAGAGGAGCGTCGCAGCGTTCATGCCGTCACCCCCGCGGTGGTGCTGCGGGTTGGAACCGCCCAGTCGGATTTCATAGAGGCGAGCAGCACGCGGGCCGCACGCTCGGCGCGGACGCGCACGCGTTCGTCGTCGTCTTCGCGGAGGAGCTGCGCCACTCGGCCGGCAAGTTCGGTCTGCGCGGTGCGCTCGGCGACCCACAGCGCGCTCAGGCGGTGCTCGGGACGGGCGTCGGCGAGCATGGCGGTGAGTTCGCCCTGCGCGCCAGCGTCCTTGCCCTCGCGGATCGCCCAACGAATAGCGTTGGCGCGGACGCGCGGCACCGCGCTCGAAATGAACGCCCCGAGGCGCACACCCTCGTGCTCGCGCCTGCCGACCGCTTCGACCGCGTTGGCAACCACCCGGCCATCGGGGTGCCCGAGCGCCGCGAGCAGCGCGTCGCGCACCGCTTCGCCGGGCACGCGCGACAGGGCGGATACCGCCTGTGCCGCCACGAACGGGTCGGCGTGATCCGTGAGGCGGACGAGTTGCTCGGAAAGCGTGTGCGTGAGCCCCCGCCGCACAACCAGATCGAGCCCCGCGAGAACAACCGCGGGGTCAGCGGACCCGAGATCCCGCCGGAGATCCTCTGCCTTGACTTCGACGGGTGTGACGAGGGCGAGGGCCTGCGCGGCCATGCGCCGCACGCGAGGGTGCTGCGAACGGGAGAGGGCCGCGAAGACGTCGGAGGCCGATTCTCGGCGGCGCTTGGAGGGTGCTGTGGCGAAGGTCGAGAGGGCAGCGTGCGCCACGCGCTCATCGGCATCGAAGGCGAAGTCGCGGAGCGTCGCGTCGGCCGCGGGTGAGGCGGGGCACCGGCGGAGTGCGAGCACCGCGAGCAGGCGCACGCCGGGATCCGGGTCGTAGAGCGCGCCGGCGTAACGCTCGACACGCTGAACGGGCGTAAGCGGAGCGGCCTGTATCCAGCGGATCGCGCCGCGGCGAGACTCGACCGGCTGGCCCTCGGGCCAGGCGCCGCCCATGAGAGAATCGAGCTTGCGCAGCCGCCCGACACTCGCCGCCCTGGACCGACGCTCGAGCAGGTGCGACTGCGCGAGTGCCGCTGCACGATCCTCTTCCGCGTCGAGTGACTCAAGACGAGCAATCGAAGCCGGCACGAGCGCGGGGACACCCAAAGCGCGAACCGTCTGATCCCGCGCTTCTTCGGGAGCCATCTTCTTATTGATCGAGCGCAGGGCCAGGTGCCCCGCCTCCGACGAGCCCGCCAGCCACTCGCGGACCTTCGGGCCCGCGTCTGCTGCACGAGACGAGATCGCCCGCAGCAGCTCGGTGCAGCGATGCTCCTCGTATCGGCCCGCGCACTCCGCAACCGCGGCATCCAGGATCGCCAGCGCGTTCCCGTGGGCCGGGCCCACGGAATCCAACGCCCCTGCGAGACCCAGCATCGCTGCATGCGCAACGGCCAAGGAATCCGAGGTGAGGCGGTGCAGCATCAAAAGCAGTTCCGGGAGGCCCTCGGGCAGTCGGCCAGTCGCCCCGGTGACGAGCGCGCTGCCCACTTCCGCGGCCACGCGGCGATCGAGGCGATCCTCGGATCGCTCGAGTTCGCCCAGCAAGTCAGCGATCCGATCTCCCGCGACCGCGATCGTGGCGGCCTGCGCTTCGCCCGAGAGCTTGGGCCAGGTACGGAGCACAGAGATCAGCAGAACCGATGATCGGGCGGGCTTCGATCGGCCCGCACGCTCGAGAGCTTCAGCTGCAAATCGCTCGAGTTCATCGCCGAGAGCGTGGGGCAATACGGCGCGCAGAGCAGCGTCCTGCTGCGCTGAGGGCAGCCGACGCAGACGCCGGAGGCGGGCCGTGGGCTCGGGCATCGGGTCCAATATCGGACGAGAAGCCTGCTTTGCACGGAGAAACTATGTCGGTTCCTCTGATTTCTTCGGTCACACCAATATATTGGGGGGTAATGGAGTACGTACTACGCCCTATAGGGCCACCTAAATCGGCTACGTGTCCCTCGGATTGTGCGCCGATTCAGAACATGACCCTTGAAGGGCCCGTAGCGGGTACTAGACTCGCTCGCAACCCCGCTGAGATGCTGTCCAAGGCGATGGCCACGGGATTTCCCATCACTCCGAGTCGATGAGGACGCTTCACGCATGAGCACCCCGATCAAATCCACGAGCCTCCATGCGTACCGGCTCGTGCTCTACCGTAAACCCCTCCACCCCGAACTCTTCGATATCAAGGCCCGCAGGACGATCGAGCAGGACGGCTACGACTTCGAGGCCTGGCTCGCCCCCGGAACCCACATGATGCGCTTCCAGCGCGGCATCCACGCCGTCTGTGAGGTCACGACCGACATCGAGACCGGCCTCCCCACCACGGGCGTCGTGACCGAATTCCCGTGTGCTGGCGAGCGCGAGCACGAGGAGCAGGTCGGCACCGGCATCAACTTCGTCGCCACCGTCCAGACCGAGCAGCTCTCCGAGAGCATCTACAAAGCGACGTACCGCGAGCTCGTCGAGTTCGGCCACGAGAACAACGCCCTCATCCACGAGTGGAACGACGAGGAGGGCGGCCGGTGCGCCTCTGTCCTCGATCTCCAGCGATACCGCAACGAGGTCCACGCTCAGG
Source organism: uncultured Phycisphaeraceae bacterium (assembly GCA_964576725.1). Classification (GTDB taxonomy): domain Bacteria; phylum Planctomycetota; class Phycisphaerae; order Phycisphaerales; family UBA1924; genus OFTM391. The sequence continues at coordinate 11,511 of CAZNUZ010000012.1, forward strand.
GCTACCACATGCACGCCCGCGGCGGCCTTGTCCTGCGGACCCAGACCATTTTCGAGCTCACGGGCGACAAGCGTTCCTGAGCCGCACGCCCCAACGAGCACAACACGATCACGCCGATACGCCCAGGGCCCGTTCCCTGGGCGTATTCTTTATCCCCTCACCGAACGATCACACGCCCGCACGCCGCGAGCGATTGGATACCCAGAATGAGCAAGCAAGACGCCCCCGCGCAGTCCCCCGAGCAAGCCGACCGCGTGAAGGCCTACAAGAAGTCGTTGAACCTGCCCAAGACGTCCTTCCCCATGAAGGCCAACCTGGTGCAGAACGAGCCGCAGAGCCTCAAGCGCTGGGGCAAGGCCGGGCTCTACGAGCGGGTGCAGGAAGCGCGAGCGGAGTCGCCGCGATTCGTCTTCCACGACGGCCCCCCCTACGCCAACGGCTCGATGCACCTGGGCCACCTGCTCAACAAGACGCTCAAGGACTTCGTGGTGCGTTCGAAGCTGATGTCGGGGATGTCGTGCCCCTTCGTTCCCGGCTGGGACTGCCACGGGCTTCCCATCGAGCACAAGGTCATGCAGGAGCTGCAAGAGTCGGGCAAGCTCGAGAAGATCGCCTCTCTGGACGACGACGCCCGCCGGATGGCCGTGCGCCGGGAGTGCCAGAAGTACGCGCAGAAGCACGTGAAGCAGCACCGCGCCGAGATGGAGCGCCTGCTCACGCTCGCGGACTACGACAACCCTTACCTCACGATGCTGCCCGCCTACGAGGGCGCTGTGCTGGAGGTCTTCGCGGGCCTCGTCGAGAAGGGCCTTGTGTACCGCCAGCTGAAGGCGGTGCACTGGTCGGTCGAGAACGAGACGGCCCTCGCTGAGGCGGAGCTCGAGTACTACGACCGCGAGGATATCTCGGTCTTCGTGGACTTCGTCTCGCGCGACGGAGACGCCGTCTACCGCGCCTTCGGCCTCGACCCCGAGGACGAGGAGACGCCCGCCCAGCGCCCGTGTTTCATGATCTGGACGACGACTCCGTGGACGCTGCCCGCGAACCTCGCGATCGCCGTCAACGAGAAGTTCGACTACTGCCTGGTCCGCGTGGACGGGAACATCACGGTGCTCGCGGAGGCGCTCATCGAGAAGGTGACGCAGTCAGGCAAGGCTGAGAAGGTCGAAGTCCTCGCCAAAGCGACGGGCGACAAGCTCGTGGGCCTCGCGTACGAGCACCCGTTTGTGAAGGGCGGCCCGGACTTCACCGACCAGCCCGACGCCGCCATGCGCGGCAGCGAGCCGTCGGGCATCTACCGCGTTGTCGCCGCCGACTATGTCACGCTCGAAGACGGCACCGGGCTCGTCCACACCGCTCCGGGCCACGGCGCCGAGGACTACATGACCGGCCTCCGGGAGAAGCTGCCCGTCTACTGCCCCGTCACCGCCGACGGCACCTACGACGACTCCGTGCCCGAGTTCCTCCGCGGCAAGAAAGTCTGGGACGCCAACGAAGAGATCACCGAACTGCTCAAGAAAGACGGCGCGCTCTTCTTCGCCAACCGATTCATGCACTCGTACCCCCACGACTGGCGCGGCAAGTCGCCGGTCATCTTCCGCGCGACCGAGCAGTGGTTCGTGGGCGTTGATATCGAAGGCAACTCGCTGCGTGACCGCGCGCAGGAGGCGACGGCTGAGGGGAACGGCGTCGACTTCGTGCCCGCGTGGGGTCGCAACCGCATGCGCGGCATGCTCGAGACGCGCCCCGATTGGTGTATCTCGCGCCAGCGTGCCTGGGGCCTGCCCATCCCCGCCTTCTACACCGCTGAGGGCGAGACGCTGCTCACCGCCGACACGGTGGCCGCCGTCGCCCAGCGCTTCCGCGAGAAGGGCTCCGACGCGTGGTTCACCGAGGACCCCAAGACGCTGCTCCAGCACTGGAGCAACCCCGACAACATCGCCCTCGACACGCTCACCAAGGGCATGGACATCTTCGATGTGTGGTTCGAGTCGGGCAGCTCGTGGAACGCTGTGATGCGCGAACGCTCGAAGTCGCAGGAGCACCCCGAGGGCGCCGACTACCCGATCGAGCTCTACCTCGAGGGCTCGGACCAGCACCGCGGGTGGTTCCAGCTCTCGCTGCTGCCCGCGCTGGGCGTGACGGGCACCCCCCCCTTCAAGACGCTCCTCACACACGGCTTCATCGTGAACAAGGACGGCAAGAAGATGTCGAAGAGCCTGGGCAACGCGCTCGACGTGCAGGAGCTCTTCGAGCAGTTCGGCGCCGATGTCTGCCGGTGGTGGGTCGCGTCGAGCTCGTACGAGAACGACATCAAGGCCGACATCACCTTCTTCGAGACCGCGGGCGAGGCGTACCGCAAGGTGCGCAACACCCTGCGCTTTATGCTGAGCAACCTGAGCGACTTCAAGGCCTCTTCGCCCGGCTGCGATGACGGCATGTGCGTCGCGCCCGGGGCGATGCCGGCGACCTCGCTCGAGGCGTGGGTGCTCGGCGCGTTCGACGAGATGTCCGCGAAGGTGCGCGCGGCCTACGACGCGTACAACTACCAGCGCGCCTCGAGCCTCCTCTACAACTTCTGCAACGACACGCTCAGCTCGACCTATCTCGCCGCTGTGAAGGACCGCCTGTACTGCGACGCGCCGGACTCGGAGCGCCGCCGGCGCACGCAGACGACCCTGTGGGACCTGACGGACGGCCTTGCGCGGCTGCTTGCACCGATCATGCCGCACACCGCGGACGAGGCCTTCCGTGCGCTGCGGAACACGGAGCCGAAGGACACCGATTCGTGCGTGCACCTCTCGAAGTTCATCGACTCGATGGGCGCATCGCCCGCCGACTCGTGGCCGAAGGTGCTCGATGCGCGAGACGCGGCGCTCAAGGCGCTCGAGGAGACGCGCGCTGCGAGTGATCTCGACAACCCGCTCGATGCCGGCGTGACGCTCCCGGACGAGGAGGGCGCACTCGCTCAGTTCGACCCCGCGGACCTCGCGGATCTGCTCGGCGTGTCACGCGTGAACATCGACCCCGGCGCCTCGAGCATCACGGTGCACGACCTGCGGGGCGAGCCCCGCTGCGAGCGCTCGTGGAAGCGCGACGGGACGGTTCAAGAACGCTCGGACGGCGGCATGCTCTCCGAGCGCGATGCGCAGGCTGTGGGCGTCGCCTGAGTGCGGCTGATTCAGCGTGCCTGTGAGGCCTCGTCTTTGAGGCGAGCCACCTCGGCGCGCAGGCGATCGAGCGCTGCATCGGGCCCGTCTGCGAAGAGCTCTTCGTAGGAGATCGGCTCGCCGACGACCGCGGCGATGCGCACGCCGAAGAGCCTCGGGAAGGTTCGCGTGCGGGGAAAGGCGTCGATGGGGCCGTCGAGGCCGATGGGCAGCACCGGGCACTTTGCGCGCTTGAGGATGAGCAGCGCGCCGCGCTTGAACTCCCCCACTTCGCCGTCGCGCGACCGTGTGCCCTCCGGGAAGAGCAGGACCGCGCCGCCCATCTTGACCCTGCGCACAGCCTCCTTGATGGCAGCGGTGTCGGCGTCGCCGCGCGATACGGGGAACGACTGCAGCGAGGAGATCAGTGCGCCGAAGGGCTTGAACTTGAAGAGCGAGTCACGGGCCATGAAGTGCGTGGCGCGGACGTCACAGCAGAAGCTCACGATGGGCGGATCGAAGTGCGACTGGTGGTTACAGACGATGACGAGCGGTCCCGACTTAGGGACGCGTGCGCGGTGGAGCCGGCGCAGGCCGTAGAGCGTGCGCACGATCATGAATGCTGCGGACCGAACGACTTTGTACCACGTCCGACTGAAGAAGCCCTGCCCGGGATAACCGTCGTGCATTCGATCGTCGCCCGGGTCAGGAGGTAGCAGCGAGTGCGACGGGGGCCTCGGGGAGTGTCCGGCGGACATGGGCCACGAGCGCCTCGACCACGCCGCGCTGATCGAGATCGGAGGTATCCACTCGGATAGCGTCGTCGGGGCAGCGGAGCGGGCCGACGGCGCGGGAGGAGTCGATCTTGTCTCGGCTGAGGAGCTGGCGTTCGACGGTATCGACGTCCGCCTCTTCGGCCCGCCCCATCGCGACGAGCTGCTCGCAGCGGCGTTCGGCACGCACCCGGGGCGAGGCGTCGAGGAAGAACTTCACACCCGCGTCATGGAAGACGACCGAACCCTGATCACGCCCCTCGGAGACGAGCGCGGGGTGCGCCTCGCCGATCCGGCGTTGGGCTGCGACAAGCACGCGGCGGACCTCGGGGAGGGCCGCGATGATCGACACGTTGGCGTTCACGTCTGCGTCGCGCACACGGGTGGTCATATCACGCCCCTCCGCGCGGAGCACGGGCGGGTCGTGCGACCAGTCGAAGCACATGTCGGCCCGGCGCACCAGTCGGGCGACGGCGAACTCGTCGTCCATGGGAACACCCGCGTCGAGCGCCAGCGCTGTCGCCGCCCGGTACATCGCGCCGGTGTCGAGGAATTCCAAGCCGAGCTCGGCAGCGAGATCACGAGCAACAGACGACTTGCCCGTACCAGCGGGCCCGTCGATGGTGATAATCACGCGTGCGTCGTTCGTTGTCATCACAGAGTCCAGTCTCTCGTCTGTTGCACGCGGGGTCAAGGGTTCGCAGGAGCTCAAGCGAGACGCGCCTGCGTGTCTATCAGTCCTCGGCCTCGATAATGCTGCGAATAGTCTCGATCGCAGCGGGCAGGCCCTCCTCGATCGGAGCTCCTTCGGCCCGATAGTCGAGCACCAGCGCCCCCTCGTATCCGACGCTTTTGACCGCCTGCATGCAGGGCACGATGTCGAAGTCTCCGACAGAGGCGTAGAGGGCCGAGGCGTAGGGCGTCAGAGACCGGAGGTAGGCATCAAGGTCCTCCGTGGCCTGAGCGATCTCGAAGTCGGGCATCGAGCCGATGCGGAACCCGCCGACCTTGCGGATCACGCCCGTGAGCAGTTCGGGCGTCTCGGTCAGCCCCGGCTGGGGTATCACGAGCAGGTTGAGCTCGAGGCGCTCCGCTGCGGTCACGACCTCTTTGAGCGACATCGCGAGCTCTTCGACATCACTGGAGGCACTCGTCTTGACGGCGATAGCAACCGACGCGCACCCCAGCCTGTGACCGACCTTCAAGACTTTACCGATGCGCTCGATGGCCTCGGGCGCCTTGGACTCCCGGCCCAGGTCGTGGGCCTGATCTTCGACGAGTGTGAGCCAGGGGCAGCCGCTGCGATCGGCTTCGTCACGCAGCCTGTCGATCGCGGGGAGGTCCCAGCCGGCGAGGAAGGAGGTCTGCAGGCACAGCCCGTGCAGCCCGTACTCCTCGAGTGCGTGGCGCGGGGTGTCGTAGAGGGAGAGCTTCGGCTTTCGGCCGCCGAGCGCGTTCTTCAGCGATTGCACGGAGAGCGTGAGGAGCATGCGCGACCTGCGGTTCGGAGCGGAGGAGGGCCCAGAGGGACGTAGCCCCCAGAGCCGGGCACCATACCGCAACCGCCCCTCCTACGCGCGTGCCCCCCCGGAACGCGCGAGCGAGTCGAGGGAGGGGAGCAAAAAGAGACGGCCCGGCGCAAATACGCACGGGCCGTCTGGAGGGGAGAAAGAGAGTGTCCCGGAAGTGACCCAGCATGGCTGGGAGAGGACCCATAATCGTAGCCGACGCGGGGCTTCTCAGCGCCCCGGAAGCGAACATCGTTGGGGCGGCTTCTATTCGCGTCAGACCGCTGTTCTTTACGGGCACTCTGGCGGGGGAGTTCCCGCGATGCCCGAAGCCCGCGAGACACGCTCCGCTGAGGCGGCGCCGGAGTGTTCGCGATGAGGGCCGCACGCCCGATCTCGGGTCCGAGTAGGATGATCGCCTACCCCGATTCCCCGCAAACGCCCCCTCGGAGAGCCCCGATGCCCAGCCCCGCCGACTGCTCCTACACCGAATCCCACGAGTGGATCAAGATCGAAGGCGATACCGCCACCCTCGGCATCACCACCTTCGCGGTCAACGAGCTCACCGACATCACCTACGTCGAGCTCAAGAGCACCGGTACCGCGCTGTCGGCGGGTGACGGCGTGGGCGAAGTCGAGTCCGTCAAAGCCACCAGCGACATCTACACCCCGCTCGCGGGCGAGATCACCGAGGTCAACGACGCGCTCGAGTCCGACCCCAGCCTGATCAACACCGACCCGTTCGGCGGCGGCTGGCTCGTCAAGATCAAGCTCGCCGAGGGTGCGGAGACTTCCGGACTCATGGACGCCGCCACCTACGACGAGAAATACCCCGCCTAAGGTCCCCAATCAGGGAGACCAGAGAGCGCCGAAACGCATCGGAACGGGCGCCGAGGACGAAGACCCACGCCCATGATCCGCTGTCACGAGGTCCATAAGCACTACCGCACCGGCGACCGGGACGTGCACGCCCTGCGCGGCGCCTCGCTCTCCATCGAGGAGCCCGGCTTCTACGCCATCATGGGCGCTTCGGGGAGCGGGAAGAGCACCATGCTGCATCTTCTGGCAGCACTCGACGCACCGGATTCTGGCGAGATCTACGTGGGCGGCGAGCGCATCGACAACCTCGACGAGGGCAAGCTGACTGCCTTCCGACGAGACACGATCGGCATCGTCTTCCAGCAGTTCAACCTGCTGCCCACACTCACCGCACTCGATAACGTCACCCTCCCCGGGATGCTCGCGGGGAGGCCTCAGGCGGAGCTCCGAGAACGCGGCGAGCACCTGCTCGAACGACTGGGCCTGGGCGGCCGGACGACCCACCGCCCCGAAGCACTCTCGGGCGGTGAACAGCAGCGCGTGGCGATCGCGCGAGCGCTGCTCTTCGCACCCCCGGTCGTCTTCGCAGACGAACCGACGGGCAACCTCGACGCGAAATCGTCCGAGACACTCTGGGCGCTGCTCGCCGACGTTGCGCAGGAGCACAACACCACGGTTGTGATGGTGACGCACGAGCCCGCGGCTGCGGTGCACTGCAAGCGCGTCTTCGTGATCTCTGACGGGGTTTTCACCGATTCGATTGACACGGAAGGACTCGATGCCAGCGGTATTGCGGCTCGGTATCAACAGCTTGTCGGGTCGGCCTAGCCGCACGCTCCTATTGAGTGTTGCGGTGGCCCTCGCGACGGCGCTCGTCGCCACGCTCTCGTGCGCGACGGCCTCGCTCAAGGCGGGGCTGGAATTCCGCGTCGCCTCCTCTGTGGGCAGCGCCGATATCCGCGTTCGGCATATCGCCAAAGACCGGTTCGATGCGGGCGTGCTCGAGATCGTGCAGGCCGCCGAGGGTGTGGTGCTCGCCTCTCCGAAGACCAACGAGCCCGTCCGCCTGCGCGACGCAGCGGGCGAGCGGACCGTTGTTGCGACGATCGAGGCGACGATCCCCGAGCTGCTATCAGCGGTCACACCCAACGAGCCCGACGAAGGCCGGGGCGTGCGCACGGACGACGAGATCGTTCTCGACGAGGACACCGCCCAGACGCTGGGCGTATCCCTCGGCGGCACGATTCTCGCGGGTGACGGCGACCGCCGAACGCGGCTCACCGTGGTGGGCATCGAGCGCAAGAAGACCATCGAGATCCTCGAGAAGCCCGTGGGCCGATCGACGATCGACGCGATCCGCGCAGCGACGGGTGTCACTACGGGCCTGCACGAGATCCTTCTGGTGCTCGAAGAGGGCACCGACCCGCGCAACGCTGCTGAGGCGATCGGCGAGCTGCTCCCCGAGGGCGTGATGGCGCAGACAACCGAGCGCGTGACCTCCGGGATCGGCGAGATGATGCGCGCGAACAACGTCATGCTCGTGCTGACCTCGACGCTCGCGTACATCGCTTCGGCGTTGATTGTCCTCACCGGCATGACCACCTCGGTCCAGGAGCGCCAGCGCGAGCTCGCCATCCTCCGGTGCATCGGCGCGACCAGGCTCCAACTCGCTGGGGCGCAGCTCACCGTCGGCGCATTGATGGGCGGCCTGGGCGCCGCGCTCGGTGTCCCGCTCGGCATCGCGCTGGGTTGGTTCGTGGCGTTTGTGTTCCCCGATCGACTGCCTGCGGGCCTGGTGATCGAGTGGCCGAACCTCTCGTACGCCGCCCTCGGCGCGATCGCGTCGGGCATCGCGGGGGCTGCTTGGCCGGCGTGGAACGCCTCGCGCTCGCGCCCGCTCACGGCGATGGTCCGCCACGCGAAGAGCGTTTCGAAGCGGGCCGTGGGCGCAACGCTTGTGATCGGCCTCCTCGGGCTGGTCATCCAACTGATCACCGTGGGTGTCCCGCAAGACGGCGCCGTGGTCTTCTGGGCCTACTCGCTCCTGGGCATGCCGGCGATGTTCCTGGGCTACTTCCTGCTGGGCGTGCCGCTCGTCCTGCTGCTCTCGAGGCACATCGCTCCCCTGCTCGGCTCACTCCTGCGCCTGCCGCGCGGCCTGCTCGGCTCGAGCATCTCGGGCACCCCCTTCCGGAACGGGTTCACCGCCGGCGCTCTCATGATCGGCCTCGCCATGCTCGTCTCGATCTGGACGAACGGGGCGGCGATCATGAACCAGTGGCTCGGAGCGATCAAGTTCCCCGACGCGTTCGTGAACGGCGTCTTCGTGAGCATCAACGACGAGACCCGCGCCAACATCGAGGCGCTCGACTTTGTCGGCGAAGGGAACACGTGCGCGATCACCGTCTTCCGTGTCGGGAGCAACGGGCTCTTTGGCCTGCGCGGCATGCGCGAGATCCAGACCTCGTTCATCGCCTTCGAGGTCGATCGCTTCTTCGAGATGACGAGGCTCGAGTGGATCGGCGGCTCGCCCGAAGAGGCGATCCCCAAACTCCGCGACGGCACGGGCATACTCGTCGCGCAGGAGTTCGTGGAGAAACGCGACGGCTACCAGGTCGGCGATCTCTTCCCGATCGAGCACCAGGGCGAGACGCGCGAGTTCGAGATCGTCGGCGCCGTCTCGAGCCCGGGCCTCGACATCGTCAGCAAGTACTTCGACTTCGACGAGGAGTACGCGCAGAACGCGATCCACGCCGTCTTTGGCTCGCGCGAGGTCCTGCGTGAGTTCTTCGGGACCGAGACGATCCAGCTCCTGCAGGTCGACATCACCAAGGACATCCCCGACGCCGAAGCCGTCGAGCAGCTCAAGGCCGCCTCCGCTAACCAGCCGGGGCTTATCGTCGGCTCGGGGCGGGAGATCAAAGCGAACATCACCGAGATCGGCGCGGGCTCGATGCGTGTGGCGAGCTTTATCGCGATCGGCGCGATGCTCATCGGCTGTGTGGGCGTGGCGAACATCGTGATCGCGGGGATCGACGCCCGCCGGTTCGAGTTCGGCGTGCTGCGCGCCGTCGGGGGCGGGCCGGGCGTGCTGGCGCGGCTTGTGCTGGGCGAGGTGCTCATCGTCGCGCTCGCTGCCTGCATCCTCGGCACCGGGATGGGCGTGCAGGGCGCCTGGGCGGGTCAGCGGCTGGCGGAACTTCTTATGGCGGTTGATCTGGATGTGGTCTTGCCCATGGTCCCGCTGGCGATCGGCTGGTCGACGCTCATCGGGCTCACGCTGCTCTTCGCTGCACCAATCGCACGCCGGCTGAGCAAGACGCCCGCGAGAGAGCTGCTCTTCTCGACTCGCGGCTAAGCTCACGAACAGTGGGAGTAATGGCCGCATAGTGCTGCGACATACCGGGGCACATACGGCCCGAGGTGTGCGGGGTTGTTCAGCGACTGGCCGAAGGGCACAACACCATCATCTGATCAGACCTGCTCCTTGAGCGCCTCTTCGATCGTGTCGCGTTCGAGCACGACGCGCTCGACGAGCCGCTCCATCGCCATAGCCGTTGCGATCTCTTCGATCACGGTGTGGTCGGCGCCCTGCGCCTTCGCTTCGGAGGCCCTGCTCACGTACTGCGCTCGCACCACCACGGGCAGATCGGGCTTGAGACTCTTGGCGATGCGTGTGGCGCGGACGCCTGCGGTGTCGTCGGGGACCGTCAGCACCATCGCACTGGCGTCCATTACCCCGGCGGATTGCAGCACCTCGGGGTCGGCGACGTCGCCGAACATGATGGACCGGCCGAGGGCCTTCTGCTTCTTCACGGTCTCGGCGTTCATCTCGATGACGACGGTGCGGACCCCCTCGCCGCACAAACGGTCGACGACGGCGCGCCCGACGACGCCGAAGCCCGCGACGATCACGAGCGGCCGCTCGTCCTCGACGTCGCCCTCGGTCTCGGTGTCTCCATCGGTGAGCGCGGTCGATCCGACCCAGGGCGCGAGCTTCGTTGAGGTGATCTTCTTGGCGACGATATCCCCGAAGGACATGAGCGAGGGTGCGACGATGAGCGTGAGCACCACGACCGCGACGAGCACCGAATGCTCCTCGGAGGTGAGCAGGCCCAGCGAAGCGAACGAAACACCCAGCAGGATCAGCCCGAACTCACCCGCCTGCGCGAGCGAGAGGCCGACCTTGGCCGAGGTCGACCGCGTTGCGCCGAAGGCCCACACCACAAAGCCGATGACGATCGCCTTCGTGGTCAGGACCGCGACCATGCCGCCCAGCACACGGGGGAGCTCGCCGACCACCACCTTCAGATCGACCTGCATGCCCACGGTCACGAAAAAGACCGCGAGGAAGAGGTCGCGCACGGGCGCGACCTGGCCCATGAGCTGATGGCGGAACGCCGTCGTCGAGAGCAGGAACCCCGCGAGGAACGCGCCGAGCTCGGGCGAAAGGCCGACGCTCGCGGTTCCGCCCGCCGCTGCGAGCGCGTAGGCCACGGAGAGGATCGTCAGCACCTCGCTCGCCGAGCCGTGCTTGGCGGCCCGCCCGAGGAGCCACGGCATGCACACGCGCCCGAAGAAGCTGATGCCACCGATCACCACAAGCCCGATGACAATATCGACCGCGAGCTGGCCCAGCGATGTCGCCTGCACCTCTTCGGTCCCGCTCGTACGCGCGAGGAGCGGGAGCAAGAGGAGAATGCCGATCACGGCGATGTCTTGCACGATGAGGATCGAGAGGTTGAGCCGCCCCGAGATGCGGTGCAGCTCGCGGCGTTTGGTCATGATGCCCATCACGACGGCCGTCGAAGAGAGGCACAGAGCGAGGGCCGCGACGAGCGAGGCGCGGGCGTCGAAGCCGCCGAGCATCGCCATCGGCCAGAGCAGGACGGTGCACCCCACCACACACGTGAGGCCCGAACCGACGAGCTGGAACGCGCCCCGCCGGAGCACCTTCAGGTCCATGTGCATGCCGATGCCAAAGAGCAGCAGCACGATGGCGAGGTTGCCGACGGAGGAGACCGCAGCGGACGTCGAGCCCTCGCCGAGCACCTGGCCGATGATGTCGAACCCCGAGCCGCCGATGATCACGCCCGCGATGAGATACGCGGGGACCGTTGCGAGCCGCAGCGCATGGGTCAGCGCCGCCACGAGACCCGCAGCGGCGAGGATAAAGATCAGGTGGAACACGACGGGGTCGCCCCCGCCCGCAGCGAGCATCGCATGGTGCACGCATTCACCTCACTCGGATGAGTTATGAATCGGAGTCCGCCTCTTCGGGGAGGCCGTGGTTCTTGACGAAGAGCTCGACCAGCTGCTCGGGATCGACGGGGCTCGGGGAGCCCGACATGACATCGGCGCCGGTCTGGGTTTTGGGGAAGGCGATGACGTCTCGGATGTTCTCCGTGCCTGCGAGGAGCATGACGATGCGATCGAGGCCGAAGGCGAGGCCGCCGTGGGGCGGGGCGCCGTAGCTCAGGGCGTCGAGCAGGAAGCCGAACTTCTCTTTGGCCTCCGCTTCGCCGATGCCCAGGAGCTCGAAGACCTTGGCCTGCACGTCCTCGCGGTGGATACGGACCGAACCGCCGCCGATCTCGGAGCCGTTGCAGACGATGTCGTACCCGTCTGTAACGATGTCTTCGACGATGTCGCGGTCGGTCGCGCTGGCGGCGAGGAACTTGGCCGCAGCGTCGGCGCGCGGCCCCGTGAAGGGGTGGTGCACCGAGTAGAAACGCTGGGTCTCTTCGTCGAAATCGAACATGGGGAAGTCGACGACCCAGAGGAAGTCCCAGAAGTTGTCGTCGCCGGGCTTGGGGTAGAGGTCGAGATCGCCCGCCACTTTGAGTCGCAGCTCGGCGAGTGCTTTGGAGCAGGTGGAGTAGGTGTCGGCACCGAAGAGGACCGAGTCGCCGACTTCGAGGCCGAGCCGCTCGACGAGCTTCTCCGCGATGGGCGCAACGAAGCGCGCGATCCCCGTCTCGAGGCCGCCGGTGTCGCCCTTGCCGGTGTACTTGCAGACGGGGACACCGCCCGCGCCGAACTGCTTGACGAACTCGGTGTAGCCGTCGGTGAGTTTGCGGGTGAGCTTGTCCGCGCCGCCGGGCACACGGATCGCCTTCACCACCCCCTTGCGTTTGGCGAGCGCGTCGGCGAAGACCTTGAAATCGGTCTCGCGGGCGAGGTCGGAGATGTCGACGAGTTCGAGCCCGATGCGCCGGTCCGGCCGGTCGATGCCGTACTTCTCGACGACCTCGGCGTAGGACACGCGGTCGAGCTTGGGCACTTCGACGCCCAGGATCTCGCTCCACGCACGCCGGATAAACCCCTCGCAGATGTCCATGATCGTCTCACGATCGAGGAAGCTCATCTCGAGGTCGATCTGGGTGAACTCCGGCTGGCGGTCGGCGCGGAGGTCCTCGTCGCGGAAGCACTTGACGATCTGCATGTACCGGTCGCACCCGGAGACCATAAGAAGCTGCTTGAAGATCTGGGGGCTCTGGGGGAGGGCGTACCAGCCGCCGGGGGTGAGGCGTGAGGGCACGAGGAAGTCGCGCGCGCCCTCGGGGGTGGACTTGCAGAGGACGGGCGTCTCGATCTCGAGGAAACCGTTGTCGTCGAAGTAGTCGCGCGCGATCTTGGCGGCACGGTGGCGCACCGCGAGGAACTTCTGCATCTGAGGCCGGCGGAGGTCGAGGTAGCGGTGGCGCAGGCGCAGCTCCTCGTTAGGCACGCTCGAAGTGTCCGACGGCTGGAAGGGCGGTGTCTTGGCCTTGTTGAGGACCGAGAGCTGCTCGGCGACGAGTTCGATCTCGCCCGTCTCGAGCTTGGGGTTGGGCCCGCCGTCGCGGACGCGCACGGGCCCGGAGACGGCGATCACGTCTTCGGAGCGGAGCGCGTCGGCGCGTTCGAGGAGGTCGGCGGAGGCGTCGGCCTTATCGAAGACGACCTGGGTGATCCCAAAGCGGTCGCGGAGGTCGATGAAGACGAGCCCCGTGCCGTGATCGCGGTAGGAGTTCACCCACCCGGTGAGCGTGACGCGCTCTCCGACGTGATCGGTGCGGAGCTCTCCGCAGGTGTGGGTCCGAACGCTCTGCGCTGCCTCGGGGGCTGACATCTCGCACCTCCGCTGGGTGTGGACTAGGATCGATGGCAAGGACCGCACGCGCGGGCCCGCCGACGAGCCGGCGAGTATAGCCGCCCCCATGGACCCCCCCATGCACAGCAAGGCCAACATCGAGCCCGCCACCGGCAGCGACCCTCCCGCTCGTGACTCCGCGGGCCAGCGCCCGGCGATCCTCTTTACCGCCTTCGAGCCCTCGGCGGACGATCACGCAGCGGTCGTGATCCGCGAGCTCAAGCGCCGGGTGCCCGAGCTGCACGTCTACGCCTGGGGCGGGCCGAAGATGGCGCAGGCCGGCGCCGAGGTCATCGCCGAGACGGGGCACGACGCCGTTGTGGGCATCCCTGGCTTCAACAAGATCCGCCAGCATCTCCGCATGAACAAGGAGATCGCCCGGTGGATCCGCGAGCACCCCGAGGTTTCGGTGCACGTGCCCATCGACTCGCCGGCGGCGAACTTCCCCATCGCCAAGGCAGCGAAGAAGGCCGGCCGGAAGGTCGTGCACCTCGTCGCCCCCCAGCTCTGGGCGTGGGGCCCGTGGCGCGTGAAGAAGCTGCGCAAGCGGACGGATCTTGTCCTCTGCGTGCTCCCCTTCGAGGAACGCTGGTTCCGCGAGCAAAGCGTCCCTGCCCGCTTCATCGGGCACCCGCTCTTCGATGAAGCGCTCGATCTCGAAGCCCTCTCCGATCGGGCCGACCTGCTGCCCAAGGGCACGAAGCACATCGCGGTGCTCCCGGGGTCACGCCCAGCTGAGCTGCGGCGGAACTTCCCCGTCATGCTGGGCGTCTTCCGCCAGCTGCGCGAACGTTACCCCGGGCTCGTCGGGACGGTGGCCGCCACGACCGAGGCCGTCCGCGCGGAGCTCTACGAGCGCGCCCGAGGCCTGGGCGGCTGGCCCGAGGGCCTGGATGTGCGCGTGAGCGATACCGATACGGTCGTGCGCTGGGCCGACGCGTGCCTTGTTGTCTCGGGGACGGTCACGCTGCAGATCGCGCGCCAGGCCAAGCCGATGGTCGTGATGTACAAGGTGAACAAGCTCTCCTTCCGCATCCTCGGCCCGATCCTCCTGCGGACCCCCTACTACACGCTGCCCAACCTGATCGCTAATCAAGAGATCGTCCCCGAGCTCGTGCCCTACTTCAAAGGCACGCAGCGCCTGTACGACTCGGTGGTGGCACTCCTCGACTCGCCCGAGCGCCTGGAAGCCCAGCGCCTCAACCAACGCGCGATCACGGGGCTCTTCGCGGGCACGATGGCCTCGCACGCTGCAGCACAAGGCATCCTCGAAGTCGCGGGCCTCGCAGAACCGACCGGCGATGACCGGGACGCCGAAGCAGAGCTCTCGACCAAGCCCGCGCCCGAGGCAGAACTCACCGGGGCGCCCGAAGCTGAGCGCACCTCGGCGTCGAGCCGCGACGCGGACGCTCCCCACAACCACGCCTAGGCCCGCCCTCCGCGAGAGCCCCATGCTCTGCGAGCGACTTTCTGGGTACGCCCTCCCGCTGTGCGCACGAAAAAGGGCGCCCCGCGGCGCCCCAGATCGATCGCGTGCGATGCACGCGCGTCTTACTCCACGTCCTTACCCTCGACCACATCGACGACGCGCGGCGCCTCGTGGGCATCGTCGCCGCCCGAGGCCATCCGCTTGAAGTACTCGCGGTAGGCCTTCATGGCCTTGGCACCGAAGAGCAGCATGATCGGGACGTTGGCGACGAGCATGACGCCCAGGCCGAGCGTCGTCCACATGTCGAGTTCCTTGTCGGTGCCGATGATGGCACTCGTGCCGCCGTCGGCGTTGGGGAAGATCGACATCGCGAGGACGCACGTCACGAGGATGAGCAGGCAGTAGATGATCTTGTAGACGAAGATCGCGGTGTTCGTTGCCGACTCGCTGAGGCGAGAGCACATGTAGTAAATGCCCTGCTCGCCGTAGTAGCTCCACGAGATCATCGTCGAGACGGCGAAGAGCCACGCAGCGATCATGATGAGGTACTTGCCCAGACCGGGTGCCACGCGGTCGAAGGCGTAGGCGGTGAGCGAGGCGCCGGCGTAGTCGCCGTAGATGCCGGTATCGAGAACGGGGTTTCCTTCTGCGTCGACGATCTGGTTTCCGTCCTCGTCGGTGAGCACGCGGAGTGCGGGCTCGACGTCGGAGACGAGCGACTCCCACTCGACGGTGTAGCGGACGCGGACCTCGTCGGGCTCGCCGCCCGGGACGGGGACCGTGCCCTCGACGACCGTGCCCATGATGCGGCGGAGGTTCCGGCCTGTGTCCGCATCCGGGTCGGCCTCGACGACCATGAAGACCGTCTCGCCGTTGCGCCAGCCGGACTCGCCCGCGGGAATGTTGCGGATCTTCCGGGCGTCGTCGGTCATGCGCGGGAGGACGACCGTATCGACGAGCCATCCGGGTTCCGACCCGTGGAAGACAGCGGGCTCGAGTGTGACACTCGTGATGGACTCACCGTCGCTGGGCCGGATCGGGTCGAGCGCGAGCAGGTTGCCCGCAAGCGTGCCGCTGACCGTGCCCGAGACGACGCGTCGGACCGCGCCGGGCTCCGTGACCGCGTAGACGAACACGGGGTCGCCGTCCTCGGCCCAAGGGGTAGCCTGATCGCCCTCCGAGGCCTTCGGCAGGCGCTCACCCACGCTGGCGGGCTGGCCTGTTGTGACCCACGCCCCCTCTTCCTGAGCAAACGCGGGCATGCGATCGATCGTGCCGGCGGGCTCGGTCGACTTCACGATCTGCGGGGTCTGCTGGCTGAAGACCGCCTCCGGCCCGCGATCGAACGCGCCGGATGACAGGATCACCAGCGCGGTCAGCGTGCAGACAACGATGGTGTCGATGAACGGCTCCAGGCCCGCGACGACGCCCTCACGCACCGGCTCGTCCGTCTTGGCAGCCGAGTGCGCGATGGGCGATGAACCCTGCCCCGCTTCGGAACTAAAGAGCGCACGCTTCACGCCCCACATGGCGGCGTAGGCGAAGGTGCCGCCGAGGAAGGCGCCCGTGGCATTGGGTGCTTCACCGCCGAGGAAGGGCGGGAGCCCGCTCTTGACGATCAGGGCGAGCATCCCCGGGATCTCGCCGAAGTTCACAACCAGCACGAAGAGGGCAGCGAGGACGTAGATGCCGCACATGAAGGGCACGATGCGGCCCGCGACCGAGCCGATGCGCTTGATGCCGCCGATGATGACGAGGCCCACGACGATCGCGAGCACGATGCCCGTCGCGACCTGAGGGATCTGGAAGTAAGTGTTGGTGATGTCGGCCACCGCCCACGCCTGGAACATGTTGCCGCCCGTGATGGCGGAGATGATGAGCGTGACGACGAAGACGCCGCCGATGAAGGAGCCGAGGATCTTGCCCGATCGCAGGGCGAGGACGATGAAGGCCAGCCCGAAGATCGTGCCGCCGGCGAGGAAAACGATGCTCAGGCCCGTCGGCCCGTCGGGGCCAACGGTGCCCTGGAAGCCGAGGAAACCGATGCCCACGGAGACGAGGGCGAAGAGCAGGGCCGCGGGCCAGCGGAGGCCCGGCGACTCTGCGAGCCCCTTCTGCACGACGAACATCGGACCGCCGTGCGGGTTCTCAGGGTCGTCTGTGTTGCGGTAGAGCATCGACTGCGTGACTTCGGTCATCTTGATGGCCATACCGAGGAGGCCGATGAGCCACATCCAGAGGACGGCGCCGGGCCCGCCCAGCGCCACAGCGAGGGCGACGCCCGCGATGTTGCCAAGCCCGACGGTGGCGCTGAGCGCCGCGGAGAGGGCCTGGAAGTGGTTGATCGCGCCGGGGTCATGGCTGTCGTCGTACTTGCCCCGCACAACGCCCACGCCGTGAGTGAGCGCGCGGAACTGGCCGAAGGCCGACCAGACCGTGAAGAGCACGCCCACACCCAACAGGGCGTAGACGGTGTACTCGGAGAAGAGCGCTCCGTTGAGCGCATTAATGACTTCGGTGAGGAGGTCCATGACTGCGGCCCTTTCATCGTGTGAATCGGTCTAGGCTATCATCTCAGCCCCTCATCGCACAGTTTGGCCCCCTGAGCGGCCGCCCCACGGAGCCCCCATGCCGTCGATCGAGCTCGATTCCACACTCCAGCGCACGATCGTCGACGGGTTCGCCTACCCGATGGGCGTCTACCCCGTCGAGCCGACAGCACCGACCCCGGGTGTCTTCATGCAGTTCGAGGCCGCCGACGGCGCCGAGCCCTTTCTCTCGGGCGATGAGCCGGCCTTCGACGACTGGGAAGCGTGGCCCGACCGGTACATGTTCGACATCCTGATGACGGCGGACCGCATCCCGTCGCTCGTGCGCTCGCTGCTGACGCTGCTGCCGCCCCGGGTCTTTCCGATCCTCGATGTGCTCGGGCACGACGCGTACCGCGAGATCGACCCCTATGTGGCCTACGACGCGGTGGGGCTCGACAAGGTCATCGAGGGCATCCGGGTGTACAGCGACTGGCTCTTCGAAGACGGGCTCGTGGGCTTCGGAGCGATGAGCATCGATCCCTTCGTGTACGTCTTCGTCGACGAGCACAAGATCGTCACCGTGCGCGCGGAGGTCGACCTGAAGGAGAAGGTCGAGCGCCTGCTCGAGGCGTACGAGCTCGAGCCCGTCGAGGACGTGCTCGGCGCGGACTCCACCGCGCACGAGCACCGCTCGGTGCTCTTCTGCCCCCCCGAGCGATCGGACCTGCTCACCCCCGAAGAGGTCGTCGAGCGTTTGCGCCGGGAATGGCTGCTCCAGCTCAACGTGCAGGGCGATACCAACATCGACGACGACGGGAAGGATCTGGGCGTGACCGCGTGGCGGTGCGTGCTCCGCTGCATTCCTTCCGAGGAGGGCCAAGAGGTCTACGCCGAGGTCTTCCTGACCGCGCCCTCGCTCGACGAGGCCGAACGCCTGGCGACCGAGATCGCTGTCCAGACACCGCCCTCCGAAGAGGGGTGGTACGAGGTCGACCCCGTGCAGTGCGACCGTGTGCTGCCGGACGCCTTCGGCAAGATGCTCAGCGAGTACCGCGCGAAGCCCGCGGGGCCGCTCTCCTCGCCCGCGATACACCATGTGGTGTGGCACCGCGCCCCCGACCAGGGCGATCGGCCCAAGTCATAACCGGGCTGCGCGCTCGGATACTGCAGGCGTCGCTGGACGGGCGCGTTCAGGCGGGCGGCTCGTAGACCAAGCGCACGCGGTTGCCTTTGGCGTTGTACTCCACGCTCGTCATGTATTGGCGCATGAGCATGATGCCCCTGCCGGACGGCGCTTCGAGGTTCTCCGGCGCGAGCGGGTCGGGGACATCGTCGGGGTTGAAGCCCGGGCCCGGGTCTTCGACGATGATCTCGACGCGACGGGGCGTGACCGAAACATCGAGAGCGACCTCGCCCTCGTGACCGTGGCCGTGCTTGACGGCGTTGACCATCGCCTCTTCGAACGCGAGGCGCACCGCGAACATCGCGGCCTTGGAGTATCCGCGTGCTTCGAGCGCTTCGACGAGCCTCGTCTCCTGAGGGCGGTAGTCGTCGTGCCCTTGGGTGAGGCGCACCGACCACGACTCGTCGGGGGGCATCGGGGGATCGGGTTGAGGCGCAGTGACCACAGCGGTTCGCGGGCGGGCGGGCTTAGGCGAAGCTCTTGAGGGCGTCGCTCGCCTCGTCGTGGATCTTGAAGAGCTTGTCGAGGTGGGTGATCACGAAGACCTCGTGGATCTGCGGGTCGATGTCGGAGAGACGGAGCTCGCCCGAACGCGCCTTCACCTTCTTGTCGATGTTGATCAGCGTGCCGAGGGCTGCGGAGGAGAGGTGATCCACGTTGGAGAACGAGAGGAGCAGCTTGGGCGCCGACTCTTCCGCGATGAGATCGTCGATCTCGGCCCCGATCTGCTGGATGTACCCCTCGTCGAGGATGTTGCGATCGACGAACTCGACCTGAGTGACGTCGCCCTCTTTCTTCACGCGCAAACGGGACTCACCGCTGGACATCGATCGGTCTCCTGAGAGCGGACGCCTCGTGCGCCCGCGGTCAGCAAGGTACCCACCCCAGCACCGGACCGTCAACGCGAAGTGCGATCTGGAATGAAAAACGCCCAACCGATGAGGCTGGGCGTCTGGTGGGCTTCGGTTGAAAGTTGCTCGCCCGCTTCACCCGCTGCGCGGAGCGGGCTTGGCTTCGTGAGCCGGGTTAGGGGAGGAACTGCTGGGACTCGAGGCGATCGCGGAGGCCGGGGAAGAAGTCGTCCTCGCGCTCGTTCTGGAGCAGGATCTCGGGCCGGATCATGATGAGCAGGGTGCTCTCGGACTTGGCGATGGCGGTGTTGGTGAAGAAGCGGTTGATGATGGGGAGCTTCGAGAGGACGGGGACGCCCGACTCGACGGAGAACTCCTCGCTGAGGCGTTGGCCGCCCAGCAGGATGGTGCCCTTATCGGGGACGGTGACACCCGTGCGGATATCGGTGACATCGATGGTGGGCAGCTGGACGGACGCGCCGGTGACACCCGCGCCGCCGCCGATGCCGTCACCACCGCCGCCGGCCGCACCGCCGAAGGCGGGCGAGTTGGCGATGGTCTGCAGCTGAGAGAGCTGGAAGACGACGTTGAGGTTGACGTACCGGCGGTCTGCAGAGACCACGCCGTTTAGGGCCAGCTGGAAACCGGAGGGGATGGTGCCGATGACGGGGTCGAAGGCGACCGAGCCCGAGCCGGTGGTGGGCGTGAGGTCGGAGACGAAGGCCTGCTGCGTCTGGACACGGATGAACGACGTGCCGCCGTTGGGGAAGGTCAGTCGGGGAGCGCTGAGGGTGACCGAGCGTTGGTCGGCCTGCGTGGCTTCCACGAGGAAGTCGACCTGCACATCGTCGAGGAAGGTGCCCGCGACGGAGAGCGCCGAGTTGCCCGCGAGCTGGGTTGCGAAGTCGGTGGCGTTACCGAGGAGGTCCTCGACGATGCCGAGCGAGTTGGACTGAGCGGGCACGGTCGAGAGGCCACGCTGAGCGACAACGGGCGCCGAGACGGGCGCGAGCACGAGGCCGCCGTTACCGTCGGGGATGTAGGCCTGGACGGTGACGTTCTGGGCGGCGCCGGCGCCGTCGGTCGCACCCACGCCCGGGATCTGCGAGGGCAGGAGGCCGAGGTTGCCCGAGTTGCCCGGGACGGCGTTGCCGAACTGGGTGAGCTGACCCAGGATGTCGTTGTACGCGTCGTTCTCGGCGTTGAAGTAGATGTCGAGGTCGAAACCGATCTGCTCGAAGAAGTCGGTCGCGACGGTCAGGACGCGGCCTTCGACCATCACCTGGATGGTGCGGACCTCGCGGAGCTGATCGAGGAGCCCCTGGATGTCGCGGTGGTTGCCGGAGGTGGTGGTGATGATGAGGTCGCCGCGGAAGGGGCGCATGCGGCTGGTGCCTTCGATCCAGGCGTCGGGATCGACTTGATCCTCGATGATCTCCTGGATCTCTTCGAGGTCGACGCCGCCCCCACCGAGGTTGAGGTCGTCGTCACCGCCGCCGCCGCCGCCGAAGAGCCCGCCACCGCCGCCACCACCGCCGCCGCCGCCACCGCCGTTGCCGCCGTCGAGGGCGGAGTCGAGGTCGAGGGCCGCGGGGGGCTGGTTCTGGTCGAACTCAAAGAGGAGGTCGCGGACGTCGTACACGAGCGGGAAGACCCGCTGGGCGAGGTCCTCGCGGGAGGCCATGACGAGGATGCCGTCTTGCACTGCCCAGCCGGCGGCCTCGAAGTCGTCGATCGAGATCTTCTCGAGCACGCGGTCGAGCACCACGCGGGCGGAGACTTCGCCCGAGAGGTCGAGGGACACACGCGTATCGCGGGCGATGTTCACCTCCGCGAGCGAGTCCCAGTCGGGGTCCACGTTCAGGTTCGTGACCTGAGCGAGGAAGGCGATGACGTCTTCGAGGGGCGAATCGTCGAAACGCGCGGGGATCTTGCGGGTGTCGAGCGTCGCGAGCACCCGGCGATCGAGCTCGGATTCTGTGAAGGTCTGGATCTTGCCGCGACGGACGGAGATCTCGTCCCAGTCCGTGGGGTACTGCAGAGCGCCGTCGGGGATGAGCGTGGCCTTGCGAATCTCGAGGTGCTCGTCGGCGATGCGCTCGCCCTGCTCGCGGGTCAGGCGCTCGAACTCGACCTCGTACGCACGCTGTTGTAGCACGTCCTTGGCGAGAAGGGCCGCGGCGTTGTTGGGATCACGGAAGAGGACCTGCTCGGTAACGGCGAGGGCCTCGGTGTACTTCTGCTCGAGGTGGAGGGCGTAGGCGCGGTTGAGCGCATCGGTCACGAGGCGGGCACGCTCGGCCTCGGCCTGGGCGCGGGACTCGGCTGCGTCCTGTGCGATCAGGTCGCTCGCCTCTTCCGCTGCACGGCGGGTCTGCTCGAGCTGCTCGATATCGATCTCGGCGATGAGCGAGCGGATCTCGTCCAGCTTGGCCTGGTAATCCGTCTCAGAGAACGTGTCGCGGGCGGCCTGCCACTGCACCTGGGCGGCGCTCGCGTCGTTGCGGGCCTCGGAGGTGTCGCCGGCGGCGAGATCGAGGCGGGCCTGCTCCATCAGGTTGTTGACGGTCGCGAGGGCCTCTTGCCGCTTGAGCTCGCGGTTGGTCGCCTCGACACCGACGGAGGTGTTCGTCGGCTGACCGATGCGGGCGCTGGACGCGGCGCGGCGCTCGAGCACGAACTGGCGATCGTCGGCGCTGAGCGAAGCCCCGTACTCGTTCTCGATCCGGCGGTACAGGTTGAAGGCCTCCGCGAAGCGACCTTCCTCGAAGGCGGCGTCGGCCTCGGCGAGCAACTGCTGCACGAGCACGTCCACGCCGCCAGACATGGGGTCGTCTTGCAGACCGATCGCAGCGACGGTCGCCGCTTCGACCACGGTGGCAGCCTGGGCCCCGCCGTTGAGCACGCCCATGGGGGTGTACTCGACGGTGAAGGGCACGCCCCGCTCCTGCTCGAGGGCGACGATGCGATCGAGGAAGAGGTTCAGCGTGCGTGCGTCGGCCTCGGGGAGCTCAGCCCCGATGCGGGCGACGGTGTTGAAGCCCGCCTTGGCTTCGGCGTAGTTCCCGTTATCGAAGTCGCGCGTCGCCTGCAGGAGCACGCCGCCCATCATGGGCTCGAGCTCCACGCGTGTGCGGGCGATCTGGTCGAGGAGGTCGGAGGCCTGGGTCCGCATCTCGATGGGGGCCGACTCGTTTCGTCGTGCGCCCTCGGCCTGCATCTCCGCACGCACGAGGTTGCCCTCGGAGATCGCGAGGCGGGCACGCTGGAGCGCGAGCTCGGGCTGGCTCAGCGAGCGCATCTGCTTATTGGCGAGCGTGAGCAGCTCCATGATGCGCAGACGCTCGTTGGCGTCGGTCGCGTCTCGGCGCGCTTGGGCGAGTACCGAGCGAGCCTCCACCACCTTGCCGGCTTCGAGCAGCTCGGCGCCGCGCTCCGCTTGGGTCTGGGCGCCGAAGGCGGTCGTCGCGAGGCCCGCACAAAGCATCAGTGCAGCAGTACGGGTCCCGGTGGTGCGAAGGAACGAGCTGAGCATGCGTGATCTCCGTAGTAATTGCACGCAGAATTCGAAGACGTATCCGGGCGACGCGCGAATGCACGCACACCCTTCGCCCCGCGGGCGTGAGCCCAAGACGAGACGGCCTGCGATGGGCTCCGGCCCACGCGGGCGGCGCTGATATCGGCTTGCGTCTCGACCCGGAACAGGCCGGGGGTGGGAAAGACAGTACCGATGGGTCTTTGGCGTTGCAACCGGGCGGAGGTTCCAAGCGTTTTCGCTATTGACACGATTCGGGGACACAGACCGACACTCCGGGGCGCCAGATCGGTGACCCGGCCCCAAGCATCCCTTTGGGGTCCAGAGCACACCGCTCCCGATCTGTGCTCGCACCTGCCGCCCCACTACCCTGTGCCCGTGACCGAAGGCGCCCTCTTTCCGACCGAGCCCGATGCTCCGCCGCTGCCGACCAAGCTGGCGCGCGTTGCGGTGGAGCAGGGCGTCGATGCGCCGGGCGGTTTGCACTACGGCGTGCCCGAAGAGCTCCTGGGCATCCAGCCGGGCGAGATCGTGGAAGTGCCGCTTGGCAAAGGAGATACGCTTGTACCCGGGTATGTCATCGGGCTCGAATCTGTAGGCGAAGCAGACATCCCGCTCGCAAGGATCAAGCCCATCGTCCGCCGGGTCGCGGGTGAGGGGCCAGCGCACCGACTCCCCCCCCAGCTGATCGAACTCGCGCGGTGGATGGACACCTACTACGCCTGCCCCCTCGGCATGGTCCTCAGCACGATGATGCCCGCAGCGGTCAAACAAGGGACGGGGGCAAGGTCCGAGAACGTGCTCGACCGCACCAAGGCCGCGCCGCCCGATCGGCTCACGCCCGCCGTCAAGAACGCCTGGGAAGCCCTCCAGAAATTTCCCGCGAGCAAGCTCCCGCTGCCCGCCAAGCAGCTCCGAGATGCACTGGGCCTGCGCAGCACCGCGCCGCTCAACAAACTCGTCCAGTTCGGCCTCCTCGAGGAGCGACGCCGGGACGTAGTGCGCACCCGGTCGGAGGCGCTGGATCTCCTCGTCGAACCCGCGGGGCCGACACCCCGGCCGCCCACGCCCACCAGCGAACAACAGCGCGCGATCGAGGGCATCGAGTCGACCCTCGGGGGTTTCGCGCCGCACCTGCTCTTCGGCGTAACGGGGAGCGGCAAGACAGAGGTCTATCTCCGCGCGATCGAGGCGGCATTGCTTCGGGGCATGGGCGCGATCGTGCTCGTGCCCGAGATCATGCTCACGCCGCAAACGGCCGCACGCTTCGTCGCACGCTTCGGCAAAGAGGCGGTCGCGCTCCTGCACTCGGGCCTGACCGCATCGCAGCGTCACCAGCAGTGGTCGCGCATCGCCAAGGGCGAGGCCTCGGTCGCCATCGGCCCCCGGTCGGCGGTATTCGCGCCCTTCAGCGCCGCCCCCGACTCACCGGCAAAGCCGCTGGGGCTCATCATCGTCGACGAGGAGCACGACTCTTCGTACAAGCAAGACCAGCTCCCCCGGTACCACGCGCGGAACATCGCGATCAAGCGCGCACAGATCGAAGGGTGCCCCGTGGTGCTCGGCAGCGCGACGCCCGCCCTCGAGACCTGGCACAACGCGCAGTCGGGCCGGTTCTCGCTGCACGAACTGCGTGAGCGCGTGCCCGGTGCGCACCTGCCGAGCGTGCAGATCGTCGACTTTATGGAGGAGCGTCTGCGCCTCGCAGCGGAGGGCGAACGCGACCGCACGCTCGGGCCTGTGCTCACGAGCGCGCTCGGGCGCGTGCTCGAAACGCCGGACGAACAAGCAATCCTGCTGCTCAACCGCAGGGGCCTTGCTCGCTGTGTGTGCTGCTCCTCGCACTCCTGCGATTGGTCGCTGACGTGCCAGCACTGCGATGCCTCGATGGTCGTGCACGCCTCACGCGTCGCGGGGCGCGTGCTGCGCTGCCACCACTGCCACGCCGAGAACACCGTGCCACGCGTCTGCCCCGAGTGCGACAGCAAGACCACGACCTTCGGATTCGGGACCCAGCATCTCGAAGAAGAACTTGCGAGCCTCTACCCCGGCGCACCAGAGCACGCCTTCGCCCGACTCGATGCCGACACCATGCGCACCGGCAAGGCCTACGCCGACGCGCTGCGCCGGTTCGCATCAGGCCAGACGCGCGTGCTCCTGGGGACGCAGATGATCGCCAAGGGCCTCGACTTCCCCAACGTAACACTCATCGGGGTCGTCACGGGCGACACCGCACTCGAGTTGCCCGACTTCCGCGCTGCGGAGCGCACGTTCCAGCTTGTGGCGCAGGTCGCCGGCAGGGCTGGGCGCAGCGGGCGCGACGCGCGCTGCGTCGTGCAGACGGTGCACCCGTCGGAGCCCGCCATACGCCTCGCAGCGGCGCACAACTACAGATCGTTCGCCGACGAAGAACTCGCCATCCGCCGGGATCTCGGCCTGCCGCCCTACACGCGCATGGCCCGGCTTGGCTTCCGTGACCTCAAGCGCAACTCCGCGATGCAGGCCGCCCGAACAGTCGCAGAAGCGATCCGAGCTCAGGGCGATCGGGGCGTGTGGCTCGACCCGCCCGAGCCCGCCGAACTCCCGCGCCGGGCCGACCACTACCGTTTCGGCCTCGACCTCTTCGCACGAAGCGCCGGAGCACTCACCGCTGCCCTAGACGAGCTGCGCGCACACAAGCTCGTCAAGGCAGACGCGAAGACCACGGTCGATGTGGACCCCGTGGCGCTGCTCTGAGAGTTGCGCCGCCGAATCCGCTTGCAGGCACACCACGAAGCCCGCTGAGTTACTAAACGAAACAGGAGCTGCCATGCTTGTTCGAGCTGCCGTAACCGTGTGTCTGTTCCTAGCCGTGTATGTTCCGTCGTACGCGCAGTCTGCGGATTACGCGACCGTGAGCGAAGAGTCGAGAAGGGGCGTCATCCTCACCCTGTCGCTGAACGAAGAACAAACCAAACTGCTCGACGAGCTCATCGACGCGTACACCTTCGGGGCGCTATCCATCATCGAGGAGTTCACCGAGAACGCCGCGAAAGTGAGCGAGCGGGAGATCGAAAACACGCGTCGATCGGGGCTCATCGATCGCCTCGAAGTCAAACGCGATCGCAAGCTGATCGATAACCGGAAGCAGCTCTTCGAGAACCTGAGTCTTGTGCTCGATGAGAACCAGGCGCAGCGCATCGAGTCAGCTCAACTGCGCTTCTGCCGGGCGCCGATGTTCGAGGAACTCAGCGGCGACGCCTCGGGATTCACCGCCGACCCCGTCCGCGTGGCGGACGAGCTGGGCCTCTTCGACATCTTGAGCGAGGCGGAATTCGAGCGCTTCGACGAGGCGATGCGCGGCTACGACGACGTAATCGCGACGCGCCTCGACCGGTTTCTGAGCATCCGAGACGAGTTTGCGCGCAAGGTCGCACGCGACGGCGACGAAGGCCGCGACGAAGCGGCGAACGAGTACATCGACTCGATGATCGGGGCGATCATCGACCTCCGATCGCTGCACGCATCGCGCTTGAAGCAAATCGCCCGGAGCCTCCCGGCACCGCTCGACGAGGCCTGGCTCTTCACCGCTGTTCGGCTCTCGCACCCGGAGGTCTTTGTTGCGTCAACTGGTGAGCGCCTCATCGGTGATCTCCTGGGGAACGCGCGCCTCTCCCCCGAAGAGCGCGAACGCGTGCGTGAGATCCGAGCGCTCTTCGAGCCGCGGTACGCGCGTGCCAAGTCGAAGTGGGCCTCCGAGATCGAGGAGGCCGAGGGCCGCGTGACCATCGATCAGGCCAAGCGGAGCAGCTTCATTACGCGGAACGATCCGCGGGTCGCCGCAGCACGCGAGCAGATCACGGCACTCGATACCGAGGTCCAGCGGCAGCTCGCCAGCGCCCTCGAAGCCGAGAACACCGACCTGGTTCCCCCGCTGCCCTGAACATCGCGCACTGGCCTGAACATCGGGCGACATCCGCCCCGCCCTCCCTACCATCGCCCGATGCTCAAGACCGACAGGCCATTCGTCCTGACCACAGATATGACCCCCGCGGGCGATCAGCCAGCCGCCATCACGGACATCGTGTCGCGTGTGGAGGCGGGCGAGCCGGCGGTCACGCTCCTCGGCGCCACGGGCACGGGCAAGACCTTCACGATGGCCAACGTCATCAAGGAGACGGGCCGCCCCGCGCTCATTCTGAGCCACAACAAGACGCTCGCCGCCCAGCTCTACGAAGAGATGAAGGACCTCCTCTCGGAGAACGCCGTCAGCTACTTCGTCAGCTACTACGACTACTACCAGCCCGAGGCGTACATCCCCCAGCGGGACATCTACATCGAGAAGGACTCGTCGCGCAACGACGACCTCGACCGCCTCCGCCTCGCCGCCACCTCCAACCTGCTCTCGCGCAAGGACGTCGTCGTCGTCGCCTCCGTCTCGTGCCTCTTCGGCCTCGGGTCGCCCCAGGCCTACGAGGAACGCGTCTACACCCTGCGCAAGGGCATGGAGCTCGAGCGACGCAAGTTCCTCCTCGCCCTCACCGAGATGCAGTACCAGCGCGCCGACTACGACTTCAAACGCTCCACCTACCGCGTCCGCGGCGACTGCATCGAGGTCTACCCCGCCTACGAGCAGTACGCGCTGCGCGTCGAGATGTTCGGCGACGAGGTCGAGTCCCTCGCCCTGATCAACCCGACCACGGGCGAGCTGCTCGCCGAAGAGAGCATGTTCTTCATCTTCCCCGCGGTGCACTACGTCACCAAGGAGGGCACGCTCGAAGAGTCGGTCAAGAAAATCAAGGACGAGCTGGATTCACGCGTCACCGAGATGCGAGCAGAGGGCAAGCTCCTCGAAGCCCAGCGGCTCCTCGCGCGCACGAAGTACGACCTCGAGATGATCGAAGAGGTCGGGTACTGCAACGGGATCGAGAATTACTCGCGCCACCTCGACGGCCGCGAGCCGGGCGAGCGGCCTTTCACGCTCCTCGATTACTTCTTCGCGGGGCCGTCGGGCAAAGAGTGGCTGATGTTCATCGACGAGAGCCACGTGACCGTGCCGCAGATCAGCGCGATGTACAACGGCGATCGCGCGCGCAAGACGGTTCTTGTGGATCACGGCTTCCGGCTGCCGAGCGCGCTCGACAACAGGCCCCTGACGTTCGACGAGTTCGAGGGCTTGGTCCCGCAGACCGTGTACGTGAGCGCGACGCCCGGCCCGTACGAGCTCGACCGCACCAAGGGCGAGGTCGTCGAACAGATCATCCGCCCGACGGGCCTCGTCGACCCCGAAGTGGAAGTGCGCCCCGCCGACGGGCAGGTGGTGGACCTCCTCGACGAGTGCAGGGCGGTGGCGGCGAAAGACGAACGCGTGCTCGTCACCGCGCTCACCAAACGCCTGTGCGAGGACCTGACAAACTACCTCGACGATCAGGGCCTGCGCGTGCGGTACCTGCACTCGGAGATCGAGACGCTCGAGCGCATCGAGATCCTGCGCGACCTGCGCCTGGGGGCGTTCGATGTGCTGGTGGGCGTGAACCTGCTGCGCGAGGGGCTCGACCTGCCGGAGGTGTCGCTGGTCGCCATCCTCGACGCCGACAAGACCGGGTTTTTGCGCTCGCCCACGAGCCTTGTGCAGACGATCGGGCGGGCGGCCCGCAACGCCGAAGGCCGGGTCATCATGTACGCCGACTCCGTCACCCCCGCCATGGACGAGGCAATGGGCGAGACCGAGCGCAGGCGCAAGGCCCAGATCGCCTACAACACCCGGCACGGCATCACCCCCAAGACGATCAAGAAAGAAGTCCGGCGGGGCATAGAGGCCGAGCTCAAGGCGCGGAAGCAGGCGCGCAGCGCCGTCGACACCTCCGAGCCCACCTACGCCGGCGCCGACCTCCTCGAGATGCTCGAGAACGAGATGCTCGAAGCAGCTCGCGGCCTCGAGTTCGAAAAAGCCGCCTCGCTCCGCGACCAACTCCAACGACTCAAAGACGACCCCGCGCTCCTCGAGTCGGACAGCATCCGGCTCTCCGACCTCGGAGCGGGCAGCGCTCAACGCAAACCCGGTGCGCCCGGACGGAAAAAGGGCAGAAAGTCGAAGGGCAGAGGCCGATGACCATGCGCATGACCTCCAAGGGCGAGCGGATCAAGACCTACCTGATCGGCGTGGGCATCGGGCTGATGGCGGTGTACTTCTGGACCTCCGCCCGATCACGACTGAACCCGCCGCCCGCAAACCAGGGCACCCAGCAGGCTTCCCCCGATCAGCAGACGCCGGCACCAGCCCCTCCCGGGGAACAGGCATCTCCCCAAGACTCGGGTGGACCCAGCGCTCCGACATCGCCTGAGGGCGTACCATCCGCGAACCCGGACGACACCCAAACGCAGCCCGACGGCTGATCGCACCCAATGGAGCGCCCTGTGCCCGCGGACACCCCATCGACAACGGCCGAAGCCAAGCCCGTCCGCAAGAAGAGCGCGGGGAAGAAAAGCCCGGCGAAGAAGACCGCGGGGAAGAAGAAGACCTCGAAGGAGCGCACCGCCGCCCCCGCCCGAACGGTCGGCCCCGAAAAGTGCATCCGCGTCCGCGGCGCGCGCGAGCACAACCTCAAGGGCGTCGACCTCGACATCCCGCGCGACAAGCTCGTGGTTATCACGGGCCTCTCGGGGTCGGGCAAGAGCTCGCTCGCCTTCGACACCATCTTCGCGGAGGGTCAGCGCAAGTACATGGAGTCGCTCTCCGCGTACGCGCGCCAATTCCTCGACCAGCTCAAGAAGCCCGACATCGAGGAGATCGAGGGCCTGCCGCCGACCATCGCGATCGAGCAGCGCTCATCGGGTCACAACCCGCGCTCGACCGTCGCGACCTCCACCGAGATCTACGACTACCTGCGCCTGCTCTTTGCGCGCATCGGATCGCCCACCTGCTGGCACCCGACGAAGACCAAGAACGGCGCGGTCGTCGAGCGTTGCGGCCTCCCCATCGACGCGACGAGCCCCTCGGAGATCGCCGCCTCGGTGCTCAACCTCGACGAGGGCACGCGCCTGATGGTGCTCGGGCCCGTCATCGAGGGCAAGAAGGGCTTCCACAAGGAGGTCCTCGAGGACCTGCTCGCGCAGGGCTTCATCCGCGCGCGCGTCAACGGCGACGTCGTCGACCTCCGCTCCACCCTCGCCGAGAACGAGGGCGAGAACCCCTTGGATCTCGGGCGTTACGAGAAGCACACCATCGAGGCGGTGATCGACCGCGTCGTGGTGAAGCCCGACGCACGCCAGCGACTCGTCGAGTCCGTCGAGACGGCGCTCAAGGTCGGTAAGGGCGTCGTCCGCGTCGCGATCAACACGGACAAGGAGAAGGGGACGTGGGAGGACCGCGTCTACTCCGAGCACTTCGCCTGCTCCGAGCACCCCGAGTGCGCACTCTCCGAGCTCGAGCCTCGCATCTTCTCCTTCAACTCGCCCTACGGCGCCTGCCCGACGTGCGAGGGGCTCGGCGTCATCCTGGAGTTCGACGAGGAGCTCGTCTGCCCCGACCACGAGAAGACGATCGCCCGCGCCGGCATCGCGCCCTTCAAGAAGAACGGGCCGGGCGGGATGTACTTCCCGAAGGTCATCCGCAGGTTCTGCCGGAAGTACGGCGTCGACCAGCACACGCCCATGGGCGAGCTGTCGCAGGAGCAGTACGAGCTGCTCATGTACGGCGACGACGAAGGCGAGTGGGAAGGCGTCCTCGAGCTCCTCCGCGCCTGGTTCGAGAAGACCGACTCCCAGTGGGTCAAGGACCACCTGCACCAGTTCATGACGCAGAACGTCTGCCCCGACTGCCACGGCGACCGCCTGCGCATCGAGTCGCTCTCCGTCTTCGTGCGCACCAAGGAAGCGCTCCCCAAGGCGCAGATCGAGCAGCGCAGGCTCCACGGCCTCACCGACGACCCGCACCGCTGCAACATCGCGGACCTCGCGAGCCTCAAGATCGCCGACGCGCGACGCGTGATCTCCGGGCTCGAGCTGACGAAGGAGCAGCGCGAGATCGCCGAGCCCATCGTGCGCGAGGTCGAGAACCGCCTCGGCTTCCTCGCATCGGTCGGCCTCGAGTACCTCTCCCTCGACCGACGCACCAACACGCTCTCGGGCGGCGAGGCCCAGCGCATCCGCCTCGCGACGCAGGTCGGATCGGGCCTCGTCGGCGCCTGCTACGTCCTCGACGAGCCCACCATCGGCCTCCACCAGCGCGACAACGACCGCCTCATCGCCACGCTCCGCCACCTCACCGACATCGGCAACACCGTCCTCGTCGTCGAGCACGACGAAGAAATGATCCGAGC
>CAZNUZ010000013.1:0-42555 GCA_964576725.1 uncultured Phycisphaeraceae bacterium
GTACAGGAATACCCTGCTCGTGTAATTGCTGTCAACGTTTTTCCCGAAATTGGGCGTTGACTGCGTTCAGGCCGTGGTTGCGGTGATTTTTGAACTCACCACCGTCCCCACATCCTCCCCCCGCACCACCTTCGCGATGTTCCCGTCCTCGCGGAAATCGAAGACCACCACCGGCACGTTGTTCTCTTCGCACATCGTCAGCGCCGTGAGGTCCATCACGCCGAGCTTTTTCTCGACGGCCTCTTTAAAAGTTAGGGACGCGTAGCGCGTCGCGCTCGGGTCCTTCTTGGGGTCGGCGGTGTAGACGCCGTCGACCTTGGTGGCCTTGAGGATCGCGTCGCACTCGAGCTCGGTGGCGCGGAGGGCGGCGGTGGTGTCGGTGGTGAAGAAGGGGTTGCCGATGCCGCCCGCGAGGACGATCGCCTCGCCCTTGTTGAGGTGGTGGATGGCGCGGAGGCGGATGAAGGGCTCGGCGACGCCCGGGATGTCGAGGGCGGTCATGCAGCGGGCGGGGCGCCCCATGCCGGTGAGGACCTCGCGGAGGGCGATGCCGTTCATGACGGTGCCGAGCATGCCCATGTAGTCGGCGGTGGCGCGGTGGATGACGCCCTCTCGGGCGAGCTGCGAGCCGCGGATGATGTTGCCGCCCCCGACGACGACGGCGATCTGCGTGCCGGAGTCTTTGGCAGCGATGACCTCGCGTGCGATGTGTCGGATGTGGTCGGACTCGACGCCGAAACCGCCCTCGCCGGAGAAGGCCTCGCCGGAGAGCTTGAGGAGGACGCGTCGGTACGCGGGTGCGTCGGCATCGGTGGGGGGCATGTTCGGTTCTCGTCTGGTGTTATTCTTGAAATAGAGGGCGCCAGTGGGCGTTGGAGAGTGGAACCAGACGGTAGCACGATCGCCTATAACGTGCGTGTGAGGCACGGCGGCTTCGCGAACCCCAGACAGGCCCGCAGGAGGCGGCACCGATGCCCGCGCACCCGACCAACCCACCCCGTCAGCCGCAGCCTGGTGCTGCGCGATACGGGCGTGCGGCAGCAGGGCCGGCGGTGGGCTCGCTCGATGAGGAGCGTCACGCTTCGATTCGGCCGCGTGAGCTGCGACTCTTTGCAATCGCGGCGTCTCTCGCGGCCCACCTGGCGCTCGGGCTCGTACTCGCGCTCTTGATTATTCAGCGCCCGGTCGCGGGCATCGATGGGCAGGCGGGCGAGGTCCCCCTGGCGACGATGGTGGACGTCGAACTGCAGGGCAGTTTCTCCGAGGTGGAACTCGCGACCGAGATCCCCGACGCGCTGGGCGAGTCGGCTGCGGAGGATCTGCCGACGTTCGACGAACTCGTGCCCCTGACCGACGGCGATCTGGCGGCACTCCGCACGGGCGAACTCACCGGGCTCGACGGCGCGGGAGAGGCGACCGGATCGGGCGCGACAGGATCGGGGTCGGGCGGGGCGGCGAGCTTCTTCGGCGTCGAAGCCTACGGCTCGCGGTTCGCGTTTATCGTCGATGTCTCGGGGTCGATGGCCTTCGATCGTCGACTGAGCACCCTCCAGCGCGAGCTGCGTGAGGCGGTGAGCGGTCTGCTCGAGCACACGCACTTCTCGATCTTCTCGTTCAGCTCGCGCGCGAGCCCGGTGACGGGCGTGCGCTGGGTGGACGCCTCCGACGCGGCGAAGCGACGCGTCATGCCCCAGATCGACGCGATGAACGCAGCGGGCGGCACGTACCCCGACCCCGCGTTTCAGATGGTCTTCCAGTTACGGCCTCGCCCCGACGCGATCTACTTCATGACCGACGGCGCCTTCGAGGGGCGCAACAACGAGGTCGCCGAGCTCATCGCGCAGCTCAACGATCGCGGCACGCGGCGGGTGCCGATCCATTGCATCACGCTCGTCAACCGCGACGGCGAAGAGGTGATGCGCCGCATCGCGCGGGAGTCGGGCGGGAGCTACACGCACGTGGAAGGGACGGCCGGGCCGTGAAGCGCACGCCGATCCTGCTCCTTGTCTGCTGCGGCGTGTGCGGCGGGGATGTAGTCCTGCGCACGGGCGGCGTTGTCGAGGCGCCGGTGGAGTCGGTGTCGCCGGCGGGTGTGCGCGTCGGCGGCGCGTCTCCGCGGACGATCGCCTGGGATCGCGTGATGCGCGTCGAGGGCGATATGAGGCGTGAGTCGCTCGCGTTTACGGAGCTCGCGGATGCCGTCTGGCGCGCACGCACGCGCTTGTCTCGCGGCGATATCGCGCTCGCGGCGCCGCTGTTCGAGCGGCTGTACGCCGAGAGCGATTCGTTCGACGGGCCGACAGGGTTATTGATCGTCGAGGGCACGCTAGCCTGCCGGATGGAGCGCGACCCGGCGGGTGCGGTGGAGGCGTGGCTCACGGCGCTGGGGCTGCGCAACGCGGGTGTGAAACTCGACGGCGAGCCCGTTGCTACCAGCACAACCGACGCGCGGACGGGGCTCGTTCCCGCGCTGCCGCCCTTCTTCTCGCATAGGGATCCCGGCGCGCAGCTTTCGATGCCCGATGCGGACGCCGATGAGCGCGCGCGGGCTTTCGCCGAGCTCTACGAAGCGGCGCTCACGGGGACCGCGGGCGAGGCGGTGATCGCCCGCTCGGCCGACCCCGCGGTGGAGCTCGTGCGCCGGCTCGTCGCGGCACAGCTGCTGCCGCTCGAGCGGCAACCCGCGCTGCGCGAGCGACTCGATGAGCGTCTGCGCACGAACCGCTCGATGCCGGCTTGGGAACGCGCGTGGACCACAGCGGCCATCGGCCGTTCGTTGCTCCGTGAGGAAGACGAAGCCCTGCGCATGGAGGGGGTATTCCGGCTGATGGAAGTCCCCGCGCAGTTCGGTGGGCGTCAGCCCAACCTCTCGGCGGTTGTGCTCCGCGACATCGTGCGCACCCTCGAGGATCTCGGTCGCACCGAAGAGGCGACGCGCCTCGAGGCCGTGCTTGTAGAGAGCTATCCCGATCACCCCGCGGCTCGCCGCGCTCCCGAAGCGTCGGACGACGCGATAGATGAGGACACGCCATCGTGACCCGATACGGATTTGTACACGCGCTCATGGCGCAGGCCGACCCCGCAGGTGCGCCCGAGGAGGGCGGCATGTCCGCGCTGGAGTTTCTCTCCGCGGGCGGGCTCATCGGCTACATCATCATGACGCTTTCGGTCGTGGCGTTCGCGCTGGTGATTTTGCACCTTGTGCAGATCCGCCGGTCGGCGCTCGCCCCCGAAGAGCTCGTGATGCGTCTCGACGAGATGTTGAGCAAGGGGCGCGTCGCGGAGGCGGCCCAGTTGTGCGACGACCCCGAGGAGCGATCTTTTCTCGCCTCTGTTGTCGGCGCGGGTCTGAGCCGTTACCGCCGGAGCCCGTTCGGCGCCTTGGAACTGAAGCAGGCGCTGGAGGAGGCGGGGCAGGACCGTGTTGCGCGCCTGTACCGTTCGACCGATGCGCTCGCGCTGGTGGCGAACATCGCGCCGATGCTCGGGCTCCTCGGGACGGTGGTGGGTATCAACGGGGCCTTCGCTGCGATGAATACGGCGGAGGGCTTCGCCCGCCCCGACCAGCTCGCGGGCGACATCTCGCTCGCGCTCGTCACGACCATCATGGGCCTCAGTCTTGCGATCCCCACGCAGGCGATCGTCACGTTTCTCCGTAACCGCATCGACGGCCTCGCGTCGGATATCGGGCAGACGATCGATGCGCTGGCCGCGCACATCGAACGCCCGCGTCAGGCCGGCGGCGCGCCTTCGCCGGCCCCGCCCCAGCGTCCCGCGGGCCCGCAAGCGCGGCCGCAAGCACCCACGCCCAACCCCTGATACCCCGTGCGATTCCTGAGCGATCAACACAACCGCCCGCGGGTGATGGCGATGGAGATCACGTCTCTTGTGGACGTGGTGTTCCTGCTGATCATCTTCTTCCTCACGACCTCGTCGCTCGTCGATGCGGCCCGCGCGCCGATCGATTTGCCTCAGGAAGAGGGTGAGGCCGAGCTGGGTTCGATCTCGCCCGGGCTGATCGTGAACATCGATCCGGATGGCCGGTTCATCGTCGACGGAGACGCCGTTGCGTTCAGCCGGGTGCTCGAGATGCTGCTCGCCGAGATCGATTCGGCCGGCGATCCGGCGGCGGTTGATCTGCTCGTCCGCGCGGACAAAGACGCGCCGCTCGTCCACCTCAACAGCCTCGCGCGTGCCCTCGTCCAGCAGGGTGTGACCAAGTGGCGCCTGGGCACCGAGACGCCGGCGGGGGGTGGAGGATGAACCTCGTCCCCGCGCAGCAGAAACGCAGGCGACGCTCGCTCCTGCGCTCCGAACTAACACCGATGATCGATGTCATCTTCCTGCTGCTCATCTACTTCTTCGTGACGAACACGGCGCAGCCCCCCGAATCGGAATTGGCGCCGGCGTTGCAGGCCCAGCGGGTCGCGGGTGGCGGTGCAGCGGATTTCCAGCCTCAGATCATCGATGTGATTCCTGTCGCGGGCCAGCCGGCATTCCGCGTTGGTTCGCGCACGATGCGCACCAAGGAAGAGTTGCGCGCGGTCCTCGAAGCGCTGCCGCAAGAGGGCGGTCTCTTTGTGCGCGGCCACGGCGCAGTCTCGACAGAGTGGGCGACGGCTGCGCTGCAGGCCGCCCGCGATGCGGGGTTCCTCGCGGTGACGTACGTGCCCGGGGAAGACGAGCAGTCGGAGGCATCGCCGTGAAGCTTCGCTGTTTGATGCTCGTTTGTGCGGCTGGTTGGGCGATTGGGTGTGCTCCTTGTTCGGCGCGCGCACAGGAGGACGCTGCGACCGCGGAGCGCGCGGTGGAGGGCTACCTCGAGGACCTGGGCCTCGATGCGTTGCACGCGGAGTACATCGAACGCTCGTTGGAGAAACTCTCGGGTCAAGAGCGTGCGTCGGCCGCGCGCAGGCTCGCGGAGTTGTACGCCCGGCTGCTCGAGAGTTCAGACTCTCCGCAGGAGCGCGAGCGCATCGAGCTTCGTGCCGAGGCGCTGCTGGCAGCGATCCCGCAGATGGAGGCCGAGGAGCTCCGTTTTTCACTGGCTCGCGCGAGTTTCGAGCGTTCCGAGGCGGTGCTCGAGCGTTGGCGGCTGCGCGCGACGGACGAGCGCGACGCGGACGTGGCCCTCCGCAGGATGCGCGAGTTGATGACGATCTTCGGCCGGGTCGCGGGTCAAGCGCACGAGCGTGTCCAGCGTCTGGAAAGCCGGGAGGAGCGCGCGAGCGATGCGGACATCGCGCTCGTCGAACGCCGCCTGGCCGAGGCGCGAGAGCGCCGGTCGGCGGCGTACTACCTCGCGGGGTGGTCGGCCCGGTACGTCGCGGAGTTCGGGCGCGACCGAGACGCCGCGGGTGTGGCCCGGCGATCGTTCGGGTGGCTGCTCAACGCCCAGCCTGGTGCGGAGCCGCAGACCGAGCGCGTCCGCGAAGGGTTCTTCCAGTTCCCGCACATCGCGCGTTCGGCGATCGCGGTCGGATACTGCTACGCGCTGGCGGGCCTCGAGCAGCGTGCGATGAGTTGGTACGAGCTCGTGGAGAACGACGAGCGCTTGCCTCGGGAGATCCGCGAACAGCTCCCGACGCGCAGGTTCCTCGCGCTCGCTGCGCTCGAAGACTGGTCGGGGATGGCGCGCGCGCTCGAAGCGACGGACGATGAGGACCCGGACGTGCTCATCCGCGCGCGTCTCGCTGCGGTCGAGGCGATGCGGGCGCTCACGAGCACGCAGGCCGAACCCGCAGCGGCGGCTCTCCGCGACCGGGCATTGGCACGCATCGTCACCCTCGGCGAACTCGGTCAGGCGGTCGAGACCGTTGAGGTATTCGGGGTGCAAGCGCTGGATACTTCCGGCTTCGTCAGCCTGCTGGTGCGTGGTCTGATCGCCTATCAGGACGCGCGAGCCTTGCACGCCGCAGGCGACAACCCCAACGGCCCGACCGACGACGCTGGGATCAGGGCCGAGTACACCCGCATCGCGGACGAGCTGCTCGGTCTGCTCGCGGAGCGTGATGCCGACCAGTTCACCGACGCGGTGGGCAGCACGCTGCTCGTGATCGGGCTCTGCAGGTTCTACTCCGGTGAACTCGCTGCGCCGGCTGCGGTCCAGGGCGCGGACGATGCGGCCTCGCTCTTCGTGCGCGCAGCAGAGAGCGCTGCCCCCGGGAGCCCGGCCCACGCGGACGCGCTCTGGATGGCGATCGCGGCCTACGACGCGGCGCTCTCTGCAAAGCCGGCGCCCACTCAAGGGTCTGCTGAGGAGTGGGCCGAGAAGCGCACCGGACTGATCGACGACTTTCTCACCGCGTTTCCTGATCACGAACGGGCGTCGGGGCTAGTCCTGCGCCGGGCGATCGAACGTGCGGGCGAATCTCCCGAGGCGGCGCTTGCGTTGCTCCTCGAGATCGACTCCGATGAGCCGGGGTACGAGACGGCCCGCAGGAACGCGGCGCGCATCGCCTACCGGCAAGCGCGAGACGCGCCGGCGAGCGTCGCGGCCTTCCGGGAACAGCGGTATCTCGATCTCGCCGAACCGCTGCTCGCGCTCGATCGGCGGAGGGCCTCGGACGATGCAGACGCAGCGAACGCAGCTGCGACGACCGCGCGTCGGATCCTCGGCATTGCTCTACGCATGGAGGTGCCCGATCTCGCGCGTGCTTCGCGCGCGATTGATGCGCTCGAGAGCATGGAGTCATTGGGCTTGATAAGCACAAGCGATTATGCCGACGAGCTCGCCTTCCGCCGCGCCGAATACGCGCTCGCTGTAGGTGATGTTGCCAGCGCCGAGGCGCAGCTCGCGCAGCTCGCCGCTTCGGACCCTGAACTCGGAGCGCAGGGCGCACGCCTCGTGTACATACACGCGGCCCGCCAGTGGCGCCGCTTTCGCGCAGCGGACCCCGGATCGGCCGAGGCGATCGAGGCCGCCGCTCGCGTGTACAGGGTCGGGCGCGGGCTTGTCCCCGCGGGCGGATACACGGAGGGCGATCTGTTGGATGAGGCGTCGGCTTCGCTCGCGCGAAACGTCGCGGATGCGGCCCGCGCGGTCTGGCAAAACGCTGCGGACGGCGAGGCGCGTGCCCTCGGGCAGTCGTTGTACGCGTCGTTGCTCAGCGACCGCGGCGACTCGCGGGAACTGCTGCTCGGGTACGTCGAGCTGGCCTCCGCTGCGGGCGAGCATGAAGGTGCGCTTGACGCCCAGCGGCGGCTTGTCGCGGGTCTTCGGCCGGGATCACGAGACTGGTTCGAAGCGAGGTTCGTTCAGTTCGAGCTGCTCGAACTCGTAGACATTGCGCGTTTACGCGAGGCGCTGCGTCAACACCGCGCGCTGTACCCGGACTACGGGCCCGAGCCTTGGGGCGATCGGATCCGCCGGCTCGCGCAACGTCTCGGTATCACCGAGGAGGCGAGCGGTGGCTAACGGACCTCCACTCGAGCGGTTCCTCGGCGCGGGTGCTGCGGACGGCTCCCGTGCGCTGCTCGGTCTCGCTACGGCTCATCCGGACGCCGGCACGATCGACCGGGCGCTCAGCGAGCGTTTGCGGCAGGTCGACGAGCACCCGCAGGCGCGCAGCAGCGAAGCCGACGAAGTGCGCCTTGCGCTCTACGTCGCGGCTGCACAGCTCTCGGCGGAAGCCCCCCCTGCGGGCGTCGATCAGCCCGCACGCCCCGCCAGGCCCATGCACCCGATCGATGCTTCCGCCGACCCGCGTGCCCAGCAGCATCGCCGCACGCTTATGGCGGTGATCGCTCATTCCGGCGGTTGGAACGCGACCGCGAAGCATCGGTTCGGCTCTGTCGCGCATGCGCTCGGGCTCTCGCTCGCGGAGGCCTACGCGCTCGTCGCGGTCGCCCCGGCCCCGCAAACCGATCAGCAAGAAGCGCCGGCGGTGGAAGCCGGGACGCCGCGCGTGTCGCGATCGCCGGCCTCGCGCGCACTGCTCGCAGCGACGTTCTCGCTCTTCGCGCTCTCGGCGATCCTCGCCGCTGCGATCTTGTACGTGGTGCTGAGTCGGACGGCTGGGCCCTCGGCATCATCGCGTGAAGCGCAACAGGGCTCGCAGCAGACGCCGAACACGCCGAGCGTGGTGCCGGCTCCTGCCGTCGTGCCCTCGGCGCCGACCCCCGTCGCTTCGGATATGCCGAGCGTGCAGCGGGCCTTCGCGGAGGCTCGCTCTTCCGTGGGGACCGATCCGGTTGCGGCTCGTGGCCTGTTCCTCGGGGCGTACGAAGCGGCTTCGACGGGCTGGCCCGAGATACAGACCGATGCCTTTTACCCGCTGGCTTACCTTGCGGCCGACACGCTCGCGGAGCCGGGGCTGGCCGAAGTGGAGGTGCTCGAGCGCATCGCGCGAGATGCCATGTCTGCGGAGGCGACGCCGTCGATATTCGCGGCCGCGCTCCTTTCGCGCTACGCGGGGTTTGTCACAGGCACCACCTTCGAGATCGTCGCCAGCGATGCGCTGAGTGGCGTAGAGCCGGTAGCGATTCAGCCTCTGCTCTCTTCTTACGCTGCGGGACGGCTCATCGGTTTGCTCTTTGACGGCGCGGATGTAGCGGTCTGGGCGGAGACAGGGCGAGCGTTTCGCATGCACCAGCCTGAGGCGGGGAACGCGGCGCTCGACGCGATACTCCTACGCGTGTTGCGCGGGCAGGGCGCGTTGAACGAGCGCGAGACCGCGATTGTGCGTGCGGTCGTCGAACTCCGTCGTTGGCAGGAGGGTTCGGAGGGCGCCCGGTCTCTTGTTGCGCTGTGGGACGATCCAGCGGTGCCGACTGTTCGCCTCGCGCCGCTTTCCCGCCTTCTCATCGAGGGTGGGGTCGCACCGAGCGCGGCGAGCAGCGCGAGTCTCTCGTCCGCGGGCACCGCTGCGGATCGTGCGGCGTCGCGCGAGGCCTTCGCTGCGGCACTTGGGGTCGTTGCATCGAGCGGCGCTTCGGGCTTCGCGCAACGATGGGTCGAACTCTTCGAGCAGGCACAGGAACTCGCGCGCACGGGGCAAGCAGAACTCGTCGCGGAGGGCGACGCTCAGGTGGCTGCTGCGTTTGCTGTATTGAGTGCCTCGGCGTCGCAGAGCTGGGCGGGCGATGCCGAGAGCGCGGGCCAATCGCTCGACGAAGTAGAGGCGATCCTCGCCGAGCCCTTCGGGTTGCAATCCGGCGGCAAGATCGACCTGCGCCGCTTCACCGGGCGCGCGTCCGAGCCCGATGGCGTTTGGGCGGGCGAGTACCTCCGCGCTGGCCGGGCGGAAGAGGCGCGGCTTGATCTGCTCGCACTCCTGACCTCGGGCGACGCGCCCAAGGGGCCTGCTGACGGTGATGTGCTCGCGCAGGCGGCGGTCGTGGGCAGCAACCGCTCGGTGCGCTCGGCGGCCCAACGCGCGGTGCGTGCGCACGCGGACGACCCCTTCGTGGTCAATGGCCTGCTGGAGATCGCGCACTCCGCGTCCCCCCAGCCCGACGTGCACGATCTGATCGTCTTCGTCACAGGCCGCGAACTGCCGGCGGT
Source organism: uncultured Phycisphaeraceae bacterium (assembly GCA_964576725.1). Classification (GTDB taxonomy): domain Bacteria; phylum Planctomycetota; class Phycisphaerae; order Phycisphaerales; family UBA1924; genus OFTM391. The sequence goes on from CAZNUZ010000013.1 coordinate 9,506, forward strand.
GCGTTCGCAGGCGTGGCGCGCGTCCGTCCGCCGTGCTCTCGCCGAGCGGCTTGCGGATCTCATCGCGCGTGCAACGCCGACCTCGCTGCGCGAGTCCGAACGCCGCGTACGCGACGCGTACAACGCGCGGCTTGCAACGCGCACGGGTGCCGCTGATGCATCTGAATCTCAGGCCCAAGAGGCGCCCACGCCCGGTGTGGACTTCCGGCAGATCGTCCTTGGTGCGCCGCAATCGAGCGTTGATCGCCCGCTGTTAGAGACCGCGGAAACCCTGTGGGATGCGTGGGCGGACGAGGTCCGTGACATCCCCGAGGGCGGTTGGGCCAAACGCTCGCTGAACGAGCTCGAACGGGCCCGCGAGGCCCGCAGGGGCTTCGGAGACGGGAGGCTGCAGCGCTTCGCGGGGGCACAGCTCGCGCTCGTCGAGATCATGGCCTACGCGATGGTCGCCGAACGCCCTTCGCGCGGCACGGAGATCGAGTTGATCGTGCAATCGTGCGCACAGGACTGGCGCGCCGCGTCGCGTGTGACCGAGCAGCTTCGTATAGCGGAGCGCGCCATGGCCCGGCTTTGGCGGCTCCGACTTGCGCCCGAGGACGATGGGGGGGTGGGCGCATGAGACGCATCCGTGCGGCAGCGATCGGTGTTGTTCTGGCGGTGGCCATCGCGCCCGGCGAGCAGGTGCGCGTGCTCGAAGAACCGGCAAGGCTTGCAGTAGAAACGGCCGCGGACGCGGACGCGCGGCTGATCGACCGGTTGCAGGGGCTCGATCCCGACGATCATGAGGCGTACTTCGAGCTCGCGGAGGAGGTCGTGAGCCGTTTCCCCGACAGCGATGGCTACCGCCTCGCGCGCGAGCTCTACGCGTTGTCGTACGCGATCGGCCAGCAAGACGCGCGGGTGGACGCGCTTGCGCTCGCGCGGAGTGTGGCGCTGGCGACGGCCGAGATCACGCCGGACCCGATCGAGCGCCGCTGGCTCCTCACGATGGCCCAAGCGAAGGGGCAGTCGGCTACGAGCGTGGGCGAGGTTCAGCGCGAGAGACTCGAGGCGGCGGAGGCGTTGAGCCGCCACCGGGCGGGTGACTACCGGCGGGTGCGGCCGATCCTCTTCGATCTGGATCTCGAGCGCGTGCTTAAGGATGTCGGTGTGTCGCCGTTGGCGGCGCGAGATGTCTCGGCGCGGGTCGAGAACGATGCGCGGACCGGTCGCGATGAGGATCGCCTGACCCCCGGCCGGCCGCGCGAGGGGGAGTTCAGACCGCTTAACCCTGCGAACGGCGGGAACCCGGGCCCCGGGCTTTCGGCGGGTGAGTTCACCGCGTCGCTGCGCGCTGAGATGGTCTTGTTGCGGGCCGAGCCCGAGTCGTGGGCTGCGGATCTGCTGATGCGCGAGAACGCGCCGGCGCGCGACCTTGACCCCGCGGAGCTCTTGGTGAGCGCGGGTGTGCAGGCGGGGCGGACGAAGTGGAGCCCGGACGCGGACGGCGGGTGGCGCCGCGGCAGTTGGGTGGTGCAGCCCGCGCGTGACGACGGCTGAGGCGGGCTGAGGCCGGCCCTGGGCCAGCTGTGGTCGTCGTTAGACGCCGGGGCGCGGCTTGGCCTTGCCGATCACAAAGTCGTGCTTGCGACGGACAAGGTCGAGGACGTCTTCGGTCTGGCTCTTGGCTGCGAGTTCGAAGGCGGGCCAGTAGGTGCCGTCGACCAGGTTCGCGAGGCCCAGGACCTCTTTGAGGTGCTTCTTGAAGCGGTGGGCGGGCATGGATCGCAGCATGTCGGCGATGAGCGGGACGGCAACGATCGGCCGTTCGGGGTTGGGCACCAGGTACGCGAGTGCCGTCGTGGGGTCGCCCTCTTTGATGTAGAGGAGCGTCCAGCGCCAGGGCATGCCCTGCCAGGAGATGTGCTCGGTGATCCCGTCGAAGGCGAGGAACCGGGCCCGGGCTGCGTCGAAGAGTGCCAGGACCTGCGGGTTCTGGTAATGCCCACGCAGCTCGTCGAAGGTCGGCTCGTTGTACTGGTCGTGCCAGGGGAGAGATTCGGCTGCGGTCACGGTCATCCTCGCGGGTCCTTCCGTCGCGTCCGGGGCGCTCGCAGCGGGGCGCCATGGCCCCGCGAGAGACGGGCGAAACCCCTCCGCGGCTTGGTGGTCTGGAGGATAGGCACCGCCCCCCGGCGCGTCGTCCGCTTGGGACGTACACTGCGCTGTTCAATCTCGGCACAGACCTAGGGGAACGCCCATGAACGCTCCGGACGCCGGTTCCAACACCAATCCAATAGACGAGGCCGCCCTCGACGCGGAGATGAACCTCTCGCAGGCCCTCATCCTCGTCGTGGACGATCAAGAGCAGAACCAGGAGCTCCTCCAGGCCTATCTCGAGGATCTGGGGTGCGAGGTGCAGACGGCTTCGGACGGGATCGAGGCGCAAGAGGCCATCGCGCAGGAGCTGCCCGACCTGATCATCCTCGATGTGATGATGCCCCGGATGAGCGGCTACCAGCTCTGCACCAAGCTCAAGGCCGACCTTGCGACGCGTGATATCCCCATCGTGATGGTCACGGCGCTGAGCGAAGTGGGGGACATCGAGCGGGCCGTCGAAGCCGGCGCCGATGATTTCCTGACCAAGCCCGTCTACAAGGTCGAGCTGCTCACGCGTGCCAAATCGCTCCTGCGGCTGCGACTCTTGAAGAAGCAGCTCGATGCCGTCCGCGGCCAGGGCGGGGCCGAGGGCGAATAGGCCGGCCTGTTTTCAGGGGGACCCGGGTTACGACCAGAGGCTCGAGATGCGCTCGGCGCGTGCGGACCAGCCGGTTACGGCGGGTGTGCGCGTGGTGCGCGTCCAGCGGGCATCCCGCCCGCGGGGGGTCTCGAGGCACTCGAGGTGCTGCGCGTAGTGATCGAGTTGATCGACGGAGAACCGGTCGAGGAAGGCGGGGTCCACCCCGGGGTTCCGGCGGAGAATCCGCTGAACGGCCTGGGCGCGGGAGTCGGCGGTGGTCGAATCGGCGGTGCGGGCGTCGGTCGCGGTGATCATCGTGACTCCTCGGGAGATGCTCATGGTCGAAGCCCAGTCATCGGGCGCACGCCCCTGCCCGCACGACGGGATAAATGCTGCGGACCTGATATCGCACGGGGCCCGTTTGGGCATACAAGGCCTAGTGCCCACCTCAAGCAGAGGCACAATGCGCTCGAGCCGGCTGCGCAACTTCTGCCTGGCGGTGCGCACGCTACACTCGCGCCCATGCGCGCAGTCACACTCCACGAGCGAACCGATCCCAAAGTCTCCACCGTCGCTGCCAGCGTCCGAGTCGTCGGCGATTGGCCGCAGCTGGCCCCGAGGCCGGGCGAGGCGCGTGTCCGAACGCTCGCGTCGGCGCTCAACCGGATGGACATCTGGACGGGCATGGGCATCCCCGGTGTCGATATCACGTACCCGCACGTCGGCGGTTGTGACGCCTGCGGCGTTGTGGAAGAGGTCGGCGATGGCGTCGATGAGAGCTGGGTCGGGAAGCGCGTGATCGTGAACGCGGCGACACGCATCCCGCCGAGGGTGCACCCGGGCGACCCGACGGGCGCGACCCTCGCACCGGACTACGAGCTCCTCGGCGAGCACCACCCGGGCTTCCACAAAGCCGAGTTCTGCGCACCCGCCGCCAACCTCGCTCCGGTCGCCGACGATGCCGATCCTGTAGAGGCCGCGGCGTACGGGCTGTGCGCACTGACGGCCTACTCGATGATGTGCACCAAGGGCGGGCTCCGCCCGGGGCAGGGTGTTCTGATCACGGGTATCGGCGGGGGGGTGGCGACGGCGGCGCTCGCGATCGCCAAGTGGCTTGCCTGCCCTGTTGTAGTGACGAGCAGGCACGGGTGGAAGCTCGAGCGTGCGCGCGAGCTCGGCGCCGACCACGCGATCCTCGACGAGGGGCAGGATTGGTCGAAGGAGGTCCGCGCCTGGACCAACAAGCGCGGCGTCGACATGGCGATCGACTCCGTCGGCAAGCCCACCCACCTCAACTGCATCAAGTCTCTCGCGCGGGGCGGCGCATTCGTCACGCCGGGCAACACCGGAGGGCCGCGCGTCGAGACGGACCAGGCCCGCTTGTTCTGGAACCAGCTCCGACTGCTCGGTTCGACGATGGGCTCGAACGACGAATTCCGAGAAGTGGTGAGCCTGTTCAACGCGGGGCTCGTTTCCCCGGTGGTCGACGCTGTGATCCCCGCCTCCGACGCGCGCTCGGCGTGGGAACGACTCGAGGCGGGCGAGCAGTTCGGCAAGATCGTGCTCGACTGGCAGGCGTGAAGCGATCGGGGCGCTCGTCTACACTCCTCGTCCCTATTCTCTGTTTCGAATCCATCGTTCGGCGGCCCGTCGCCCGGCCCGCTCTGTGTACCGAAAGGCTCGCGCATGTCTATCCTCGCCGGCAAGAAGGGCCTCGTCTTCGGCGTCGCCAATGATCGCTCGTACGCCACCCACATCGCCCGCGCGATCACGGAGAACGGCGGCGCGTGCGCCTTCACACACCTCCCGGGTGAGAAGAACGAGCGGCGCACCCGCAAGGCGGTCGAGGGCATGGGCATCGAGAACGCGTGGCTCCGCCCGTGCGACGCCTCGAACGACACCGAGATCGACGCGGTCTTCGCCGACTACGCGAAGGACCACGACCGCCTCGACTTCGTGATCCACTCGATCGCCTTCGCCGACCGTGAGTGGTTGCGGCCTGGCGCGTTCGCGTCGACGCCGCGCGAGGCGTACACGAGCGCGGTGGACATCAGTGCGTACACCCTCCTCGCCATGTCGCGGGCTGCGCGCGAGCAGATGAAGGCCTCGGGCGGCGGGTCGATCCTCGCGATGAGCTACTACGGCTCGGAGAAGGTCGTCTCGGGCTACAACGTCATGGGCGTGGCCAAGGCGGCGCTCGAGTGCACCTCGCGCTACCTCGCGGCCGACCTCGGCGAAGACAACATCCGCGTGAACACCATCTCGGGCGGCCCGCTCAAAACGCTCGCGAGCTCCGCGGTGGGCGGCATCGACACCATGCTCGATGCAACACCCAAGCACGCGCCGCTCAAGCGCAACGTCGAGGGCAAAGAAGTCGGCGGGACCGCGGTATGGCTCGTCTCCGACCTCTCCACCGGCGTGACGGGCGAGAACGTCTACGTGGATTGCGGCATCAACACCATCGGGGCCGCGGTCTGATCAACGCGCGTTGCGTGCGGGTTAGGCGAGCGGGAGCCCTGTCGTGGCACCCGTTGCGCCGTCGTGGAGCTCGATGAGCGCCTGTGTGGCGGGTTCGAGCGCCTGCGCTGGGCCGATCTCTTCGATCAGGTTGCAGACGGCGTAGCCATCACTCGACGCCTGATACAGCTCCAGCCAGCTGCGCAGCGCGGGCTCGCCCGCCTGGTAGTGCTCGAAGCGCACGTTCCCGCGTTCGATACCGATGCGCCAGGGCTTGGGCGTGAGCCGTGCGCGGAAGCACCGCTGGATCTTGCAGAGTGAGGCGTACTGCGTGTCGGCCTCGAGCGTGCGCATGAGCTGGGTGGTCGCCTCGGAGGTCGGATCCATCGCGGGCGTGAGGATCAGGTAGCGCAGCCCCGCCGCGGTGCGGTACACGCGCACGCTCCGCTCGGGCGTCTCGTTGACCCAGTCGCGAAGCCGGTCGAGCCAGCGCTCTTCTTGGCTGGGGCTGGCTGTGCGTTTGCCGAAGAGCCCGCTGAGCAGGCCGCTCTTCTTTTTGTGCGCCGGATCGTCGTAGAAATCGACGTCCACGAAGGCGAGAGACTCGGTGTTGAGCACCTCGGCGCCGTAGTTGGTGATGGTGACAGCCCCGACGCGGTTGCCGTGCTCGTCGAGGATCTCATCGATCATCGGCTCGGGCCTGGCCCAAGTGGGATAGTGCTGGTAGGTGCTGTGCTCGTCCGGTGGGAGGGCCGAGCCGATCGGCGTGCGCTCGAGGTCGGCGGCGCGGCTGGTGGCCGCGCGGTCGGCGTCCTCTTGGCTGATGTCCGAGCCGGCCCAGACGGTGTGGGAGATCGTTGTTTCGAGTTCGGCGCTGGACCTGCGAGCGATCGCCTTGCCCCAGTACTTCGCAGCGTTCATGTGTTGGAGTCCGTCGCGTCTCCGGAGCGGATGCGCGTGCTGCGGACGAGCTGCATCGCCTCGGCGATCGCGTCGTCGAGTTGGTCGTTGACGATAAAGGCGTCGTACGCGCCGCAGGTGCGGGCTTCGGCTATCTCGGCGCGAGCTGCTTCGTACCGGCGTTGGATGATCTCTTCGCTCTCGCGTTTGCGGGCGCGCAGGCGGTCGAGGAGCGTCTCCTCGCTCGGCGGCAGGATGAAGACCGCAAACGCCTCGGGCATCTGCTCTTTGACCTGCTTGGCGCCTTGCACGTCGATCTCAAGGATGACAAGCCGGCCGCGCGCGAGCTGGGCGTCGACGGGCTGGCGCAGCGTGCCGTAGTGGTTGCCGGCGTAGACGGCGTGCTCGAGGAACTCTCCCGCCGCCGCGCGGCGTTGGAATTCGTCGACGGTGTGGAAGGTGTAGTCCACGCCCTCGACGTCCGCCTCGGTGCGGGGCCTGGTCGTGGCGCTGACGGAAAAGATCGCGTCGGGGATCGAGCGCTCGATCGCCCGGGTGATGGTCGTCTTGCCGACCCCGGACGGCCCGGAGATGACGAGCAGCATCCCGTCATCGGTATCGGTGGGCAGGCGGTTTTCGTGTGCGTCCTCGTGCATGGGACGAGGACTCTAGCAAAGAAACTCAGCGGGATCGGGCCCCGCTGTCCCGAGGGGTCTGGGGGAGATCAGAGCCTGGATCGCCTGTCGCGGTGGGGGCGGCGAGCACGTCGATCGGGATGACACGCTGGGCGACGGCGCCCGTCGTGGACTCGCGCACCGTGACACGCAGGTTGTACTTCCCGATGGAGAGATTCGCGGGCAGGTCGATGATCTGGAGCGTGAAGAAGTCTCGGCGCGGGCGACGGCAGAAATCGGTGATGCGCTCCTCGGGGTGCTCCCAGGCGACGAGGTCTTGCCCGCTCGCGCCGCGATCCAAGTGGATGAGTTCGACCTTCTGCCGCAGGTCGACCTCGTACCCCGAGACGCCACCCTTGGTGACGGCTTCGGAGACGAAGCGATCGAGCTCGGCGTAGACGATCGCACGCTGGGGCGTGCCCGAAGCGAGCACCACTCGCCCGCTGCGCTGATAGAAGGGCTCGTAGGAGGCGTACCCGTAGACCTCTCGGCAGAGCAGTGCCTCCTGGATGCGCAGGGGGAGCAGCCCCTCGGTGCGCTCGGCCGCCTCGCGCAGGGCGCGTGCCATCTCCGCGGGATCGCCCCCCGCCGAATCGCCGGCGGTGCGGCCGATGTCCCGGTGCAGCGTGCGCCACGCCTCGAGCATCACACGCTCTTCGGGAGTGAAATCTGAGTCGCGGTCAAGTGGTCCGAAGCGGCGCTCGATCGCACCGGGCACGAGCGTTTCAAGGGCTCCGAGACGCAAGGCGGGGCCGAAGGGCAGGCCCGTTGTGTCGGCCTCGTCTCCGACCAGGAGCTCGGTCTGCTCGATGAGGTCCCGGAGTTCCTCTTCCGTTGTGAGGGGGCGCCACGCGAGCTGGCCCTGCGATTCGGGGATCGAGGCGAAGTTCACGGGCCCACCCACCAGTGCGTCCATCGTGGTCTTGCCCCCGCGGGCGCTCGGAGAGGCATGAACCCGATCGACGGTGCTCGCGCTCGAGGATTGTGTGATGGTGACGGCAGGCGCAGCGGTCCCTGCGCCGGAGGCAGAGCTGGGATCAGAACCCGAATGTGCTGCGTTTGGGCCGGTGTTTGGGCCCGTGTTGGCTCCCTCGGCCATGCTCTTGATGGCCGCGTCGAGATCATCGACGACGTTGCCCTGGGCTCGAGCGATGAAGTCATCCAACCCACGCCCGGGGCCAGCACTACCGCCCGAGAGCGCATCCGCGGGCGACGCGATCGAGGGCGACTCTTCGGCTGAGGTCGGAGAGGGACGATCGGTGACGGGCTGTGGCTCGGTGGCACAGCCTGCAACGCAGGCGAGCGCGAGCATCGTCAGTCCGGCGTACGAGCAGCGTGGGCGGTTCATGGCGGGCTTCCTGCCTCCTATGAGCACAACCGATCGTGCGTGATTCGGCCTCCTGCCGCACAACGCACTCGGGACTGGTTTTCATCGGCTCAGCGGGCGAGCGCCCTTGCGAATCGGGCGGTCAGGATCTCGAGCCCGCGCACCTCGTCGCCCCGGCCTGTTTTGGCGGCTCGGTCGGCCCGGACCGCCTCTTCAAGCAGCCGTGCGGAGACCTCGGGCGGCAGGGAGCGCCCCGCGTCGATGACGGGGCCCCAGACCCGCACGGAGGCACCGGGTTTGGCCGGGTTGCCGCCGTCACGGGCGGCCCGGCCGACGGCGTGCAGCTTCTTGGCCAGGTCGAGCATCGCACGCCGGAGCAGGATGGGCGGCACGCGAGAGACGGTCAGCAGTTCGTTGACTTTGTGCATGGAGGCCGCGGGGTTCCCGCGGAGGAGCGTCTCTTGGACGACCCACGCGCTCTCCTCGCGTGAGAGGCCGATCATCTCACGGACGTGGTCGGGCGTGATCGTCCCGCCTGCGCCGGCGTGCGACGCGAGCTTGGCGAGTTCGGCGTCGAGCTTGGCGAGGTCGGTGCCCGCGCGTTCGACGAGGCGGGCCGCCGCCGTCCGATCGATCGTGACCCCGTGCGCCTTCGTCGTGCGCTTGCCCACCCACGCGACAGCCTCAGGCTCCGACATGGCCTTGCACGGGATCAGGAGCCCGCCCCCGGCTTCAACGGCCTTGTCGAGCTTACCCTTGTGCCAGGTCGAGGCGCGGAGCACGAGGGTGGCGCTCTCGCTCGGCGCCTCGGCGTAGCGCTCGAAGAGCGGCCGCACGCCCTCGCGCTTGAGCATCTGGTCCGCGTCGTCCACCACGACCAGCTTGTGCGTCGTCATCAGGCCGAAGCTACGGCACTCGTCGAGCACCTCCGCCGGCTCGACCGCCTTGCCGTCGGTGCGGATGACCTCGATCTCGCCGAACGCGGCCTCGAGCTGCCCGCGGAGCGCGTCGATGTAGAGCTGCTGGAGGAACCGGTCTTCGCCGAAGACGATCGCGCACCGCGCGTCGGCGGTGAGCTGATCGGGTCGGATGCGTGCTGCGGCGGCTGGTCGTCGGGCCATGTCGTGATGGTACACGCGACTGATCGGACGCTGTTGATTACAACTCAGCGAGGCATCTCTCCGCGGATCACCCGATCTATAACCTCCATCATGATCGCTTGATCAGCGGGACGGATTACGTAGAGAAAATGCTCAAGCTCTTCGTACCCTCTAAACCCGATATGGCGTGCGATCTCGTCCATCGGGTGCCCAGATGGTCCGAATGCCATAGGCGAGCCGCTGCCGTTTCGAGCCATCATCGCCGAGGGTGGCGTTAGGCAGTCCGTGCGTTCGAACTGCGCGGCGAATATCGAGAAGTCATCAAGGTCAACAACTCCATTACCGTCGAAGTCTGCCGAAAGCGGTGGGTCGCCTGGCTGAGTGGTAAGACCAAACTGTGCGATAAAGATCGAGAAATCGTCTAGGTCTACATCGCCATCTCCATCAATGTCTGCGGTGCAGGTGTTGATGAGCTCGATCTCGAACCAGTACGAGCGGTCATCGGCCACGCCCCCCACGACGTTGGTGTTCACAAGCGCTCCGGTGCCGACCGTTGTTATGTCGGGCCGCACGCGGTACCTCCACCCGGCAAGCAGGTCGACGCTCGGCGTGACGATCACCGCCCGTGGCTTCGCAGGATCGAGCGAGGCTGCCCACTCGCTCGCGGGCACAGCAGCCCACGGGTCGGTATCCGGGTCCTGCGTCGCGAGCTGGCGCTCGAAGACGACCTCGGGCGTCGCGCCCACGCCGCTCGTGGTGACCTCGCCGTAGTGCTGCACGGTGATAGGCAGGCCCGCGGCGAACGCCGGGACGACCGTCTGACCAACGGGGGAGCTGTCCGCGTCGTACGTGCTGAACGGGACGGTCGCGATGATCCCATCCCCGTCCGTGACAAAGCCCGTGCCGCACGCCCCGGTGAACGAGGCCCTGGGTTCGTTGTAGTCGGCCTGCGTGAATTCGAGCGCGAAAGTGCCAGGCTGCGAGATATCTTCGCCCACGGCGATCGTGCCCTGCCATCCGTCGGTGGCCGTACCCGAGGCGTTGAGCAGCACGACGCCGTCGAAACACCCGTCGTTGATCACGGAGGTCGCGCTGATCCCTGTGACCTCGATGCGGCCGTTGGGAAGGAGCGCCTTCTCGAGGCGGATGCCGGGAGTGCCGCCGAACTTGTCCGTGATCGTGACCAAGCGGAGCGTACTGTCGAAGTCCTTGGCGAAAACAAGTTGCCCGATGATCGAGTTCACGAAGATGTCGTCGCTCACGGGACCGGCGAGCGACATTGTGCCGGTCAAAACGCACTGATCCAGCTCGATCGAGTACGGCGTGGCGGGGTCGTCGTTCACGGCGCCGAAGACCGTGATATCCGTCGCGAAGGGAAAGACGGTGGGGCTCGCAACCGTGGAGACGCGGATCGTGCCGTTGAGATCGCCGGGACTGGTCTGTGTCCCAACCACGAGACTACTTGTGATGCTGCCTGCCGTCGCAGCGGATTGCCCGTCACCGATCACCTCGAGCAACCCGTTCAGATCTCCGCGGATAGCCGTGTCCGCTATGTTGCCGTTCACGACTCGCACGAGACCGTCGAGATTCCCCGTTCCGAACGTGTTCAGCCCAGACCCACCGACATCAAGACTCAAAAGGCCGCGGCTGGTTGAAACGACCGATCCCGAGGCGGCGATCTCGCCAACGGTCACTCGGCCACTCACCGAGTTGTCATCGATGACGATCCCGCCCTGCACCGCACCGTCCACGCCAACATGGAAGACGTCGAATCCTTGGACAGGGCCTGTGAGGTCCCCCTGGATACGCATGTTCAGCTGTATGTTCGAGCGGTCGGATGTTATCCCGGCCAGATGCCTCCCGACCCCGAATGCCATCAGCTGGTTGCCTAACCACCCCCCGGTCCCGAACTGGACGCGCGTGGTGCGTGTATCCGGGCCGGTGATCGTGATGCGGCCGTAGTCATCCGTGGCCGGATTCAGTGTCCAGATGTTGATCGATACGGTGTTCGCCGAAGTGGCGATGGTGAAATCGGCCCCCGCGGGGACGGCCACTGGGCCCTGAGCAACATCTGCGTTGCCCACCCGGTTGACCAGCTCGTAACGCACTTGACTCAAACCAACATTCGTGATGGCCAATACAAAGCCGGCCGCGATTGCTACAGTTCGCATGTGTCTCTATCTCCTGCGCGTAAACAGTATTGCGGTTGTGAGTGCGAAAATGCAGGTCGATGGTGTCGGGATCGTCGTCACGAGCCGCAGCGATGAAAAACCACTACCGAATAGCGGTGACCAGCTTGTTAATGCTCCAGGCGTGTCGAATATCGCGCGCTCGAACTCATTGTGGATCAGGTTCGAGCCCATGACCCGTACCTGTTGGTTGAACGGGCCATCGATGAGGCGGACGAGCTCGCCGCCGCCGCCCGAGATGTCCCACAACCCGTAGTAGGACTGGAAGTCGGCAAATGCCCCCGCGGAGGGGAAATCGAGCTCTTGGCCGAAGTTCCCGATGTAGTCATAGAAGGTGCCCGCGCTGGTTTCGCCCACGCCCGGAGCGCCGGGGACCGGCGGGCGGTCGAGGCCGTAGGGATGCTCGTCCCAGGAGCCGCCGGTGCCGGTCTCATCGGGGCGGAAGAAGGCGGCTTTGAGCCACTCATCATCGGTGGGCAGCCGATACTTCGCGCCCGGCATCGGCGCCCGGTCTTCCCATGGGATGGCGACGTAGCCGTAGGTGGTAGGCTGCGTGATGTCGATAAGCGGCAGGTCGTACGCACCCGTGCGAAGATCCTCTTCGCGATCGGTCCTGCCGTTGTGGAGCCAGTTGCAGTACATCGCGGCCTCGATCCACGAGATACCGAGCACGGGCTCGTTGGCAGGGTCGGAGTTGGCGGGGAACGTGTTGAGCTCCGAGCGCTCGCCGCCGCGGATAATGGGGATGGTGCGGTCGGCACCCCAGTACACCGGATCGGCGAAGCCACGCGCTCCGGATCGCACGGAGAAGGTGTTGCGGAACTCGAGCCAGTCACCTGTCACCACTTCGGTGCGGGCGATGCGGTAGTCGTAGTTGACTACGCCCGCCCCGGCGGGGAGTGTGCCCTCGGTGCCGGGGGGCACGCCCGCGATGCCCGGGAATGGCGCGTTGTTCGAAGCGGAGACCGTGGCATACTCCACGCCGCCGACGGTGACGAACTCGGGCGAGGCGGAAGCACTACCTGCGTGCGCGAGCACGCAGGAGGCGGAGAGTGCAAGGTGGCGCATCATGTGAGTGATCCTCCAGGAATAAGGCTGAGCTTAACTCATACATTCGGCTTGTGTCGGTACCCTGCGCAAGAAGACTCAGGAAGGGCATCGGCGCAGCGTGGGTGCGTGCCGGAGGCCTGTTGGCCCCTCGAGCTTCGATGTAGAACGCGCGGTTTTAGCTGGCATGGTCTACGGGTTAACGTGTAGAATGCATTCTGCACTCCACGCCCCAAGCTCCCCGGGAGCGGCACCGGCGTATCGGAGGCCCGCCCCGGTATCTCAAGAGGGGGCGGCGGCGCTCCCGGGCAGCTCGCTTCGATATCTGAAGGAGCCCCGCAATGCCCGCATACACCATCAGCGACCTGAGGAACATCCTCCTGGCAGGCCATTCGGGCGCCGGTAAGACGAGCCTCGCCGAGGCGATGCTCGCCCACGCCGGCGCGATCGGTAAGGCAGGCAGCGTCGAGGATCACTCGACCGTCTGCGACTACGAGCCCGAAGAGCACGAGCACCACCACTCGCTCTACCTCTCCGTGGCCCACTTCGATTACGAGGGCAAGAAGTTCGACGTCCTCGACACCCCCGGCTCGCCCGACTTCTGGGGGCAGGCCTTCAGCGCCTTCCCGGCTGCGGAGACGTGCCTGCTGGTGATCGGCGCCGACAAGGGCATCCAGTCCACGACGAGGCGGCTGTGGCGCAAGGCCAAGAGCCGCAACACGCCGACGATGATCGTTGTGAACAAGATGGACGAGCACGAGGGCGACCTCGAAGAACTCCTCGCCAACATCCAGGAGACCTTCGGCTCCGAGTGCCTGCCCGCCAACCTGCCGACGCCCGGCTGCTCTGACGTCATCGATCTTTGGGAAAAGACCGACGGCAAGACATCGTTCGGCTCGGTCGAGGCGGCGCACACCGCGCTCGTCGATCAGGTTGTGGAGGTCGACGAGGATCTGATGGCGGTCTACCTCGAGCAGGGGCAGAACCTCAGGCCCGAGCAGCTGCACGGCGCGTTCGAGGCCTCGCTGAGGCAGGCGCACCTCGTCCCCGTCTTCTTCGTCAGCGCGCGCACCGGCGCGGGCCTCGACAAGCTCATGCACGCGCTGTCCAACCTCGCCCCGAGCCCGCTTGAGGGCAACCCTCGCCCCTTCCTCCTCACCATGGAAGAGGGCGGCGAAGAGAAAGTCTGGACGCCCACCCCCGACGAGAACGAGACGTTCGTCGGGCACATCTTCAAAGTGACCGCGGACAAGTTCGTGGGCAAGCTCGCGCTCATGCGCGTCCACCAGGGCACGATCAAGGCGGGGGATCAGGTCTTCGTGAACGACGGCAAGAAGGCCGTCCGCGTCGCGCACCTCTACAAAGTCCAGGGCAAAGAGCACAAGGAGATGCCCGAGGCTATCGCGGGCGACATTGTTGCGATCTCGAAGATCGAGGATTTGCACTACAACGACGTGCTGCACGCTTCGACCAAGCTGAGCAAGCTGCACTTCAAGCCCGTGCGCATGCCGCGGCCCATGTACGGCCTCGCCATCGAGCCGAAGAACCACGGCGACGAGGCCAAGATCAACGAAGCGCTCAGCAAGCTGCAAGAGGAGGACCCGACGTTCCGCGTCTCACGCGTCGCCGCCACGCACCAGACCGTCGCGCACGCGATGGGGGAGCTGCACATGCGTGTGCTGATGGAGCGCATGCACAACCGCTTCAAGCTCGACCTTGCGACCGAGCCGCCCAAGGTGGCCTACCACGAGACGATCGCGGGTCAGGCCGAGGGGCATCACCGTCACAAGAAGCAAACGGGCGGGGCCGGCCAGTTCGGCGAGGTCATGCTGCGCGTCGCGCCGGCGAGGCCCGACGAAGAGGGGCACACGCCCGAGCTCGAGTTCGTCGACGCGACCGTGGGCGGCTCGGTGCCCCGCCAGTTCATGCCCGCCATCGAGAAGGGCGTGCGATCGGTCCTCGAGCACGGTGCTGTCGCGGGGTACCCCATGAGCGGCGTCCGCGTCGAGATCTACGACGGCAAGCACCACCCGGTCGACTCCAAGGAGGTCGCGTTCATCACCGCCGGCAAACGAGCCTTCATCGACGCGGTAACGAAGGCGAAGCCAGTGCTCCTCGAGCCCTTCGTCGAGGTCGAAGTGACCGCCCCAGCCAGCTCGATGGGTGACATCTCGGGCGACTTCTCGCAGAAACGCGGCCAGCTCGTCGATACCGAGGTGCTGCCCGGCGATATGTGCCTCATCCGCGCCAAAGCACCACTCGCGGAGATGAACAACTACGCCAGCCAGCTCAAAAGCATGACCGCGGGGCAGGGCACCTTCGTGATGGACTATTCTCACGACGAACGGACCCCGCCCAACGTGCAGGCGGAGATCATCGCCGCGTTCAAGCCGAAGGAAGACGACGACTGATGCACAAGACCCCCGCCCGCAAACAGCCCCGCGCAGGCGGGGGGCACCGCACGCTCGTACGTGCCCTCGTGGCGACCCTCTCGGCCTTTTCGGCGGGCATGGGGGCGCTCGCTTCGAACGCCGCGAGCATGCACCACCTACAGGACGCGTCCTCTCCCGCGGGCGCGGCCGATTCATCGACCGGGCAGGAGGCCCCGCGCAGCTGGCGGCGTTCCTTCCCCGACACACCCGCGGGGGCACGCCTCGCCGATCTGTTGCGGGCGATCGCCGGCGGGGAAGGGGATGTCGAGGACTTCCTCGCACCCAGCTTCTTCGCGCACACGCCCGAGGCACTCTTCACGCAGACGCTGCGCTCCTGGCAGGAACGCGCGGGTTCTCTTGAGTTCGTGCGCACGCTGCGCGTCGCCCCCGACGGTCTGGGGGTCGAGGCGCGATCGACGAAGACGGGCGAACCCTGGACGATCGCGCTCCAACTCGATGCCCAGCAAGACAAAATCGTAAGCCTGAGCGTCTCGCCCCAGCAGGCCCGGCCTGAAGGTGCGGTGGTCTTTGATACATGGGACGAGGTCGAGCGCGAGTTCGCGTCGTTCGATGGCGATGTCGGGCTCGCGGTCTACGCGCTGGACGAGTCGATGGAGACGCTCTATCCCCTCGCTGAGCTCGGCGCTGAGAACCCGCTCAACATCGCGCAGGTAGGGACGCTCTTCACGATCGGCGCGGCCGCGGTCGCGGCGCAGACGGGCGAGGTCGCCTGGGACCAGGGCGTGGTGATGGAGGAGCGGTTCCGCTCGCTCCCGCCGACGCGCTACGCGGGCGTCGAGGCGGGGCAGGATGTTGCCTTCGAGGAGCTCCTTTTGGCTGCGGGGAGTATGTCGGACAGCACCGCGAGTGACGCGCTCTTCCACACCCTCGGGCGCGAGCGCATCGCGGGGTTCCGAGACGCGGTGCTGGAGGACCCGAGCCCGCACGCTGACCCGCACCTTTCGGCCCGCGAGCACGCGGCGTTGAAGGTCTTTTCGAGCGATCAGGATCGCCTGGCCTACGCGCAGGCAGACACGGTCGAGCGTGAGCGGTTGCTCCGCGAGCGCGTCCCGGTCGCCGCCGATATGGAAGTGGGGCTTGAGCAGCAGCTTGCGGCCTGGGACTCGCCGCGCGAGATCGGCACGATCGGGTGGTTCGCCTCCGCCTCCGATCTCGCAAAGACGCTGCAACAACTCGCGCTGCTCGCCCGCGACAGCGAGACGATGCTACCGCTTGCGAAGGCGCTGATCGCCAAGCCGCGGAACGTCGTGAATACTGGGGTGTGGCCCGCGTCGATCGTCAAGAACGGCGGCGAGCGTGGGGTGGTCGCAGCGGCGTGGATGCTGCGGCGGTACGACGGCAGGTGGTTCATCGTCGCGGGCATCGTCAACGACCCGGCAAAGGACCCGTCCGGCCAGCGCGTCTCCGCGGCCCTCATCGGCGCGGTGGACCTGCTCGCCATTCAAGACGGCTTCGAGCGCGAGCAAGACCCCGCCAAACGAGCCCAGTAGGCACCCCGAGGATCGAGCAGTGCGCGGCCAGATCCCGAAGCCGGCTTACTGGGCGATCATCTCGAGGATGATGTCGCGCACGGCCTTCGCGTCGGCCTGCCCCTTCGATCGTTGCATCACATCGCCGATGATGCGCCCGATCGCCGCCTGCTTGCCCCCGCGCAGGTCCTCGACACTCCCCGCGAGCTTCGGGTCGGCGAGTGCGGCTTCGACCCACCCGCGCAGGGCCCCCGTATCGCTCACGGTGAGGAGCCCGAGCCGCTCCGCCGCTGCCTTGGCGACCTCTTCGCTCGTGCGCAGTTCCTCGTAGATCTGGTTGGCGGCCTGCGCGCTGACGGCTCCGCGTGCGCGCAGCCGGGCGATCTGTGCGACCTGCTCGGGAGTCACGCCGAGCTCTTGCACGGGGATGCCCGTCTCGTTGGCTAGGCGGAATCCCGACTGCAAGACCAGCACGAGCGCGGCCCGCTGGGCTTCGGTGTCGTCGGCGCAGATCGTTGCGCACGCGTCGGCGTAGGCGGAGGCCGCGGGGTCCTCGACGAGCGCCGCGGCCTCTTTGGGCCCCAGGCCGATTTCTGATTCGTACCTCGCGCGGCGTTGGTGGGGCAACTCAGGCAACGCGGTGCGGATACCCGCGACCCACGAACGCTCGATCCGCACCGGCAGCAGGTCCGGGCAGGGGAAGTAGCGGTAGTCGTGGGCGTCTTCCTTCTCGCGCTGGACGAACGTGACGAGCGCATCGTCGTCCCACCCGCGTGTCGTCTTCTGGCCCGGCCCCATCACCGCGCCGTCATCACGCCAGCGCTGCGGCTGGTGCTTGAGCTCGTGGGCGATCGCCCCCGCGACCGAGCGGAAAGAGTTGAGGTTCTTCACCTCGACGATGGGCGTGAGGACGGTCTCGCCGTTCTCGAACTCGAGCTGAGCGTTGATGTTGGGCTCGAAGCGCATGTGCCCGCGCTGCATCACGCCCTCCGTCGCTCCGACGGCCCGGCAGACGTCTCGCAGCCACCTGGCGAAGGTGACGCACTGGGCTGCGCTAATAAAATCGGGTTCGGTGACGATCTCGAGCAGGGCTGTGCCCGCGCGGTTGTAGTCGGCGAAGGAGGTCGCGCCGGGGGCGCCGGGCAGCTCGTGCGTCAGCTTTCCCGCGTCCTCCTCGAGGTGTGCCCGGGTGATGCGCACGGCGAACGCCTCGTGCCCTTCACCCTCGGGCAGCTCGATCCTTCCCGGCCCGCACAGGGGCGCGTCGAGCTGAGACGTCTGGTAGCCCTTCGGCAGATCGGGGTAGAAGTAGCTCTTGCGGTCCCAGACGGTCTCTTCCGCGATCTCGCACCCGAGCGCCAGGCCCACGCGGATGGCCAGCTCCACAGCGCTGCGGTTCGGGACGGGCAAGGCGCCGGGCAGCCCGAGGGTGACGGGGTCGATCAGCGTGTTGGGCTCGTGCTCCGGCTCCCGTGAGCAGCCGGCGGAGGCCGGGCTGGGCACGCGGGAGAACATCTTGGTGGCCGCGGCGAGTTCGACGTGGACCTCCATCCCGATCTTCGGGCGGACAGCGACGATCGTGGCGCTTCGGCGCTCCTCGGGCGTGGCGGGTGGCATCGGTTCATGGTACCGCAGGGCCGGGCGGTGCAGGCGATCGGGCCTCTCCCAGCGGGTCCGCGTTGAGTCGGCGGGCGCGATGCGCGGGGCGGGCTACACTTTGCGCCTATGCGTAGACGCGTTGTGATTACCGGAACCGGTGCGGTCTCCTGCTTCGGCGTAGGCACGGAGCATCTCACGAGGGCCATCGCCGAGGGGCGTTCGGGCATAGGGGCCGTGCGCGGCTTCGATATGTCGGGCTTCGTCTGTCCCCTCGCTGCCGAGCTGCCCGATGATTTCTCCGTGCGCGATTGGGTGCCCAAGCGGTACCGCAAAGCGACCAAGGTCATGGCACGCGACATCGAGATCGCGGTCGCTGCCGCCCGGGCAGCGACGCTCGACGCGGGGCTCGTCACCCGCCACGACGCG
This sequence comes from uncultured Phycisphaeraceae bacterium, assembly GCA_964576725.1. Taxonomy (GTDB): domain Bacteria; phylum Planctomycetota; class Phycisphaerae; order Phycisphaerales; family UBA1924; genus OFTM391. Next base: position 27,866 of record CAZNUZ010000013.1, read on the forward strand.
GAGGATGAGGGCGGCTGCACCTACCCCTCAGGCCGCGTGGGTTGCCAGATTGGCGCGGGATTGATCGCGGCCGATGTCAACGAGCTCGCCGCTGCGTTTGTGACCTCCAAGGACGATGCCGGCGATTTCGATTACGGCGTGTGGGGTTCGTCGGGCATGGCCAACCTCACCCCGCTCTGGCTGCTCAAGTACCTACCCAACATGCTGGCGTGCCACGTGACGATCATCCACGAAGCGCAGGGCCCCTCCAACACCATCACCAACGCGCAGGCCAGCGGGCTGCTCTCGCTTGGGGAGTCCCGGGCCGTCATCGAGCGCGGCGACGCCGACTGCTGCATCTCGGGCGCCGCCGAGTCCAAGCTCAACCCCATGGGCCTCGAGCGGCTGCGCCTCTCGGGCCTCCTCGACGCGCCGAGCACCGAGACACTCGAGCCCTACAACCCCGCTTCGACGACCGCGATGGTGGGGGAGGGCGGCGGCATCCTGATTCTTGAGGAGCTCGGTGCTGCCGAAGCGCGCGGGGCGAAGATCAAGGCCGAGATCATCGGGTTCGGCGGCGGGCACAGCCCCGCGAGCGGCACGCCCGAAGAGAAGTCCGCGGGCCTGCGCATCGCCATCACCAACGCACTGCGCGACGCGGGCATCGATGCATCTGCTATCGACGCGGTCTTCCCCGAGGCCGCGGGCGCGCCCGTGAACGATCTGTCCGAGGCTCACGCGCTGCGCGAGGTCTTCGGCGATCGCTTGGCGTCGATGCCCGTCGTCGCAACAACGCCCGCAGCGGGGCACGCCGTCGCGGGCAACGCTGCCATCTCGGCGTGCGTCGCCGCGGAGTCGCTCTCCAGCGGCGTGCTCCCCGCCCACCTCGAGTCGCACACGCCCGCCTCGCTCCTGGGGCTTGCTCCGGCAGCCATCGCTTCCACCCCCGTGCGCACGGTCCTTCTGTGCACGACTGCGATGGGCGGGCAGAACGCAGCCGTCATCCTCCGTGCACTGTAAGCACGGACGCTTCACCACCAACAACTCCGACACAAGGCCACTATGAACCAGTCCAACAAGCGTCAGACACTCCGCGACGACGAACTCGATCCCGCACTCGCCGAGGTGAGCCGCGCCGTCATCGGCAGCTCGATCGAGATCCACAAGGCCCTGGGCCCGGGTTTCGACGCGAGCACCTACGAGCGGGCGCTCAGCGCCGAGCTCAACAAGCAGGGCGTCGATCACGAAACCGACCACGAGTTCCAGGTGAAGTATGACGGGCAGACCGTCGGCACCGCCCGTGTTTCGCTGTATGTCGCGGGGCGCTTCGTCGTGCGCGTGCTCGACACGCCGGACGAGGTAGGCGGGCTCGAGCGCGACAGCCTCCGCGGGCTCATCAAGAACGCCGATCTGGACATGGGCCTGATCATCAACTTCTGCCGCAAGCGCCTGCGTGACGGGCTTGTTCGCGTGCTCAACCCAGAGCGCATCGACGCCATCCGCGGCGAGGCCTCAGCCGGCGGCGAGGACTAACCCATGGCAGCAGACCCCAGCACCCGCGTCGTTATCACGGGCACCGGTTGGGTCACGCCCCTCGGGCGCGACGTGCCCTCTGTCTGGTCCAAGCTCCTCGCGGGGGCCTCCGCGGTCGGGCCCGTGCGGAGCTTCGAGGCCGACACGTTCGCCACGAATTTCGCTGCGGAGGTGGAGCCCTTCGAGCTGGATCAGTTCCTCGCCGACACCGCCCCGCACGCGGACGCGCACCCGCACGTGCGCTACGCGCTCGCTGCTGCTGCCCAGGCGTGGAAAGAGTCGGGCCTCGGCGATGTTTCTCAGCCGGGCCAGCGTCACGCCGGCTGCGCGGGCATCGACCTGTCGCGTGTCGGCATCTATTTGGGCTCGGGCGAGGGCACACTCGAGTTCGACAGCCTCGCCGCCATCAATCTCGCGAGCTGGGATGAGGGCGAGCGAACGCTTAATACCGTGGAGTGGGCGAAGCGGGCGCGTGAGCTTATGACCGCTGCGGGCGAAGCCGAGCAAGAGCCCAACCGCGCGATCACCCACCTCGCGGAGGCCTTCGGTGTGAGCGGGCCCTCCTTCAACTGCATGACCGCATGCGCCGCGTCCACGCAGTCCGTGGGCGAGGCCTTCCGCATGCTCCAGCGGGGTGATGTGGACGTCATGCTCTCGGGCGGTTCGCACACCATGATCCACGCGCTGGGCATGACGGGCTTTATCCGGCTCACCGCGATGTCGACCCGCTGCGACGACCCCGCGGGCGCGAGCCGCCCCTTCGACGCGACGCGCGACGGCTTCGTGATGGGCGAAGGCGCGGGCATCCTCGTGCTCGAACGCCTCGATCACGCCATCGCGCGTGGTGCGACACCCCTGTGCGAGATCGTCGGGTTCGGCTCCTCCGCGGACGCCTACCGCATCACCGACATCGACCCCGAGGGGATGGGCGCCGTCAAAGCGATGCGCAGCGCACTCAAGCAGGCGGGCATCGACCCCGAGCAGCCCGGGCCTGACGGGCGCGCGCCCGTGCACTACATATCTGCCCACGGCACGGGCACCAAAGAGAACGATTCCATCGAGACAAAGGCCGTCAAAACCGCATTCGGCGAGCAGGCCCCGCACGTGCCCTTCTCGTCGGTCAAGTCGATGATGGGGCACCTGATCCAGGCAGCGGGCGCCGTGGAATTGATCACCTGCGTGCAGGCGATCCGCACCGGATGGGTGCCGCCGACCATCAACCGTCACGCCGCCGACCCGGTCTGCGATCTCGATTACGTCGCGGGCGTGGCGCGCGACCGCTCGGATGAGGGCGGCGTCGAAGTGGCGATGTCCAACGGCTTCGGGTTCGGTGGGCAGAACAATTCGCTCATCGTGCGCCGGTTCGTGGCGTGAGCAAGCCCGCTGCGCCCCAGCTCCCGCGGGCACCGCGCTCGCACAAGGCTCGGCACCGGGGCGAGCGCGGGCGCACGCTCGGAGACGCCCAGGCCAGGCGGTCGCGCAAGCGCCAGCAGAAGTGGACCCTCTGCATAGCGATCGGTGCTGCGACCATGCTCGTCACGGTCATCGCGGTCGTATTCGTCGTCAGCTCGATCGTCCACGCGACGCCCGGCTGGTGGTCCCCGCCCGATCGGCGTGACCCAGCAACGCGAGCGCTCGCGATCGATGTCGAGCGCCGTCTTTCCGAGACGCTCACGGATATCCGCCCCCACGGCGAGGAGTGGAGCGTCCGCCTGACGAGCGACGAGGCCTCCGCGTGGATCGCCGTGCGGCTGCCGCAGTGGCTCCGTGCCGAGGGGATCGCATGGCCACTCGCGGGTCGCGACTTTGACCTCGCGTTCACGCCCACCGGCGCTCGCTTCGCCGCTCCGATCGAAGAGACCGAGCCGGGCGACCGCCCGCGGATCGCGACGGCAGAAGTCTCCTTCACCGTCGATGGTGCGGGCGGGGTCTTCACCGCGCTGGAGGGGGTGTCGCTCGGTCGCCTCGCGCTCCCGACGGGGTGGGCCCGCGGGCACCTGCTCGCCGCCGCCCAGCAGGCGTCGGTCGACCCGCTCACTGTCTCGGCGCTGCTCTCGGGAGAGCGTCCTCTGCGAGACGCGGTGATCCCGATCGATGCGCACCGCCGCGTACGGATTCTGGAGGTCATCGGCGCGGACGACGCCGTGACCCTGCGCTGCACGACCGAGCTGCGTTCCCGCGTGGACGACGAACCCTAAGCGGGCAAGCGCGCGCAGGCGTCGGGCCAGCCGTACGTGTACGATCCGGGTATGTCGAACACCGGCCCGGCCGACACACCTGGTTCACCGCGTCAAGCAGCCGGCTTCCCCGCAGCGGGTGAGCACGGCTCCGAGACACTCACGCGCCACGGCGACGCGCTCGTACGCGTGGTCACCCAGCCCTACTTCATGCCTTGGGAATCCGACGCCGGCGAGGGCCGATGGGTCTTCGGCTACCGCGTGCACATCCGCAACGAAGGCAGCGCAACGGTGCAGCTCATCGGCCGGCACTGGCTGATCCGTGACGCCGAGGGTGAGACGCACGAGGTCCGCGGGGAGGGTGTCGTCGGGCGTCAGCCTCGGCTCGATCCCGAGGACACCTTCACGTACGAGAGCTACTGCCCGCTCGGTTCACCTTGGGGAACAATGGAGGGCGGGTACGCGTTCGAGCTCGGAGAGGGCCCCGACGTGGGCGAGCCCTTCGAGGTGCGGGTCGACCGCTTCTTCCTCGTCTCCGAGCCCACGGACGACTGACCACGACCGCGAGGACCAACCATGGCGCACGACGAACCCGTTACCGCGACGATCGGACCGGGCGAGGGCATCCGTACCACCCTGCGGACGAGCCTGCACGAGTGGGTGGGTGATGCGCACAAGTCCGACGACGTGCCGGAACCCGCGGGCCCGAACCCGTTCGTCCAGCTGCTGGGCGCGCTCGGCTCGTGCATGGTGATGACCGTGAAGCTCTACGCCCAGCGGAAAGGCTGGGATCTTCAGCGGGTGGAGGCGCAGCTCGTGGGCGAGCGTGAACCCGCGAGGCCGCTCACGGGCGTCGTTGTCCGCATCGGCTTCGAGGGCGATCTCACGGACGAACAGCGGGAACGGCTGCTCGATATCTCCGGCAAGTGCCCCGTGCATAAAACGCTGGCCCCGGTCGTCGAGATCACGACCGAGGCCATCACGCTGGTATGAGTTGTATCAGGGGTGATCTCTTCGCCCTATCAGCCACAGGCTGGGATAGGCCAGCGGCGGCGCAGGCGCTCAGCCGATGCGCTTCTCGACCACGAGCAGGTGGTAGCCGAACTGTGTGCGCACGGGCTCGGAGACCGAACCGATAGCAAGGTCGGAGAACACGACCGCGTCGAACTCGGGGACCATGTCGCCCTGGCCGAACTCGCCCAGGGTGCCGCCCTTGCTGCCGGAGGGGCAGCTGGAATGCTCGCGGGCGAGGTCGGCGAAGGACGCGCCGCCTTCGATCTCGGTCTTGAGCTCGAGGGCCTTGGCTTCGGAATCGACGAGGATGTGGCTTGCAACGGCGCGGGCCATGGCTGCTCCTTGGTAGGTGATCGGGGTCGGGTGTTGTGTGAAGCGGGCCGGCAGCCCGCGAGCGGGGACGATACGCCGCTCAGGGGCACGGGGCAGCCACTCGGAGCGTGAGTGGGTCGATACCCGCCTCCATTGGCATGGAGGTCGGCATGGAGGTCGGCATGGAGACCGGCACGGAGACCGAAGATAGTGCCGCCTGGTCCGCGGCCTGTGTAGCCTTCGGTGCGCATTCGGGCTTGGGGGGAGTGTCACGCGCTGGGGTTGCGAAGCGGGCGTTGCACGTGCCCCCGGGCAGGACCGTGAGCGCGGGCGCCCAGGCCCGGCCCTCGAGGACCCCGCCGGGCTCGATGACGATGGGGCCATTGGAGCGGACATCGCCCGTGAGACGCCCGGAGACAACGACCCCGTCTCGCGCCTCGATCGCGTCGCACACCACGCTCGCCCCCGCGCGCACGCCCGCGACGCCGATGACCCTGCAATTACCCGTCATCGCTTCGTCGAGCCACGCATCGCCCGAGATGGTCAGGATGTCGCGTTGGGTGCGCACGTAAACCCCGCCCGAACGATGGCCCGTGCGGGCGGGGTGTTCCTTGGAGGAGAGAGAGAAGAGGACGGGGCGCGCTCGGGGGAGCGCGGGCCGGCTGCTCAGGCGCCGGTGAGCGCGAGGGGGGCGGACTCGTCCGAGACGTCCGCAGCGGGCTTCAGTTCCGGTTTGGGCTCGGGCTTGGCGTCCGACTTGAGATCTCCCTTGAGGCCCGCTTTGAGATCTGATTTGGGATCTGCTTTGATCTCGGCTTTCGTGTCATTGACGGGCTTGGACTCGGCGGCGATGTGCGTGCGCGAACCGGCTTTGGGGTTGAGCGCGTCTGAGCCGACGGTGCACAGCCCGGTGAAAGTCGCGCCCTCCGCGACGACGAGCGTGCGGGCCACGAGGTCGCCCGTGACGCGAGCGGTCGGGAGGAGTTCGAGCCGCTCGGTCGCGCGGACGTCGCCCTCGATCTCGCCTTCGATGACGACGCGCGCCGCCTCGATCGTTGCTGCGCACCGCGCGTCGGGGCCGATCTGGACCTCGCCCTCCGAGGAGATCGAGCCGTCGAGTTTGCCCAGGATGCGCGCTGTTTCGGTGAAGCGCATCTCGCCGGTGATGTGCGTGTCCTGCCCGATGGTGGTCACGGTGCGTCCTGCGTTGTTCGTTGCCATGCGGGGGCCTCCTTGCGCCGCGTTGCTCTTGCGCCGACTCCGGCGCCTCTGCAGGAGACAACGCGCAAGCGCCTTGCGCTTTGTCAACGCGGCAAAGAAAAGAGGGTCGCGCAGGCTGCGCGAGGGCGCAGGCGCACAAAAACAAACGAGGCCGGCGTGTGCCAGCCTCGCGATGGTTGTTGAGTTGGGTCTGCGTGCTAGCTCGAGTGCTGCGCGTTCGGATCGGGGCCGATGCGGAAGAAGCCGCCCTCGATGCGTGCGCCGGGTTCGACGCGGAGGGTCTGGGCGCTGCAGTCGCCGCGGAGGCTCGCGTTGCTGGAGAGCCGGACGGAAGTGCCCGCGACATGCCGCGCGTTCACGACGCCCTCGATGTCCACGCCCTGCGACGATTGCAGGGTTTTCGCAGAGACGTGCGCGCGGTTCGGGACACTGATCGCCCCGCAGGTGCGCACGTCGCCGCCGTACTGCGTGCCTTTGAAGCGGACCTCTTCCACCGCGACGCGTTGGTAGCACGCCGGGCAGGAGACGGTCATCGCCTTGGAGCCGACCTCGAAGACGGAGCCGCAGTGGTAGCAGCGGACGCGTCGGAGGTGGATGGGCTTGGCCATGCGGTGTGTGCTCCGTCGTGATCGGCGTGCGCGACGAGCGCTTTGCCGACACGGACAACGCGCCGTGTGCGGCGATTAGTCGGCGGAAGTTTCGGCAGCGGCGCCGGTCCCGTTGGTCGTGCCACGCAGCCACGAGTTCTCCTGCTGGGGGAGCTCATCGGAGGCCGAGGCGGTGGAGCGAGCGACGGCAGCAGCGGCGGCGCTGGGGGCGGCGGCGGCGTCCGAGGCGGTGCCGGCAGGACGCATCGAGCGCGTCTCGATGCGGGGGCGCTCCGGCTGGGCAGCAGCAGCGGTGGCCTTGCTCTGAGAGGCGGCGCTCTCGGTGCCCTTGGTCGGTTGGACGGCATCGGGGCCCACCTTGCAGTGGCCGATGAAGGTCGCGCCCTCGACCACGACGAGGTTGCCGGCGGCGATGTCGCCTTCGATGCGCGCGCCGGCGTTGAGCTCGACGCACTCGCGGCCGTTGACGTCGCCGTTGATCGTGCCGTCGACCACCACGCGCGAGGCGTTCACGGTCGCGTTGCACGTCGCGCCTTCGCCGACGGCGATCTCGCCCTTGGAGGAGATGGTGCCGTCGAAGGTCCCGAGGATCGTCGCCGACCCGTCGAAGCTCATCTCACCCTTGAAGTGCGCGTCGGGGCCGATGATGGTGTTGTTCTGGTCGCTCGATGTCCGCATGGGGGGGTCCTCTCGTGTCGAGGCGTGGGGTGAATCGTGGGGCGTTGCGGATCGGCACACTCGGCGCGAAAGCCGCGTTTCGACTCTGAGCATCGACACCAACGCCCGCCGCCCGTGAGTTTCCGGACGTGAAGAAACGCCTATCGGACCCGGTGCGAAGTGACCCGGGCGCGGCATCTGCGCGGCCTCAGATGCAGCGATTGCGCAGCGGACTCTCGGGGCCCGGCAGTGCGATCAGGAGAAGCAGATCTTGCGCGTCGGGGAGTGTGTAAGTGGATACCCGATGTGTGGGTCCTGATTTGCCCTCGTTCTCGATTCTGCGCGAAACTCACCCCATGCCCCCTGTACGATGAACGGATATGTCGGGTGTGTTTAGTGATGCCAACGATCTCCGCCTCGCGGAGTCGACCTACCGCCTCAGTGTGAGCTGCGGCGAGGCTTTCCATTTCTTCGCCAACCCCCGGCACGCACTCGAGATCAACCCCGAGTGGCTCCGGCTGACGGTCGACTGCCCCGAGGGGACCGATTGGCTCAAAAGGGGCGAGACGTTCAAGCTCTCCCTCGATCTCCACGGGCTCTTTAGCACCTGGACCAAGCGGATCACAGCCTACGAACCGACCTCGTACCTCGCCCTCGTTCAGGTCGATGGCCCGTTCACGCAGTGGGCCCACGACTGGCGATTCGAAGCCGACGGGGACGGCTGTCTCGTCCGAGAACGCGTTGAATACGCCCACCTGGGTGGCAGTCTCTTCCAGCGTCTTACGGTCCAGCCCGAGCTCGAGAAGCTCTTTGTCTTCCGTCACCGGCGAATAATGGAGCGTTTCAACGGTACCCTCGAAACGACCACGGGGCCCGGGCGGGGCTCATCGCCTGTCACGCACTCCGAGTGACACCACGCGCTGCGACGGGGTGCATAAATCGGGGTATGCGGTAGGATCCTCCCTTCTGAGGAGAGGACTTTTCCTACCACCTACGAGGCCGCCCGATGCCCACGCCCCTCCGGTTCCTTGCTGTGCTATCTGCTGTGACTCTGGCTCTGGGTGCGGTGGGATCCGTCACGGGTCAACCCGCGGCTGATCTGCCGGCTGCGGAGCCCGCGATCGATGCCGAGCAGCCCGCCTTCCCGGCGATACCTATGCGCACGGGTGAGGCGAGCATCGAACTGGGGGACGGCGAGTCGCTTGTGTACACGTGGAGCGCCGGGACGATGTCGGTGCCGGACGATGTCACGGGCGAACCCCGGGCGGAGATCTTCCACATCAGTTACCGCGTTCCCGTCGGGGAGGGTGAGCCCGAGAGGCCCGTGACGTTTGTTTTCAATGGCGGGCCTGGTTCGTCCTCGGTCTGGCTGCACATGGGTATCTGCGGGCCCAAGCGTGTTGCGTTTGCGAACGAGCGCGGGGATGCGCCGCCCCCGCCCTACACCGTCGTCGATAACGAGCACACCTGGCTCGCCTTTACCGATCTGGTCTTTATCGATCCGGTATCGACCGGGTTCAGCAGGCCCGCTGCGGGCGTAGAGGGCTCCGAGTTTCACGGCCTCGATCAGGACATCTCCTCCGTGGGCGACTTCATCCGCAGGTGGGTGGTCGCAAACGACGCCTGGGGCGCTGCCAAGTACCTCTGCGGGGAGTCCTACGGCACAACGCGCGCTGCCGGCCTCTGCGAGTACCTCCAGTCCCGCCACGCGATGTACCTCTCGGGCGTGGTCCTTGTTTCGAGCGCGATCGACTTCTCGACGCTGCGCTTCGGTGACGGCAACCTGATGCCGTACCCACTCTTCCTGCCGACGTACACCGCCACGGCCTGGTACCACAAGAAGCTGCCCGCGGACCTGCAGCGGCGGCCGCTCGGCGATCTGCTCGAGGAGGTCGAAGACTTTGCGCTGAGTGAGTACACGCCGGCGCTCATGCAGGGCGACCGGCTCTCGGGCGATGCGCACGCCGAGATGGTGCGCCGCCTTGCCCGGTACACCGGCACAAGCGCGGGCTTTATCGAACGCACCAAGCTCCGTCCGACGATCTGGCGGTTCACCAAGGAGCTGCTGCGCGATGAGGAGCCGCCTCGGAGCGTGGGGCGCTTCGATAGCCGCTTCGCGGGGTACGACGCGGATCCCTCTGCGGATGCGCCGGGCATGGACCCGAGTTACGGCGTGATCCTCGGGCCCTTCGCCGGCGCGATGAACGATTACCTGCGGGGCGCGTTCGGCATCGACGAGCCGCGTGTCTACGAGATCCTGACGGGCAAGGTCCGCCCGTGGGATTACGGCAGCGAAGGCCGGGCTAAGTTTGTCAACGTCTCGGACCGACTCGCCAAGGCGATGCGACAGAACCCGCACCTGCGCGTCTACTTCCAGAGCGGGTACTACGACCTTGCTACGCCTTACTTTGCGACCGATCATGTGATCGCGCAGATGATGCTCGAGCCCGAGCTGCGCTCGAATGTTCAGCACGATGTCTACCCCGCGGGGCACATGATGTACCTGCACTACGAGTCGCTCGCCAACGAGACGGCTGACACGCGCGCTTTCTATGAAGCCGCCCCCGAAAACACGCCCTTCCTTGGAGATCGTTGATATGAACGCTGCTGTGCGCCTCTTGGTGTTGCCGACGCTCGCTCTTTGCCCCGCTTTGCTGGGCGGATGCACGAACCACTCCGAGCCTCTGGCCGAGGGTCCTGCGGGCGGGTCGAGTGACGCGATCCTCGCGGAGTACCTCACTGGGACGTTTACAAGCACCGCACAGGCCGCTGCCGACCCGGAAAATTACTTCGATATCCGCCTGGTCAGCCGCCCCATCTGGGAAGGCCGGGACGATGGGATCTGGCTGTACGTGGAGCAGGCGGTCGCTGCGGCGCCGCAGCGGCCGTACCGGCAGCGGATCTATCAGATCGTGCGCGAGGGCGGGGAAACGGTTTCGCGTGTGTACACGCTGCCGGGAGATGACCCGCTCGAGTTCGCCGGCGCGTACACAACGCCTTGGATCTTCGACGCGTTTTCCCCCGCGGACCTCGAAGAGCGTGCGGGGTGCGCGGTCTACCTCACGTACGACGCCTCGTCGGGCGAGTTTGTGGGCGGCACGCGCGGGGAGGGCTGCGCGTCGGCGCTGGGAGATGCGGCCTACGCCACAAGCGAGATGATCCTCACCCGAGACCTGCTCGTGACCTGGGATAGAGGGTGGACCGCCGATGGGGAGCAGGCGTGGGGCGCGACCGAGGGCGGGTACCGGTTCGTCCGCGCCTTCAACACCTACTGAGCGCGATCGCGGAGTCTGCGGAGCATCCGATGAACGATCGTGATCGCCAGAGCAAGAGCGGGGAGCCAGCGCCGGAAGGCCCGCTGGGCCTGCGCGACGGGCGCGTGCGCCTCGCGCCGTTCTCAGACGAGTGGGCGCGGTTCTTTGCCGCCGAGTCGGCGCGGCTGGCGGGTGCGCTGGGCGGTGACATCTGCGCGGGGGTCGAACACATCGGCTCGACCGCGGTTGCGGGGATGACCGCCAAGCCGCTCGTCGACATCATGGTGGGTGTGCACGACATCGGGCGGCGCGAGAGCTGCATCGGGCCTCTTGAGTCGATCGGGTACAGCTACAAGGGCGAGTTCGGGCTGCCCGGACGCGAGTTCTATGTGCTCGGAGCCCCGGCGACGGCGCACGTTCATCTGGTTCAGCACGGCGGCCATTTCTGGCGCCTCAACGCGCTCTTCCGCGACTACCTTCGCAGCAACGAGGCCGCCCGGCAGCGCTATCTCGATGTGAAGCGAGATCTCGCTGAGCGCTTCGCCGATGACCGGCCCTCGTACACCGCGGGCAAGAACGACATCATTACCGAACTCCTCGCGGAGGCCGGCTGGGATGACGAGGCGGAGCGCGCGCGAGGCTGACTCAGCGTTCGCTTGATTCTTCGGCGGCCTGCTCGGACATCGCCTTGATCTGGCCGCGGATCTGCGTGCGCATCATGTTCGCCGTCGCGGGGTTGATGCCGGCCCGGCGGAGGTTGAGCCGCATAGCCAGGTTCCAGTCGTCGCTTGTCATTTCGTAGCCGAGGTCCTCGACGAGCCTTTCGTGGAAGTCCTTCATGTGGCCCGCGCCGTAGATCACGCCGATGTTCTGGTGCTCGCCGGCGTCGAGGACCGCTTGGAGGTCTTCCATCACCGCGATGTTGCGGTCGACGATGATGACCTCCATCAGTGCGCCGGTGTCGCCCATGCCGGGCCCGCCCGCGGAGAGGGCGTCGTCGGCGTTGGCGAGCATCTCCATCATCATGAGCTTGCCGTAGGAGCGCCCGCCCGGGATGACTTCGATGAGCCTCAGGACGGTGCCGGCGATGGAGGCCATGCCGGACGAGCCGTCGAGCATGCCGAAGATCATCGAACCGTCGCCGCCCTTCTCGTCGAGGAGGTCTTGGATCTCGTCCACGGAGAGGTCGGCGTTGATGTGGTTGGGGTGATCGTGGCTCATGTGGTCGCCTTGGAAGGCGAGGCCGAAGGTCTGTGCCATGCGCTGTTGGAGCCCGGGCGTGATGCCGAGTTCGCCGTCGGAGATGGGGGGCTGGAGAGCGAAGGAGAGGTCGCGGTTCACGCCGCGCCCGCCCTCTTTGCCGTCGGCGCCGAGGCTTCGGATGGCGTACGCGCCGTTCTCCTTGAGGGCGTAGATGAGCGGGCGGCCCCAGCCGTCGTTCTGAGCGGCGTCGAACCACGATTGAGCGCGCTCGCTCTCAAGGCTGGCACCGATGGCCTCGATCGTCTCGGGGAAGCCGGCCCAAGGCTCGGCCTCGGGGTCCTCTTCGATGGCGGACTCGGCGGCGATGCGCTGGCGCTCGAGGAGCATGGCCAGCAGGCGGATGCGGCTCTCGGTCCGGCGGACACGCTGCTCGTCGGTCAGGTCGGGTGTGAGTTCGCCCGCGCCCCCGGGGCCGACGCCCTCGTAGAGCACCACGTCGAACTCTTCGAGTGTTTTGGAAAGGTGGCCGTAGTAGCGCGGGTCGGCGATGTGGATCGCGCCGATCATCGTGATCGTCGGCGCGCCCGCCTTGGTGTAGACGCGTTCGGCGACCTTGAGATCGAGCAGGCCCTCGCGCGAATCATCGACCTTGATCCACGGCTCCTGCTCCTCGCTCGTCGCGCTCGAGGCGATGGCCGGCGCAGCGCTCAGCGCGAGGCCGGTAGCCGCGAGCGCGAAGGAGGCAGCGAGCGGAGCGAAAGAGCGGTTCGAGAGTCTGTTGAGCATGCGTGTGGTACCGGGAGGTGCGAGCGAGGTTGGGTCGGCGCAGGAAAACGGGCCCCGTCAGAGGGCCCGCGATGGAGAGCAGCAGGGGGTGTTTGAGGCGGTGCTCAGACGGCGAAGGAAGAGCCGCAGCCGCAGGAGGAGTTGGCGTTGGGGTTCGAGAAGACGAAGCCCCGGCCCATGATCTCGTCCTTGAAGTCAACGGTGGTGCCGTTGAGGTAGAGGAGGCTCTTGGGGTCGCAGACGATCTTGATGCCGTGCTGCTCGAAGACCTCGTCGGTCTCTTTCTGGTTCTCGGTGAGGTCGAGGACGTAGGAGAAGCCGGAGCAGCCCCCGCCCTTGACGCCGACACGGAGTCGGATCTTGTCCTTGTCGAGCTCCTGCTGCTCGACGATGGTGTGAACCTCGCGGGCCGCGGTCTCGGTGAGGATGACGGCGGGCTCGGTGGCGGGGGCAGGGGTATCGGTCGTGGTCGCGGACATGGCTGTTCGCTCCTAGGGGCTGGCGTTGGTGGGCCTGGGCGGGCAAATACGAACCGCCCAAGCTCTCATCGACAATCGTAGTGGGTCCGTTGGACGAAATCTGCCCCGACGGACCCGGTAAGGCCTCCTCAGCCCCTCTGGGGGCTCGGAGGCGGGTGTTTGGGCTGACCCCTGGGGGGCTCAGTGGGCGTGATCGTGGTCGTGCTCGTGGGACTCGATGCCGTTCTTCTCCTTGTAGTCCTTGACTGCGGCGCGGATGGCGTCTTCTGCGAGGACGGAGCAGTGGATCTTCACGGGCGGGAGGGCGAGCTCTTCGACCATGTCGGTGTTCTTGATCTCGAGGGACTCGTCGACGGTCCGGCCCTTGAGCCACTCGGTGGCGAGGGACGAGCAGGCGATGGCCGAGCCGCAGCCGAAGGTCTTGAACTTGGCGTCGGCGATCTTGCCGTCGTCGCCGATCTGGAGCTGGAGCTGCATGACGTCGCCGCACTCGGGCGCGCCGACAACGCCGACGCCGACGTCCTTGCGCTCCTTGACTTCCTTGGTGGTGCCGAAGGTGCCGACGTTGCGGGGGTTCTCGTAGTGATCGATGAGTTGCTTGCTGTATGCCATGGGTGTATCGCTTTCGTGTCGTTGTTGTCGGAGCGTTGTTGCGGTTTGACTCGGTCCCGGGTGAGCCCCGCCGGGTTCAGCCCGGCGCGGGCTCGAGAGAGCGCGTGTGAGCGCGGAGGCCTCTACGGAGCGCTCAGGATCAGTGGTTCTGCCACTCGATGGTGTTGATGTCGATGCCCTCGAGGTGCATGTCGTAGAGGGGCGAGAGGTCGCGCAGGTGCTTGACGGCCCAGGTGATCTTCTCGATGGCGAAGTCGACTTCCTCTTCGGTGGTCCAGCGGCTCATCGAGAGGCGCAGGGACGAGTGGGCGAGGTCGTCGCCGACACCGAGCGCCTTCAGGACGTAGCTGGGCTCCAGCGAAGCGCTGGTGCACGCCGAGCCGGAGGAGCAGGCGATGTCCTTGATGGCCATCATCAGTCCCTCACCCTCGACGAAACCGAAGGAGATGTTGGCGATGTTGGGGAGGCGGCGTTCGTTGTGGCCGTTGATCTGCACGTGGTCGAGGTTGGCGGAGAGGCCGTCCTCGAGGCGCTTGCGGAGGGCGAGCGTGTGCTGTTGGTCCTTGTCCATCTCGGCGGAGGCGATTTCCGCAGCCTTACCGAGGCCGACGATGCCAGTCACGTTGAGGGTGCCCGAGCGGATGCCGCGTTCTTGGCCGCCGCCCTCGATCTGTGCGGTGAGGCGGATGCGGGGGCGGCGCCGGCGGACGTAGAGGCCGCCCACGCCCTTGGGCCCGTACATCTTGTGGCCGGAGAAGGTGAGGAGGTCGATGTTGTCCTTCTCGACGTCGGTGGGCATTTTGCCGACCCACTGGGTCGCGTCGGTGTGGAAGACGACGCCGCGATCGTGGCAGA
>CAZNUZ010000014.1:0-42452 GCA_964576725.1 uncultured Phycisphaeraceae bacterium
TGACCTTGAGCTCTTCACGGGTGCGCTCGATGTGGATGTCGCTCACCGCGGCGAAGGGCGGGGTGCGGTTGAGGCGCTTGTCCACGAAGGTGCGGATCTTGTAGTCCTCGACCAGCAGCTCGCCGTACAACGCCTTGGGCGCGTACCAGCGGGAGCGGTGCGTCTGCGTGATGCCGACGCGGAATCCAAAGGGGTGTGTCTTTTGTCCCATCAGTCCATCTCCTGCACGCCGATGACGATGTGGCTGGTCTTTTTCTGGATCGGGTGAGCCCGGCCGCGGTCCTTGGGCTGGAATCGCTTGATGATCGGGCCTTCGTCCACGCGGGACTCGGCGATCACGAGGCGGTCGGGGGAAGCGCCGCCGTTCTCGGCGTCGGAGGCCGCGGCGTTGATCGTCTTGCGGACGAAGACCGCGGCACGCTTGGGGCTAAAGCGAAGCAGCGCGTCGGCGTCGGCAACGGTGCGGCCACGGACGAGATCCGCGACCAGACGAGCCTTGCGGGGCGATGATCGCGTGAAACGCGTGCGGGACTCGAAGCGAGCGAGCGCCGATGGAGCAACGCCCAGGACGCCGGCGAGTGCCGCGATGTCCTTGGATGTGGCGCGGGGGTTATCGCGGCCGGCCATCCAGTTGCGAACCTTGCGGTCCGCGATCTCGGCCTGCTTACGACGATCCGTGTCGCGCGGGAGCGACTCGGCGAGCTGCTCGACGCTTACGCCGGCCTCGCGGGCCAGAGTCTTCAGCTTGTTGCAGTTGATTCTCACGGTAGTACCTCGGTGCCGAAGCGCCAGGAAGGTGGAGTGGCGTGACGCGTGGTCGTTGCCTTACTTGCCCTTCTTGATGCCTTCCTTCTTGTTGGTGTGGCCGCGGAACGTGCGGGTGATCGAGAACTCGCCGAGCTTGTGCCCGACCATGTCCTCGGTCACGAAGACATCGATGTGGGCACGACCGTTGTGCACCTGGAAGGTGTGCCCGACGAACTCGGGGACGATGGTGCAGGCGCGGGCCCAGGTCTTGATGGGCTTGCGCTCGCCGGCCGAGTTCTGCTTCTCCACCTTCAGGTAGAGCTTTTCGTCGACGAAGGGGCCTTTTTTCAGCGATCGTGACATGGGTTTGCCTCAGCGGGGTCGCCGGACGCGCGGCTGGTGTGATTCGTGTGTTCGGATACGGATGTGTAGATGTCGAAGGACGCTTACTTGAGCTGGCCGTAACGGCGGCTCTTGCGGCGACGGATGATGAGCTTCTCGGAGTACTTCTTGCGGTTGCGGGTCGAGCCGCCCTTGGAGGGAACGCCCGACTTCGAGACGGGGGCACGGCCACCCTTGGAGCGACCTTCACCACCGCCGAGGGGGTGAGTCTCGTGGTCCATCGCAACGCCGCGAACCTTGGGACGACGCCCGAGGTGGCGCGACTTGCCGGCCTTGCCCAGGCGGCGCTGCGCGTGGTCGCCGTTGCCCACCACACCGATGGTGGCACGGCACTCGACCGAGACGCGGCGGATCTCACCCGAAGGAAGAACGATGGTGGCGAACTTCTCTTCGCGGTTCGTCAGGCGGGCGGAGACGCCGGCGGATCGGCAGATCTGGGCGCCCTTGCCGGGCTGGAGCTCGATGCAGTGCAGCGAGATACCCGTGGGGATGTGCTTGATCTTGAGCATCGAGCCAACAGAAGGCTCGATCTGATCGTTGGAGGCCATGATCTTCGAGCCGACAACCAGGCCCTTGGGGGCAGGGATGTAGCGCTTGACGCCGTCGGCGTACTCGATCAGGGCGATGTGCGAGGTGCGGTTGGGGTCGTACTCGATGGCGACGACCACACCCTCGATGTTGTTGCGGTCGGCCCGCTTGAAATCGATCTTGCGGTACATGCGCTTGTGCCCGCCACCACGACCACGGACGGTGATGATGCCGTGGTGGTTGCGGCCGCCCTTCTTGGGCAGGGGCTTGGTAAGCGACTTCTCGGGGCGCGACTTCGTCACCTCGGCGTTCGTGTTGACCGAAGCGTTGCGGCGGCCTGCGCTGGTGGGCCTGTAGATGCGGATGGGCATTGGAGCGATCTCCGTCTGGAAGCGAACGCGGGGGTCTTAGAACAGCTCGATACGGTCGTCGGGGTGGACGCGGACGATGGCGCGCTTGGTCGTCTTGCCGCGGACCATGCCGTACTTCATACGACGGTCACGCGAGCGGCGGTTGTTGGTGCTCACGCCGATCACACGGACCTTGTAGAGCTCCTCGATAGCGCGCTTGATCTCGGTCTTGTTGGCCTGGCTGGCAACGATGAAGCCGAAGCGGTTGTGCTCGTTGGAGGCGAAGGTGACCTTCTCGGTGAGCAGGGGCTTCTTGATGATGTGGATCGCGTTCATCAGGCGGCCTCCTCATTCGTCTGGATGGCATCGCGGTTCTTGCCACCCTTGGCGGTGCCGGCGGAGGCGCCGTTCACCCAGGCGTCGAGATCCGACTGCGCGATCACGAGGTAGCGGTGGTTCATGAGCTCGAAGGCGTTGAGCTGCGAAGCGTCGCAGGTCGTGACGCCCTCGAGGTTCCGGGCCGAGCGGCGGGCGTTGACGTTGTCCGACGCGAGGGCGACAAGGCACGAGCGGTTCACGCCCAGAGCCTTGAGGATGTTCTGGAAGTCGCGGGTCTTGGGGGTGTCCATCGTGAGGTCATCAATCACGAAGACTTCACGGACAACCTGACCATCGACGATGCCGCCGAAGAGCTTGGCGAGCAGGGCGTTGCGGTTCGCCTTGCGGCGCATCTTGACCGGCATGGAGAGGTGATAGTCCTCACGCTTGCGAAGCTTCGCGAACGTGCGGCCGCCACCCTTGCGGATGTTGGTGCGAGCAGAACCGACACGGGCGTTACCCGTACCCTTCTGGCGGAAGAGCTTGCGGGTCGAGCCCTCGACCATGCCGCGGCTCTTGTTGCGAGCAGACCCCTGACGGAGGTTCGCGTGGTACATCACGTAGGCCTGCTTGATCAACGCGGGGTTGATCTCGCCGCCAAGGGCTTCGGGGTCGACGGTGTAGGTACCGACCTCCTTGCCCGCCTTGTTGTAGACAGCAATGTCCATTTTCATTCCTTCCGTCGCCTAACGCGTGCCTCGGCACTTCGCCTCGCCCGGATACGCGCCTGTTGTTGGCGGTCACGCTCCGGGGTCGACTCGGCGTGTCTGCTCACTCTGTTGGTGCCGGGCGGTATCCCAGGTGGGACCTTTCCGGCCGCCGGGACGCCCCACTCTCGGGATGACCGGCAACGATTCGTTCATCACGCACACGCGCCGAGCGGTGCGATCTTTATCTGATCGGCTTAGCCGTCGGCCTTCGCGGCCTGGGCGGTTGCCTTGCTGCGACGCAGTCGCGTGGGCTCGCGGATCTCGAGCATCCCCTTGTTCGCGCCGGGCACCGGGCCCTTCACGAGGAGGAGGTTCTGCTCGGCGTCCACGGACACGATCTCAAGGCTACGCACGGTCACCCGCTCGTTGCCCATCTGACCGGCCATTTTCTTACCCTTTTTGATCTTTGGGCCCGTACCGAGGTTGGTCGCGTGACCACCGATGGAGCCGGGCGAGCGGTGCTTGCGCTCAACGCCGTGGCTCGCTTCCTGACCGCGGAAGTTGTGACGCTTCATGCCGCCCTGGAAGCCCTTACCCTTGGAGGTGCCCGCAACGTCGATGAACGCCATGTTGGCGAGGGCCTCGACGGTGATCGTCTGCCCCATCTCGAAGTTGCCGAGTTCCTCTTCGGTAACGCGGAATTCGCGGTGGTACCGCTTGGGGGCGGTCCCAGCCTTGGCGTCGTGACCGATCACGGGCATGGTCGAACGGCGGGGCTTGACATCGTCGTAGCCGACCTGGACCGCGGTGTAGCCGTCCTTCTCCATGGTGCGGAGCTGCGTCACGACGCAGGGGCCGACCTCGATGGCCGTCACGGGCACGGAGTTACCAGCGTCGGTAAAGACGCGGGTCATGCCGATCTTCTTGCCCATCAGTTTCAGCGCCATATCGCTCGCCTTTCGAATCATTCGCAGCAAACCGCTGCGTCCGAGTGGGCGACGCCCGAAGACGCCGCGGTTCGTGGCATGCCGGTACACCCAGCAGCCAGAGGAACAGGGCACAAGCCCGTGTATGAAAAAACGGACACCCGTTTCCGGGCATCCGTTCGTGTACTTCTATCAGGCCTTAATCTTGACGAAGACGCCCGCGGGGACGACGAGTCGGTTCAGGGCCTCTACCGTGCGAGCATTGGGCTCGGTGATGTCGATGATGCGCTTATGGGTGCGGATCTCGAACTGCTCGCGCGACTTCTTGTCGATGAAGGGACCACGCAGAACGGTGTAACGCTCGATGCGGGTCGGCAGGGGGACAGGGCCAGCAACGCGGGCAGCGGTGCGCTTGGCGTGATCCACGATCTCGCGCGCCGAGGCGTCGAGGGCCTGGTGGTCGTAGGCTTCCATGCGAATTCGGATGCGACCTGCGCTCATCGAGCTGCCTCTCTGCCCGCGAATACGCCGCGGGGATCTAGGAACTACCAAAAAGCCGTGTCATGGAACGCGAAACGCCGCTTGGATACCTCCGCTGCGGGTGCAGCGAGGGCCGAAACGACAACTCGTTGAGTGTTCCACCACGCCCCCTCGCGGGAGCGGGCAGCAAGCATACGCGCTCGCCCAGAGCAGTCAAGCACCCCACCGCGGATGAAATCACACTGATTTCACCCTTAGAGGTTCCGTCCCGCCCGCACTATCGGACCGATACCATCGGGCATGCCTCAGACACGACTTCGGATCCTATGTGCCGTCGCCTCCCTCGCGGGCATCGCACTCTGTAGCCCCCCGCTCCTGGCGCAAGAAGTGCCCCCGGCCCCCGCCCCCGCCCCCGCCTTCACCGAGCCCGTTGCACTGAGCCCGACGCCCGTGCCCATCGGAACGCTCGGGCTCACGCTCTATCTCCCCGAAAACGCCGCCGTCCAGACCGACAATCTGCCCGGCGGCAAGGTGCGGACGCTCATCCAACCCGATGATGGGACCTGGGCGATCCAGATCTACAACTCGCGATCATCGAACCTCGAGCTCACCGCGGGCGAGGCACTTACTGCCGCGGCCAACCTGATCATGCTCAACGGGCCCCAACGCCAGACGATTCAGCGCGACGGCTCGCGTCTGCAAACCCCGCTGCTCGAGCCCGTCGACCGGACCGACGACCTGCGCATCGGGGCGGCCTCTGCAGAATCCCCTGGAGTAAGCGCTGCACGGGTGTACATTCTCGCAAGCGACTATCAGGAGGGCACGCCCCGCTCCGACGGGCCAATGGGGTTCACGATCCTCCGCACCTCGCCCGGCAACTTCATCACGATCCAGCTCGACTGCCCCTACCCCCACTACCAGCGTGCACGCCGGATCTACGAGACTATCGTGGCGGCCGCCCGGCTCTCCGATCCGAGCAAGTCCGACGAGCTGCGCCGGCTGCGCCTGCTGGCGGGCGAGTCGTTCCTGAGCACGATCACGCGCCAAGACCTCGATGAACTCATGGAGAGCGAAGAGCCGGTGTGGACGCGGATCTACGAGCCCGCCCCCTCCGGCTCGCCTCGTGATGCGCGCGAAGTCGGCTTCCAGCGCACCGAGATCCGCCTGGGCCAGCTTGGGGAGCTCGACCCCGCCAAGCGTCGCATCGACTGGTCCACCGAAGATCGAGCGTACGGCTACTTCATGCGTGTGGACGCCTGGATGCTGCGCGAACCGACCGCCTCCGCCCCCGCGGGCGTCGTGCCCGAGTACTTCACGACTCAGGCGACGTTCTTCCTCTCCCGCGACCGGACCGAAGAGTTGTGGACCGTACAGATCGACCTGCCCAACGCCGGCCAGCGTGAACGGAGCACCCTGACCTTCATCCGCAGGGGCACGCGCGTCACCGTGCGCACGGAGCTGCCGCGTTCGGAAACGCAGACCGCCGAATTCGCGATCATCCCGAAGAACTACCTCTCGGGCATCGAGCGGGCGCTCCTGCCGCGCATCATCGCCCGCAAAGCAGAGTCGGGCGCGGGGCTCTTCGAGCTAGGCTTCTACACCTACGACGCCGCCCGCGGGAGCATCACATACCGCAGCGAGACATTCGCACCCGCAGCAGCAAACGGATGGCTCCAGACCACCATCCCCTTCGAGAACGGCCTGCCCTGGACGACCACCCTCGATTCCGAGGGCAAGCTTGTCACGCAGGCCCTGCCTCCCGCCCGGGTCATCGAGCCGATGGAACGCGAGGCGATACGCAGGCTGTGGGCCTCGAAAGGGCTCGTCACGGACGAAGGCAGGCGAAACCTCGGGCCGTAAACAGCGACCGGGCACACCCCGTCATCCAGATTCAATCGAAGCCGTCGATCGGGTCTGCTACGCGCTGAAGACGGCTCAGCCGTCTTCGCCCTCGAAGCCGTCATCAACCATGTCGTCGGCGTCCATGTCGTCGACATCTTGCTCGCCCGTTGCAGGAGCACCGCCCGGGAGCATGGCTCGCAGTTCCTGTGCGCGGTCGCGGGCCTCTTCGATGACGGCGCCTGCAGACTCGTACGCACCCGCTGCCGCCTCGATGGCCTCGTTCCGGCTTTGCATCAGCTGCGCGGCTACATCCGCGCGATCAGCGCCCCCCGCGACGAGTGCGGCGATCTCATCGCCCAACGCTGCGATGCGAGTGTCGGCAGCCGCACGCGCCATGAGCGCGGTCGCGCGTAGCTGCTCGATCGCAGCCGAGGACTGCCGTGCCCCCTGGATGTCGCTCTGAGCGCGGCGCGCTTCGGCGGACGCCCGAGCAAGGGTGCTCGCAGCGCTTTCGAACGCGGCCTGCGCCCCTTCGCCGTACTCGGAAACGAGTGTGTCGTACCGGCTCAGGATCTCGCTCGCCAGCGATTGCAGGGACTGCTGGAGCTCAGCGCGCTGCTCTCGGAGCGTGCGCTGGCGCTGCTCGGTTGATGCGCGAGCGCTCGCGTTGACCTCGAGCTGGCGCTCGAGCAACTCGACGTCCGCCTCCGCGTCACGGACCGACCCGCGTGCGGATTCGATGCGGAGATCGATCCGCGAGGCGTCAGCCTCCAATCGGTCCGCGCGGCGGCCGAGTTCACGGGCCTCCTCAAGCACACCGACGCGCTGCGTCGCCGTGGCGGACTGCGCGCCCTCCATCATGCGTGCGATCTGCTCCCGCAGGGTGCGGGCGTCGCTCTGCCGCTGATCGCGCTCGGCGATCTCCGACTCGAGCGACCCGCGGACACGAGCGAGCTCCTGCCGGGTGCTCACCAGTGAGGAGTTGATCTCCGCCGCATCAGAATCGAGCTGGGAGAAGATATCGGAGAGGTCCTGGCGGGCAAGCGCTTGCTCCGAGGCGTGCGTGCGTGCGTAACGCTCGAGGGCGCTGCCGAGGCTTGCGACTTCCGCGAGCGACTCGGAGGCGAGATCGTGGCCCCGCTCGAGCTCGATCTGCCCGCGACCGGCGGTCACCTGCGCGTTCAGGAGCGAGACGGACGAAGCCTGCACCCCCTCTGCGTCGGCAGACACCGCCTGAAGGGTCGAAGCCACTTGGGCGTAGATGCGTGTCCGCTCGTCCACATCGAGGGCGGGCGACACCGTTGCGAGCTGCCGCCCCGCATCCGTGATCGCGCTGCCGACGGGGTCCGCCTCACCGCCGCAACCCGAAGCCGCGAGGCCGAGGAACCCAGCGAGCCCCAAAGCAGCGGCGCGGCCAGAGATGGTGAGCAAACGATCACGGAGAGTGGCTTGACGCATAGATCAGTCTTCCGGGGACGCGGTGGGTGTAAAGCGTAGTGAAGGGCGAGAGTCTATCCGATGCGGCCCGCCGTGCGTGACGCAGGTACGCGGGCGATCACCGATCGGTTTGCTCGCCTGCCCCAGAGGATGATTCTTCTGCCCCGCGAGGAGCGTCCGCCGCCTCGCCCCGGAGCTCTGCACGAGGACGATCTCCCGGCAGCAGGTAATCCAGCTCATACTCGGGCCTTGGGGTGTACAGACCGTCGATCCAGGCCGCAGCACGCTGGAAACGCTCGTCCTCTTCCGATCGGAAGACCGGCCTCCACCCGATGACCTCCGGGTGCGGCCAGAGCGCATCCTCCTGAGGGAGGCCCATCTGGAGGAGCACCGATAACCGTGGCTCCTCGGCATCGATCATCGGGAGCCCATCGGAGGTCTCGAACTGATTGAGGATGTAGAAATTGGTGTAGACCGCCCGCTCGGTCCGCCGGAACCGGTTGGTGAGCAGGAACTGTCCGCCGTTGAGACCGCCGTGACACTCCGTCGTCGCGCACGAGCGGGCGAGCCACCCCGCGTTGATCCGATCGCGGAAGTCTTCCATCGCTTTGAGCTGGCCCGTGACCCGGACAAGCGGGTAGAGCTCGCGCGCCTGGGCGCGGAAGATCACGTCCAGGATGTCGACATCAGGCTGGCGGGAGAAGGCACGCCTGCCCTCGGGCGAATCCGGGACGAGCGGGTGGTCGGCGTGCTCTTCAAAGAGCCTGTTGACCGCCTCTTTCGGCACCGAGATCCTTGGCGGGTCGGTGAGATCCATCTCGTAGACCTTGATGAGGCTGATCTGCTCCTCGGTCAGCATGGGGAACGCGCGGATACGGAGTTGTTCCCGCCGTGCACGCCTGTCGTCGAGCTCCTGCGAGCCGCCCCCGCTCTCCTGTGCGAGGCGCTGCTGGAGCGCGATCTCACGCTCGAGGAGGATCGCCGGCTCGAGTTGCGGGCTGCGATCGAGGACCTCAGCGACCGTCTCCAACGCACGCTCGTAGAGCTCCTGGTCGCGCGCCCATCGCGCAAGCTCGAGCATCGCCGAGATGTCCCGGGGCGAGATCGCAGAGCGCCGGCGGTCGAAGAGCTCCGCGGGAGAGGGCTGACGGATGACGTCGGTCACCTCTGAGGGCTTGAAACGCATCTCAAGACGCTCGACACGGACCACGATCGCTGTATCCGAACGGCTAATCAGGATCCCCGTCAGCGAGCTGCCTGTGGCGAGCCGCAAGCGGACGGTGTCGCCCGGCTCCGGCTCTTCCAGGAACTCCCGGACGTCTTCGGGCACTTCAGGGGCCTGGGGCTCAGCTGTGATGACCGCCCCCGCTCCGGAGGCGATCGCCCCGCCCGCGAGCATGAGCCCGACCCCGAGGACCGCTGCGAAGAGTGTGTTTCCCGTGGAAACAGGGTTTGTTCGGGGTGTGCTCTCCACGCGCGTCTCCTGAGGCGAACCACTCTTCCAGACGGGTCATGCGCCCTCTGGTTCACACAGTCTAGTTGGAGGGCCCGTAAAGAAAGGCGACATGTCGCTGGAATCCGCTTCACAAAGCGGAGAAATCCGACTATGCTCTTCGTGACGTGTTTCTTCCCTCCGCCCACTGTGCTTCCCCCGGTACAGTGGGCCTTTTCTTTTTTGCGGACCTTGGCAGATTAGGGATTCGCAGCCGTCGCCCCCACGTGGGCGTGCGATAACCCTGCCGATCCGAGCCGGAAAGCCGGAATCGCAGCTGAAGTGTGTTGTGTTGGATCCGGCGCATCCGGGCAGGAAAAAGACCCGGCCTGCTCGGCCGTTCTCAGTTACTCGGCGATCCCTCGGATCACGACGAGCCCGAAACGCGATCCGTCCTGCTCTTCGATCTCCGCGAGCACCAGATCGTGCGGCGTACGCGTCGCAAAGAATCCGCCCGCGCGGAACGCGTTGCCGAACTCGTCCACGAACGTGCGCAGGTCGAGGGTCACGGATTCACCGATCCCGATCGGATCGACCGGGCGGGAATAGCTCCCGTTGATCCACATGGTCGATGCCTCAAACGAACGCGCCGAGGTGTTGGTGAAGCTGACCATCGGCCCGTCGCGCTCGACCTGAATATCGAGCGTCTCGACGGCCTCGCCGCCCGGATAGGGCCGGGCGTACTCCAGCCGCTGAGGCGCGTCCTCGAGCAGTGCGCACCCCGGGCTGAGCAGCAGCGCGGACGCGAGTGGCAGCGTTGCGGCAGATCGTGCGAGAAAGTGAGCGCGCTTGGGGGAATGATGAGGCTTCATGTCGTGCGAACAGCATAGCAAGAACGCGACGGGCCCTGCCCCCGCGATCGCCCCCGGCGCCGAGGATCTGGATGTCGCGTCATTCGCTGCGCGGTACACCACCGACCCGCGACTCGCGGCGATCGTGCCCGGTTTCGATGCGCCACTCTTCCAGGCCGGCCTCGCGGGGTATTCCGACGCCGCCATGCGGATCGTCGCCCGGCGGCACGGCTGCCCGTACTGCGTGACCGAAGCTCTTCTCGATCGCACCATCCTGGCGGGCGGAAGAGGGTTCGCCAAAGCCGATCTGGGCGAGCTGCACGACAACGTCCCGCACGGTGAGGAAGACCACCCGCTTGCGGGGCAGATCATGGGCTCGGACCCGGGCGAGATGGCCGCCGCTGCGGTCAAGATGGTCGAGCAAGCAACGCGCACCGACAAGGTGTACCGCACCCTCGGCGCTCGGGGCCTCGACGCCGCCCCGCCGGATTCAGCACCGGTCCAAGAAGCAGCCGTCTCGTTCGAGACGATCGATGTGAACCTCGCGTGCCCCGTAAAGAAGATCAAGAGCAAGGCCCGCGGCGGGCACTGGCTTCGGGATCCCGAAGGGGCGCTGGCGATTCTCAAAGCCGTGCGAGACGCGGTGCCCGAGTCGATCCCCTGCTCGGTCAAGCTGCGAAGGGGCTCCGACGACTCACCCGAGGCCGAGCGGAACTTCTACAAGATCTACGACGGCCTCTATGACCTGGGCTACTGCTGGGCGACGGTGCACGGGCGGACCGTCGAGCAGAAGTACGTGGGCCCCTCCCGCTGGACCTTCCTGCGGGATCTCGTGCGCAATCGCCCGGGGCGGATTGTCTTCGGCTCGGGCGACGTGTGGGACGCCTACGAGGTCTTTCGAATGCTGGCGTACACCGGTGTGCAGGCGGCGGCCGTCGCCCGGGGGTGCATCGGTAATCCGTGGCTCTTCCGACAGGCCCGCGATCTGATGGCGGGCAGATCGCCTCAGCCCCCCACCCTCGACGAGCAGCGCGATGTGCTCCGCCAGCATTTCGAGCTTTCGGTCGCGGTCAACGGCGAACGGGCCGCCGGGCTGCTCATGCGCAAGTTCGGGATCAAATTCGCCCAGCACCACCCGAGCCCCGCCGAGGTGAAGGCCCGCTTCGTCCGCGTCTCCACCCTCGATGAATGGCGCGCGGTCGTCGATGAGTGGTACGACCCCGCCAAGATCGAGATGGGCCCCGGTGCCGTTTGGGGGGGCTGACCGTTCTAGCCGACAGGCTATCCACAGGTACCGACAGCCCCCGCAGCGCGGGGGGCGGATGTGGCACAATGCCCCGTCGCCCAGAACCGGAGACCGCGCATGCCCTTCCTGAACGGACAAATCTCATTCGCCCGCCTCGGCGTTGCCTCAACGACCGGCGGCGCGGGGCCGACGCTCGTCGGCCAGGCCCAACTCGACGCGTTCGCGGAGCAGATCCTCGTCCCGGGTGAGATCGGGGCGGGCGACGAGATCGAGCGCGGCTGGTGCGCGGGCGGGCACGTCTTCGACGAGCGCTTCAGCATCGAGCACAACTGTTTCGCGGGCGGCTCGGTCATGCACGCAGCCCTCCGCATCGATACCAACCGCGTGCCCTCCGAGATCAAGCGCGCAATCAAGTCACAGCACGAGACCGCGCTCCGCGCCGAATCGGACGACGGCAACCTGTCTCGCGCCGAGCGACGCGATCTCCGCGACCTCGTCGATCAGGCGATGCATCACGAACTCGCCTCGGGCAAACACCGGCGCTCCGCGATGGTGCCCGCGCTCTGGGACGCCGAGCGGCAGACGGTACTCCTTGCGACCTCGGCCAACGCCGCGACAGAGCAGGTGTGCGCACTCTGGCGGGAGACGTTCGACTCACAGCTGACCCTGACGCCGATGAGCGCGGGCCCGCTGGCCTACGCCTACCTCTCGCAGTCGGGACGCTCGCGTGATTTCGAGGACGCGGCGTGCTCCGCGTTCACCTCCCCCCCGCCGCACGCAGAGGGTGAAGGGGAGACGAACCCGCGCGCACCGTGGGCCTTCGGCGGCCCCGAGCCGCACGATTTCCTGGGCAACGAGATGCTCATCTGGCTGTGGCACAAGTGGGACACGGGCGAAGCCGACATCGACGTACGACTGCCAGCGGGCGGCGCTTCCTCACTCTCGATCGCCTTCGACCGAAGCCTCGAGATGCAGTGCGCCTGGGGCGTGACGGGGAAGCAGTCGCTCCGCGCCGACCCGGAAGGGCCGAGCCCGATCCGCTCGCCCGAGGCGGCGAACGCGCTCGCGATGGGCAAGTGGCCGCGCAAGGCGGGGCTGCTGATCGCCGACGAGACGGGGAGTTTCTGGAAGTGCACACTCGCGGCCGACCGCTGGTCCGTGACAGGCGTAGCGCTGCCCGACCCGCCCGAAGAGATCGAGGACCCGCGGGAACTGATCGAGTGGCGCATCGATCAGACCCGCCGCATCGACGAGCGGCTGCTCGGGCTCTTCCACGCGTTTCTCGACGAGCGCTTTTCCCCGAGTTGGCCTTCGACCCGCGGGAAGATCTCGGCCTGGATCAAGGAGCGCCGGGCGCCGCGCCGACCGATGCCCGGCGCACAAGTCGAAGCGATGCCCGCGCCGGCCTCGGAACCCGTCTGAAACGGGCCTACCCTGCCAGTGGCGCAGTCGCGTGCCCGCCGATCTGAGACCGTTAGCAAGGACACCCCAACACCGTGATGCTCCGCGAAGTCCTGCACAGCAAACTACACATGGCCGCCGTCACCACAGCGCGCCCCGACTACGTCGGCTCGATCACGATCGACGAAGACCTGCTCGACGCGGTCGGCATGCGGGTCAACGACAGGGTGCTGATCTCGAACTGCCGGAACGGTGCGCGCCTCGAGACGTACATCTTCGCCGGCGCTCGCGGCTCGAAGGTCATCGAGCTTAACGGAGCCGCGGCCCACCTCGTCGAGGTCACCGACCGCGTCATCATCATGCACTACTGCCAGGTCGACGACGAGGGCTACCGGACGCTGCACCCCAAAGTCGCCATCCTGAACGAGCGCAACGAGATCGTCGATCGGGTGACGTATCACCCCTCAGACGTGAGTTCATAGACCGCCGGCCGGTCCACGAATATCAGCGACGTGCGCACCGCTCCGGGATGTACCCCTGTCATAGCGCACAGCGCCCGGCGGTAGAGCTCGAGCTGCGGTCGATACTGCTCGGCCTTGGCCGCGATCTCCGACCCGGGCTCCGCCTCGGTTTTGTAGTCGATCACGTCGGCCCACTGGATAGCCTCGCCGGCATACCCGACGACTACGCGATCAAACCGCCCCGATACGAGCGCCGGACTGCCCCCCTCCTCGGGAACAACCCGAGCGAGAAACGCGCGCTCGCGCCAGAGCTCGATCCGCTCAGCAGGCGGGAAGCCCGGCCCTGCGTACCGAACTTCGCTCAACGCGTGCGCGACGTCCGGATCCGCGATCGCACGCTCGACACGACCGATCGCCTCTTCGATCCGATCAGAGCCCGGCGAATGGCGTTCGTGGAGAAGTGTCCGCGCACCCGCTGCATCGAACGGCGCAGCGTCCGACCACGCGAGACACTCGAACGTGTCGTGAACGAGCGTTCCAGCGTCCGCTGCAGCCCGATCGAGTCGGAGCAGTGCGGAGGCTTCGATGCTTGTCGACCGGGCGCTCACCGAGGAAGGAGAGGCCCGGCGGAGAGCCCCGGTGCGCGCGTCTTCCTCGGGCCCCAGCCTCAGCGGGACCACGCGCCGTTCCCGAGGCCGCTCTTCGTCCGCATCACCCACGAAACTCTCGGCCCAATTCGGGTCCCCGTGCGCATACATCTCACCCGCTTCTTCGGCACTGGGCGAGAGCGTCTCTCGGAGCAAGCCGGCACAGTTCGCCGAGAAAACACCGAGCTTCTTGGGTTGCTCGATGATCATGTGCAGCGCGTGCTTGGCGCGGGTCATCGCGACGTACAGGCCGCACAGCTCGCCGTAAATCTCCCTCGCAAAAGCGGATTCATGAACGGCCTTCAGCTCTGGGCTGGCGGCCTGGATCTCCTCCTTCGGGTACCGGGTGATCACCGCTGGAGGGCGAAGCGGGTCGTCACGCCGCATCAAGATCGGCTGCCTGCTGATCGAGAAATCTCTGCCGAGATCGGGCAGCACGACTGCGTCGAACTCGAGCCCCTTTGATGCGTGGACCGTCATCACCCGCACCTTTGCGGGGCGGACCGCTTCGACCTTCTCCGCGCGGATGCGCTCTGCCAGATCCACTGGGGAGAGGCGCTGCCCCTCGCGCTCGATCCGAGAGACGAGCGCCACGAGCTGCCCGAAGCGCGCGCGATCACGCGGGCCCATCCCCGGGAGACACCGCTCGTGCCATGACGAGAAGACAGCGCTCGCGCCAGACTCCGCGAGCGCACGGCGCACGTCTTGCGTCCACCGCGAACGCTGGTCGGAGCAAAGCGGATCGGTGATACCAAGCGGCTCCGCGAGCCCCGAGACCCCGACGTGATACCCCGCCATACTGTCGCCCGGGTGCTCGGCGCAGATGAGCGCGGAGACGGCCGCGGCAACCGCCGGGCTGTCCGTGAGCGGGTTGCCCCCCTCCTCGCTCGCATCGATGTCCGCGAGCCTGAGCGCTTCCAGCGCGTGCGTGATCTCTTTCCTGCGACGGACCAGCACCGCAACCGTCGCCCCGGGCGCACGCTCGATGATCGAACGCACACGCGTCGCCGCCTGCTTGTAGACCTGCTCCTCGTCGTGCATCTCAAGCGTGGCGTAGCCGGCGATATCCCTCGCGCTCGCTTGATCTTCCCAACCGTCTTCGAACCTCTGGGCACCCGCGCGGCCGGGGCCCGCGCAGGCCGACGAGGATCCGACCGAGGAAAAGACTTCGTTGACCGTGTCGAGCACCGGTTTGGATGTCCTATAGCTGAGCGCGAGATGCTCGGCATCGAGCTCCCCCTCGTACCGGCTCCGCAGCCCACCCAGGATCTCCGGCGCAGCCTCACGCCAGAGGTACAGCGCCTGCTTGAGATCGCCCACACACACAAACGCACGCGACCGCTCGGCGTCCATCACGATCTCGTCGATGATGGGTGAGAAGAGCCGGTACTGCTCCGAACTCGTGTCCTGGAACTCGTCGAGGAGCAGGTGCTCGAGCTTCAGGTCAAGCCCCTCATAGATGAGCTCGCGTTCGCGCTCGGGGATTCGCGCGAGCGCACGCGGGATGTCAGAAAAAGTGTACCGGCCGGCCGATGACCGCTGCTCTAGCAACGACTCCACTGCTGTGCGCACCAGCGCGTAGGTCGCGAGCGTGCGCCTCTTGAGCTCGGCAACAATCATCGCCGAAGCGTGTTGCTCGATGGGAGTGAGTGCCTGGATGTGCTCGCGATCGAGTTCGATGCCGCTGAACTTCGGCACTTCTTCAGTGACGGCCTGGATCAGACCGCCTTTGAGCAGACCGATCCAATCCTGTCGAGATGCCGTCTCCAGCACCTTACTGCGCGCCTTTGCCCAGACCGCGTTCGGCTTCTTCGTCTTCTTCGTCTGCGGGAGGGGCATCTGCTCCAGATCAGCAAGAGCCGCACGCAGTTCATCGCCCGAAAGCTCGCCCGCGGGAACGCTGACTGCGTTCCACGGGGCGAGATCTCCGTCTGCTGCGAAGTACGCTTCGGAGGCATCGTCGAGCACCGAGCGGAGCGTGCCGAGCACACTCCAGTTGTGGTCTCCCGCAGCAAGCATGCGCAGCAGCTCGATGAGCGCGCTCTGGTCGGCCTCGTCCACCGCGCTGGCGATGGCATCGTTCCGCATCGACTCGTCTTCCACAGGGTGCGCGATCGACCAGCCCGGCGTGAGGCCCAGCTCGTAGCTGCCGCCCTGAGCGATCGAGACAAAGAACGAATCGAGCGTCTGCACACGGATCTGATCCACGTGGCGCGCGAGACGAAGCGCCACGCTTGCCCAGTCGGGCGAACGGCCGTGCGGCTTCGTCTCCTGGGTCAACCGCTCCGCGTGAGCGGAATCCGTGGCCGCCTGGTGTGCGCGCCTGAGCGCACGGCGGGCGATCTCACCCGCTGCCTTGCGCGTGAACGTCGTTGCCAATACCGATCGCGGGTCCACCCCCGCGCTGATCAGCCTCAGGTAGGCGGCGCTCAGGCGGTAGGTCTTCCCCGATCCCGCGGAGGCGAGGATCACGGTGCGGTCGGCGCGCATTACTCGTGCCCCTCCGGCAATTCGTCGGCCAGCACGCCGTACCCGCCGAGGATGCCGATCAGCCCCTCGCGTTCGGGCCTTGCGCCCTCGTCATCGAACCACCCGTTGCGCACGCAGCGGATGATGCCGCGAGCCGTTTCTTCCGCCTCGTCGAGTTCCTCGGGGCCCCACTTCGCGACGGCGAACTTGGTTTTGCCCGTATCAGCGGGGAGCTGTGCGTACGCCAGGGCCGGTGCATCGCCGACACCGAGCGAGCGCGCAAGCGTGCGGTACAAAGGAAGTTGCAGGTCCTTCCACCCGTCTCGACCAACGTGCGTGCTCTCGGGCGGCTTGGGGTCTTTGGCGGTCTTGTAGTCGATGATCGCGTAGCCGCCGGTGCGCTCGTTGATATCGATCCGGTCGACCCGCCCGACGAGCCGGACCGGCTGCCCGTCTACATCGAACTCAACGCCGTCTTCACCCGGGGACCACTCCGTATAGCGGATGCGCCACCCCTTCTCAGCCCAGGCCGCCTGCTGCACCGCGAAGGCACGGAGTCGCTCGCGGGCCTGAGTCAGTTGCAGGATGAGTGTTGCAGATGGTGAAGAGCCGTACCGATCGCGGACCACGTCCTGCGCTGCCACGGAGAGCCGATCGGCGATTGCCTGGGGGTCGGTCGCTGTGCAGAGCTCGGGTTCGTGTTCGAAGACTCTGAGCGCTTCATGGACGAGATCACCGAATCCGCCTGCGCTGAGCTCTCCTCTCGGCTGTTCGACCTCACGCAGGCGCAGGACACGCTTCACATAGAACGTAAACGGCGACGCCAGATAATCGCGGAACGCGGTGACACTGAAGCGATCGGGAACTGGAGCCTCAACGATCCGCCTTGGTTCGAAGGCGAGCACTTCGGCTGGGCGCTTTGAGACTGGCTCCAACCGCACTCCGCGCGCGGGCTCGGCCTCGTCTTGGAGTGCCCGATCGAGGCGTCGGAGCACGTCGTCGTCAGCGCATCGGAAGATCAGCCTGCTGGGGAGCTGGGGCTCGCCCGTCTCTTGCTCGGAAGGCACGACCACGCGCAGGGTCTGCTTCGTGCGTGCGAGCAGATCGAGGATGGCGGCGTCTCGGGCTGCAAGGGCGGCGTCCGTTGGCAATCCCAACCGCGCACGCACCGGGGCGGGCAGGAGCGGGTCGACGGGCAGGCGCGTGGGAAGCGAGCCCTCCGCCGCATCGCACACGATGCAGACATCGGCGGGGTCGGTGGCGAGTTCCAGCCACCCGAGGACCTCGACCGCTGCCCCTTCGATTTCGGGGGGGACGCGCTGGCCGGAGATCGAGTCCAGCACGAGTCGTACTACTTCACCCGCGGTGCACCGCGTGGCCGCTCCCTGGTCTAAGGCAGCTATCGCACGCAGTTCGGCGGCTGTGCACCGAAGCGCATGAGCGCTTCGACGTTGACCTTCGTCGAATTCACCGAACGTGCGCTCGCTGTAGATCCGCTGGAGCACATCCGCGACCACCTGCGCGTGCTCAGCAGCAGGGGCGTGTCCCCGTTCGGCGAGCGGCGCGAGGAGTTCCCGCACGCGCGACCACACCCGGCCGAGAGCATCTGCCTGCTTCTCGCTGGCTCCGAACCAATCCGGATTGTGCGGCAGGGAAACATCCGCCTGCGCACGCTCGGCGTAGGCGTCGAGCATCGGCAACCACCAACCCTTCGAAGACCGCATCTGCGCGTGCAGATAGCGCTCGAAGTCGGGCGCTCGGAGCAGAGCACCGAAAGTGCTCAGCGTGGGGTCATCGAGAAAGTCCGCGATCGAGGAGATAAGCGAAGCAACTGCGGTCTGTGCTACCGAAGCACCCGAGGCGACGCGCGTGCGCACCGCGTGCTCGTCCGCGACACGGGTGAGCTCGGAAGCGGTGGCTTCGTCGATGACACCGATCGTGACCCCGCGGGGCCCGGGGGGAGGCTGCATCTCAGCAACGCACTCCCAAGCCGCCATCGCCGCATCGCTCGTCGCCCCCGCGAATCGCAGCTGATCGCACCGGAGTTGGAGGTGGATCCGGTCCCAGCCATCAATCGCGGGGATGCCGAAAGCGTCGTACAAGTTGGCACGCTCTGGTGCGTCGTTGACCAACGGCAGCACCTCGGCGGAAGATCGCTCGAGCAACTCGCGTGCGACTGGTGGCATGTCGAACAGCGAAGCTACAACCACCCTGCTGATCCCCGCAGCGAGCACATCGGGCTGGGTATCGCACACAGCTTGCATCTCGTCACGGAGGCCCATCTCGGCGAGGCACGCAATCACATGCCCGTGCAGCTGCGCAGCGGCGTGCAGACGATCGCGAACCCCACCGGGGCCGCACTCGTCTCGCGCCTGCGCAAACGTGACCCCGGCAGACGCGAGCGACCGACGAGTGCGATCGAGCCCGGCAGCGACGCGGCGGACGGCGCGCGCTTCGGTACTGCCGCCCACAACAAAGTGCTGGAGCAACTCTGGGTTCTGAGTGAGCGCACTACGCCAGGCGAGCGCGTACGCCGAGCCGCCCGCTATGCGGTCGGCGCGCGACCCCAGCAGGGATCGAGCAACGCCACCCGGGGTCGTGCAGGCGGGCGGAACGAGCAGACGCCGGGTATCGGCGGCGCGGTCGACCAACTCACCCTCGAGCAACCTCCGAGCACGGGAGACAGGCAGCACCACGAGCGTCTGCCCGAGATCGATGGGCCCAGAGGACGCGCACAGCGCGACGAGCTCGCGGGCGATACGCGCGACCACGCCTTGCTTAGCGGTCAGAAAACGAGGGGGGAGGGGTCTCATCGCGCAAGCTCTGCTGCCCGATCGAGCACAGGCCGGAGGTCGCGTGGCCCGCGCAGGTACCGGGGATGCAGGACCGCGGTGCCGAGCGCGAAGCGCTGAGCACCCGCGTCGGCGTACGCACGTACGTCCGCCTCGGTCGAGATGCCGCCGCCCCCGATGACGAGACCCTCCATCCCAGCGGCATCCAACCTCTGACGCACGTCTCGCACGCACGCGAGAGAGACGGGCATGAGTGGCTTGCCGCTCATCCCTCCACCACGAACCGGCAGGGTGTTCGAGCAGTGAAATGCACCGAGCCCCGCTTCGATCGCTTCGCCGACCAGGCGCTCGTACCGCACCGGGGGAACCTTGACCACGACGGGCGTTTGCAGCCGCGCTGCGACGGCAAAGAGATCGCGCGGCCAGTTCACCTCGCCCACGTTCGGGCAGCTCATGTTGAGCTCGATGCCCGCCGCTCCGAGCCTGTCTGCCCGCTCAAGCAACGCGAACCACTCTTCGTCGTTGAAGCCGTGGATGCTCACCAGTGCTCCCGCGGAGTCACGCTTCCCGCCCTGGACCTGAGCGATCGCCCACTCAATCCCCGGATTCCGCAGGCCGATCTTGTTCACCCACGCGCCTAACCGCGGGTAGTAGCGCAGCGTCTTGGCGATCCGCCACAACCGGCCCGGGCGCTTAAGAAGCGTGAACGTGCCCCAAGTCGGCGTCGAGCCCTCGAAGCAAACGTAGTTCCCGAACGGGGCGGAGATGACGACCGGCTCGATTGTCGGCAGTGGTGTATCCACCCCGCCATTGTACGAAACTGATAGAGGGGGAGACTCTGCCATGCAGCCCGGGCAAAGAAAAAGCCCGGGTCACCCCGGGCCTAGAACACGATTGAGATTGCGCTTTGCTTACTGGAGACAGTCGGCCTCGGTGTTACCGAACTGGGCGATGAAGATCGAGAAGTCGTCCAGATCGACGCCGTTCACACCATCGAGGTCGGCGGTGCAGCCCATCATGCAGTCAGCGGGGCCGTTGCCGAACTGGGCGATGAAGATCGAGAAGTCATCCAGATCAACGCCGTTGACACCATCGAGGTCTGCGGTGCAGACGTTCACCTGTGCGGTCGTGGTGAAGCGCTGGAGCGTCGGGGTAGACACCACCTGGTCCGCGGCGTTGATCGCGGTCACACGCCAGAAGTACTGCGTCTGAGTGCTCAGCTCGCCAGCAGGCACGGTGTACTCCGAGCTGGAGGCCGGGATCGTGACATCTACGGTGTTGTTGAGGAACAGAGTGTTGGTCGCGACCTGCACGTTGTACTCGGCGGCGTTGGTACTGTCTTCCCAGTCGAGCGTCGGTGTCACCGGGACATCCGTTGCGAAGTTGACAGGGGTGAGCAAGCCGAAGGACTCCGGCGGGATGACGCCCGTGGTGAACGTGAAAGGCGAGGGCGACATCTCGGTGGTTCCGAGCTGGTTCTGAGCTGTGACCGTCCAGTAGTAGAACGTCGCAGGGTCGAGGAGCTCGGGGGTCAGCGTGAACGACGTCAACGCGGTGAACTGGGAGACCTCGGGCGAGCTGAAGTCCGCGTTATCGTCGATCAGCAGGGTGTATGAAACGGCACCGACCGCCTCCTCCCACTCGATCACACCCTTGAGGGAGAAATCGGTCGTTCCGTCGGCCGGGGATACGGGAGCGAATTCGGCCGGCGGCGCCGGCGGGACGTCGTAGCCGAGGGCGTCGAACATCGTCAGGTCGGAGTCGCGGTAGAAGTTCGGGAAGAAGGTCTGCCCGCCGCCGAGTGTCGGGTCCATGATCCCGTTGAAGCCTTCGTCGAAGTGCGAGGCCTGGTTGGGCCTGCCGTCGGACATCGGGTACTCAACGCTGATCAGGTCGCTGTTGGCCGGGGCTTCCTGGTTGTCCTGCGAACTGGACGTATCGAGGTCGGCGAAGCGAGGCCTCGCGGTGAACTCGGCGATCGTGTCCGGGTCGTAGTCGTTGTTCACGTTCTCCACCGAGTCGTTGCGCGGGAATCGGTAGAGGTCGAGCGCCTCGATGTCGTTGAACCGGAAGTCAGCACCGGAGGTGAAGCCGAGCGCGTGCCCGACCTCGTGGATAAAGACCGACTGGAAGTCGGTGCCGCTCACACCGTTGGAAGGGTCGTAGTCGAAGTTGAACGAGGAGTTAAACGTCAGGTCCGCGTCGGCGCTGCTGCTCAGCGTGCCGATGGTTGCCCGGAAGTTGGCGCGGTTGAAAAAGACCCGGGTTTCGTTGGTCACCGTGGTGGAGAGCGAGTTGTAACGCACACCGATGGTCGACCCTGTCGGAAGGGCGCTCTGAATGGTGTCGTCACCGTCCATGCCATTCACGAGACCGGAACGGGCTGTGGCATAGGAAACCTGGCTCCGCCCGCTGCCCGCCTGCCCGATCACACCGCTGCCGAGGTTCGCAAAGTCAACGTTCACCCGAACGGTGATGTTGTCGCCGAACTGCGACTCGATGTACTGCTCGGCGATGGCGATCGCGTCCAGAGCCGCCTGCGGCACGCTCCCATCGGCGATGACGATCAGGTTGAAGTTGGTCGGCGCACCGCGGCTGGTCGTATCGATGACCACCTTGCCCTCGGTGCTGTCGAGCGTCTGCATCCGCAGCTGGGCGTGCCTGCGGAGATCCGCTGCGGTCACCTGAGACATGTCGCTGCCGCACATGGGGCGCCAGACCCATTCGGTGGGGACGAGTTCGCGCTCCTGCGTGACGTAGTTGGTCGAGATCTCTACACCCGTCTGCTGGACGTAGTGCGGGGTCGGGATGAACACACCGGCCTCTTCGGCAACGACGTCGGTCGCAGCGATTCCCAAGACGGCCGCGCTCATTCCGATTACAAGACAGTTACGGGTCTGCATCCGCTCTCCCACTCTTCCGCTGATAGACGAAGGAGCACGAACGGACCCCTCCGGCCCGCGGTGCTCGCTCGAGTTCTAGTCACTATGTCGGTTACATTCGCACAACTCGCTGGTGTGGTTGTGATTCAACGGGAATCAGGCCCCAGAATTGCCCGAAAATACACGATTCTCGGACTCCCCCCCGCCTGGCAGCCGACATCCCCTACCCCCAGCATCCCAGAGGCCCCGAGTCCTTACAATATCCGTCCGCATCACCCCCAAACGAGAAGCCCGGATGCCCAAGAAGCGACACGCAGCCGCCAAGAAGCCACAATCGCCCCCGACTCGATCGACCAGTTCTGGGTCTGCAACCGCGTCAGGCGGGCAGCCCATTCGGACCGCAGCGGGCGGGCTTGCGATCTTGGTCGCCCTCGTTGCGGGCGCCATGCTTGTCTGGTCCGAACTCGGCCTCGGCAAAGTGCCCGGGTGCGGCGTAGACAGCGGGTGCGGTCAGGCCGCCGATTCCGTCTTCGGCAAACTACCGGTGATCGGCTGGCCCGTCTCCTACCTGGGCTTTGCCTACTTCGCGGCAATGGCGGCGGCGTGGCTCGTCCACACCCGCGGCGTGAACATCGGAGTCAAGGCCATGGCCGCGCTGGGTGGGCTCGCTTCCCTCTTCTACGGCGTAGTCATCATCGCCAACCTCGACCAGTACTTCTGCCCGTGGTGCGCGACCGCGCATGTCGCCAACCTCGTCTTCGTGGGGGCGCTACTTGCTCGAAGCAAGGCAGCTGCACCGACGCCTCTCTTCTCGGTCGTACTCGCGGGTGCTGTCTTCCTGATCACAACGGGAGCGCTCGCCGGCACGAATGCCTGGGCCGAAGCCAAACAGCAAGCCGATCAAAAGCAGGAAGAGGACGACACCATCGCCGGACTGGTCAGCGGCGAGAACCAGACCCCGACCGCCCCCAGCGCCTCGGGCACGACCGAGGGAACCGCCGGGCAAACGCAGAGCGCCGCAGACCGCCCGCTCCCCGCTGGCTGGCTGCCGGGGCCAGATCCTGAGGTGGGCGAGCCCATGCCCGGCCTCGCGGTGCAGGCCTACAAGACCGATGAGCTCGGTTTCACCGGCCGCTACCGCCTCGGCCCACGCGACGCGAAGTTCCGCATCGTTGCTTTCTCAAGCTACCAGTGCGAGTACTGCGCGACGTTCGAGAAGGAAGTCTTCGAGATCCTCGCCGAGCGCGACGATGTCTCGTTCTCGCACCGGCACTTCCCGCTCGACCAGTCGTGCAACCCGCACGTGATCCGCACCCGCCACGCGGCGTCTTGCACCGCCGCGAAGCTCGCTGAGGGCGTCGGTCTCCTGTACGGCCCCGCAGCGTTCTGGGAGATCCACAAGTTCCTCTTCGATCACATCCGTTCGGGATCGGACCAGCCGATCGACATCCCCGGCGAGTTCCGCGCTCGCGGGTACGACCTCGCCGCGGTGCAGGGCCTCCTCCGCTCCGAACAGCTCTCTACCTACATCACGAGAGATGCGGACGCGGCCTTCGGGTACGGGCTCCGGCAGACGCCCTTTGTGTTCGTGAACGGCGTCGAACTGACGTACCGCTCGGTCGGCTCGCTCCGGCGGGTGATCGAGGAGGCCGACCGCCAAGGCATCGAGCCCGCGACCGCCGAGAACGATCGCCCCATCGGCGCGATCGACAAGTTCGTAAACGACTACATCAACGGACGGCAACGCCTCCGCAGCATGGGC
Source organism: uncultured Phycisphaeraceae bacterium (assembly GCA_964576725.1). GTDB lineage: Bacteria > Planctomycetota > Phycisphaerae > Phycisphaerales > UBA1924 > OFTM391. The sequence goes on from CAZNUZ010000014.1 coordinate 23,684, forward strand.
GAAGACACCGTGGTGAGCCATCTCGGGCCCGCCGGTGCGAAAGCACATCTCCAGGTCTTCCTCTGCCTCGAAGAGCCCAACTCGGTCCCCGTGATCGACAGCCTCTTCACCCTCACCGAGCGCTACCCGGACGATCTCCGCATTACCTTCCGCCACTTCCCCCTGAACGAGTCTTGCAACTTCTTCGCGAATACCGAGCGGTATCTCAAGACCTGCGACATGCACAACGCTCTCGAGTCTGCCGCCCGCCTGGGAGGGAACGAGGCGTTCGAGCGCATGCTGCGCTGGATCCAGTCCAACCGATCCAGATTCACCGGCTCGAGGCTCGACGAAGCGGCGCAGGCCGCCGGGCTCGATCCGGAGATGCTCCGAGCAGAGATGGCGAGCGAGGAACCGGGCAACGCGATCTTGCGCGATGCCAACTTCCTCAACGAGCAGAACCTCCGCGCGTCGCGCCCTGTCATCTTCCTAGACAACAAGCGCGTCTCGACGTACTCATTCGAGGGCGACGATATCAGCGTGCTCGACGGTGTGATCCGCAGCGTGCTCGGCCTCCCCAGGTGAGCCGCGTCGAGCGCAGAGGGGAACTGCTCCGCTCGGACCGCAGGGGCATCTACTGCGAAGCGGGCGGTTTCTACATCGATCCTTGGGGAGAGGTCGATGTCGCGGTCATCACACACGCCCACGCCGATCACGCGCGACGAGGTGCAAAGCGGTACATCGCTCACTCGGACTGCGCCCCCATACTGAGGCATCGGCTCGGGAATTCCATCGACATCGTGCCACTCGCTTACAGCGAGGAAATCCGGCTCGGCGGCGTGCGCGTCACCCTTCATCCCGCCGGACACGTCCTGGGCTCAGCGCAGGTGCGTGTGGAGCACGCGGGGGATGTGTGGGTCGCAAGCGGTGATTACAAGCGGCAAAGCGATCCCACCTGCGCCGACTTCGAGCCCGTTCCGTGTGACGTGTTCATCACGGAATCCACGTTCGGCCTGCCGATCTTCCGATGGCCCAGCCCGCAAGCGGTCGCAAACGAGATGAACGCCTGGTGGCGGGCGTGCCAAGAGGCAGGCCGAGCAGCGATCCTGTACGGCTATTCACTCGGCAAGGCGCAGCGGCTGCTCTCGATGCTCGATGCAGACATTGGGCCGATCGGGGTCCACCAGTCGATCCAACACATCAACTCCTGCTACGCAGAGGCGGGCATCGCGCTGCCGCAAACGATAACGCTCTCCGCCGAGTCCGCCCAGGAACTCAGGGGCAACGGGATAGTCATCGTCCCGCCCTCCGCCGAAGGAGCAAAGCTGCTCGACGCGCTGGGCCCCGCGAGCGACGCTTCCGCATCGGGCTGGATGCGCACCCGCGCAGCCAAGCGCTGGCGCTCATACGATCGGGGATTCGTGCTCTCGGACCACGCCGACTGGCCCGGCCTGCTGCGCACGATCGAGGAGACGGGCGCTTCGCGCGTCGGCGTCACCCACGGGAGTGTTGGCACGCTCGTGCGCTACCTCAACGAGATCGGCACGGAGGCATTCCCTCTCGACACGCGCTACGAGGGCGATGAGTCGAAGCCAACCCCTGAGGCGGCTTCGGCATGATCGACTTCGCCGAGCTCTACGCACGACTCGACTCGTCCACACGAACGAGCGAGAAGCACGACGCGCTCGTGGACTACTTCAAGAGCGCCGACCCCGCCGACGCGGCATGGGCCGTTGCGCTCTTTACGGGCGGCCGTCCACGCCGGGGCGTCTCACACAGATTGATGCGTAGCGCAGCCGCCGAGTTCACGGGCCTGCCCGAGTGGCTCATCGGCGAGTCCCACGAGAAGGTCGGCGACTCGTCCGAGTCGATCGCGCTGCTCATCCCGGACCCCACAAGCCCGCTGACTCCCCCCCCGTTGCATCGCGTGATCGAGGAGACAATCCGGCCCCTGCGCACCCGTTCGGACGAAGACAAACAGGAGACGCTCTTCGAAGCATGGCGCACGCTCGCGCCCGAAATCAGGCTGGTTTTTCACAAGCTCATCACGGGCGGGCTGCGCGTCGGCGTGGCTGCGCGAAGCGTTGCGAGAGCGCTCGCCGAAATCGCTCCGGACGAGGGGATCGATGCCGCGGTAATCGAGCACCGGCTCTCGGGCAATTGGACTCCCTCGCCCGAGTCCTACGCGAGGCTCTTCGAGGACGTCGCCACCGCGGGCGACGACGTGCGCCCGTACCCCTTCTTCCTCGCGAGCCCCCTCGAGCAAGACCCTGCGCAGCTCGGAGACACGAACGAGTGGTTCGCCGAGCACAAGTGGGACGGCGTGCGCGCGCAGCTCGTGCGCAGGGCCGGGTCGACCACCATCTGGTCACGCGGAGACGAAACGCTGGCAGACGCCTTCCCGGAACTGGTCCAGCTCGGCCTGCTCCTCCCCGAAGGAACGGTGCTCGACGGTGAGATACTCGCCTTCGAGCGCGGCAGACCGCTGCCCTTTAGTGATCTGCAACGAAGGATCCTGCGCAAGCAGCGCGATGTGATGCTCTTCGACGATGTGCCCGCCGTCTTTATGGCCTACGACCTCCTCGAGTCCGAGGGCATCGACCGGAGGGCGGCCCCGCTCGAAGCGCGAAGGGCCATGCTCGAACTCTTGCACGATGAAGTGACCACGAAGCACGGAGCGCAACGGCACCTCGCGCTCTCCGAGATCGTGCGGGCATGGGACTGGGACCAACTCGCCGAGGAACGCTCCGTCTCGCGCGAGCGCGGCACAGAGGGCATCATGCTCAAACGACGTGAGTCCCCCTACCGAGCGGGCAGAGTCCGCGGCGACTGGTGGAAGTGGAAGATCGACCCCCACACCATCGACGCCGTTCTCATCTACGCGCAGCTCGGCTCGGGCAAACGTGCGGGCAGGTTCACGGATTACACCTTCGGCCTCTGGGACAAGTGTCCGTCCCAGCACGAGGACGCCGCGCTCCTGCCCTTCACCAAGGCCTACTCGGGCCTCACGAACGAGGAGATCGAGCGTGCCGACGCGATCATAAAGAAGTCGATCATTGCAAAACACGGTCCGATCCGCCACGTCGAACCGTCGCTCGTCTTCGAGATCGCGTTCGAAGGTGTGCAGCGTTCGAATCGGCACAAAGCAGGCATGGCGCTTCGATTCCCGCGCATGTCGCGCTGGCGGACAGACCTCAGCATCCGCGAGGCCGACACGATCGATGCGCTGGAGTCACTGCTGCCCGCGGAGCGATCGCCGTGACACTCGAAGAGTGGTTCGACAGCCGGGGCTGGTCGGTGCATGCCTTCCAGCGCGAGGTCTGGGAAGCGCAGGCCGAGGGGCGTTCGGGTTTGCTCCACGCGCCCACCGGAACCGGCAAAACACTCGCCGTCTGGGGCGGAACGCTTATCGATGCCGAGAACGACCCGAAGCGCACCGAGGGCGAGGCCATCGCCCGGGATCAGGCGGAGCGCATCCGTGCGATCTGGCTCACGCCCCTCCGCGCTCTCGCGGGCGACACCGCCCTCGCGCTCTCCGAGCCCGTACGAGGCATGCGCCTGCCATGGACCGTCGAAGTGCGCACGGGCGACACCCCCCAGTCGCTCAAGGCCAAGCAGCGCAAGCGCCTCCCCACTGTGCTTGTGACCACACCCGAGTCGCTTTCGTTGATCCTCTCGTACCCCGATTGTGTCAAGTTGCTGCGCACGGTCAGGACGGTGATCGCCGACGAGTGGCACGAACTCCTGTCAACAAAGCGCGGCGTGCAGACCGAACTCGCCATCGCGCGGCTGCGCCGGTTCAACCCCAGCCTGACCGTTTGGGGGCTCTCCGCGACACTCGGCAACCTCCAGGAGGCACGAGACGCGCTGGTGGGCGGAGGCGTCCATCATGAACGCAGCAGGCTTGTGACCGGGAGGCTGCCCAAGACCACCAGCATCGAGACGATCCTCCCCGATGAGATCGATCGTTTCCCGTGGGCGGGGCACATCGGCACCAACCTGCTCGAGAAAGTGATCGACCGCATCGACGCGCCGGGCTCGACGCTGCTCTTTACCAACACGCGCTCGCAAGCCGAGATCTGGTTCGCGCAGATCACCCGGGCACGCCCCGATTGGCTCGGCACCGTCGCCCTGCACCACGGCTCACTCGACCGCGAGGTTCGGGCCCGGGTAGAAGACGGGCTCCGATCGGGCGCCGTGCGGTGCGCAGTCTGCACGAGCTCGCTCGATCTCGGCGTGGACTTCGCGCCGGTCGATCGCGTCTTGCAGGTGGGTAGCCCCAAAGGCATCGCCCGGCTGCTCCAACGCGCGGGCCGATCCGGGCATTCGCCAGGGCGGGAGAGCTCGGTGCTCTGCGTGCCGGCGCACACCCTGGAGCTCGTCGAATTCGCAGCCGCACGCGAGGGGGCATCCGAGCGCGACGTCGAACCGCGCAGGCCGCTCCGCAAACCACTCGACGTTCTGGTGCAGCACCTTGTCACAGTCGGTGTGGGCGGCGGTTTTCATCCCGAAGAGATGCACCGCGAGGTGCGCACGACGCACGCCTACCGCGATCTATCGCGTACCGAGTTCAACTGGGCACTCGACTTTGTTACACGCGGAGGGGCGGCGCTGGGCGCGTACCCGCAGTACCACAAGCTCGAGCAGGCGACCGAGGACGCCCCCTACCAGGCCAGCTCCCAGAAGATCATCCGGATGCACCGCCTCTCGATCGGGACGATCACCTCGGACAGCTCGATGGCCGTGCGATTCCAGAACGGCAAGAACCTCGGGATGATCGAGGAGTCCTTCGTGACCCGGCTCAGCCCGGGCCACCGCTTCGTCTTCGCTGGGCGCGTGCTCGAACTCGTGCGCGTGCGTGAGATGACAGCTTGGGTGAAGAGCGCAAGGCAGCGAACGGGGATCGTGCCGCGCTGGCAGGGGAGCCGAACGCCGCTCTCGACCCAGCTCGCCCGGCGGGTGCGTGGTCTCATCGCCCGCGCGGGGGACGGCGTGTACGACGGCCCCGAGATGCAGCGGGCCCGCGAAACACTCGAACTCCAGCGGGCTGTCTCGGTCTTGCCGGGCACCGACCAGGTGCTCATCGAGTCAGCGCGCTCGCGCAGCGGCGCGCACACGTTCCTGTTCCCCTTCATGGGCCGCCTCGCCCACGAGGGCCTCGGCGCTCTGCTCGCCCACCGCATCACAAAGCGCGTGCGCACCACGATCGATGTGACCTGCAACGACTACGGGATCGAGCTGCGCTCGCCCAAGCACTTCGGGTTCGACGAACCGGCGTGGAGAGACCTGCTCTCGACAAACGACCTGCTCGATGATCTGCTCCTCTGCGTGAACTCGGGCCAGCTTGCTCGCAGGCGTTTCCGGGATATCGCGCGCGTCGCGGGGCTCATCAGCCCCGGCTTCCCCGGGAGCGGACCTACAAACAGGCACCTGCAGGCCTCGAGCGAGCTGTTTTTCGATGTCTTTACCGACTTCGACCCCGCGAACCTGCTCATCGATCAGGCGAGGCGCGAAGTGCTCGAGGAGCAACTCGAAGTGGAACGGATGCGCGAATCACTCGAACGCGTAGGGGCGGAGGAGCTGGTGTTCGTTGATACGGATCGGTTCTCACCCCTCGCGTTCCCGCTGTGGGCCGAGAGCCTTCGCGCCCAGCATGTCACGAGTGAGACCTGGGCCGACCGCGTGCAGCGCATGGCCGAGCAACTCGAGTCTCTCGCTTCGGTGGGCGAGGCGAGTGATGAATGAGACACTCGAGATCGAACTCGACGGCGCTCCGCTGGTGCTGCACCAGGACAGAAGCGCCTGGTGCGCACGCTCACGCACCCTCTTCGTCGCCGACATCCACCTTGGCAAGAGCGCGACCTTTCGCGCTGCGGGGCTGCCGGTTCCCGAGCGCACCACAGGGCACGACCTCTCCAGACTCTCCGCAGCCGTACAGCGCACTGCCCCCGAAACGCTCGTTGTATTGGGCGATCTGCTGCACGCGAAATCCGGACGAACAGAAGCGGTTCGTGACGAGTTCATGGCGTGGCGCGATGAGCACGCACAGCTCTGCATCACCCTCGTGCGCGGCAACCACGACCGATCGTCGGGCGACCCGCCGGCCGACTGGGGTATCAAGGTAGTCGACCCAGGCGCAACCACCGGGGCGTTCACCCTCATGCACGAGCCCCCTGCAGATGCTCCCTACGCAACCCTCGCGGGGCACATTCACCCGGCTGTGCGCCTGCACGACCCGGCGGTACGCAGGAGTGTGCGCATGCCGTGCTTCTGGCAGCGTTCGAAGCTGCTCGTGCTACCCGCGTTCGGCAGCTTCACGGGGACATTCGCGGTGCAGCCGGGGCAGGCAGACCGTGTGATCGGCGTGACGGAGGAGGGCCTCTTCGATGTCACACGCCTCGCTCGATCCGGGCGCTGATCACTCGTCGCCGGCGAGCAGACGCAGGCCGACGATGCGCAGGTTCCGAGAGATGCCCGGCCCGTCGGGCCCTACTAAGACGAAGGGCCGGTCCGGGTTGGAAGTTGCCCGGGGCACATACGGATCCGCAAGGATCTTGGCGGCTGGGAGCGCCTCCCACACCCCTCGGCGGCGCACCAGGCGCTGGTGAGCAAGACCGTCGGGGGTCGACAAGATCACAGCCCACCCCGCCTCGTCGGGCGCCCAGGCGGCCGAGATCGATTTCGAGGCAAGGGGCAAGAGGTCCGCGGAATCGGGGTCAAAGAGCACGACGCGCCCTGCGCGGGGGTTGAAAAGGAGCGCTCCCGGTGCGGGCGGGTCGAACCCGGCGCTACGCGAGCGCAGGGGATCCACGGCGTTGTACGCCGAGCGCGCGCTCGCGCCCGATGCGATCGACCGCCGCACCCGCACGACCGGCTGACCGCCCCGGAGTGACCACCACTGGAGCTGTGTGCCGAGTTCCTGCGATACCGCAAAGACGCCCGCCTCTTCGGGCACCGCCCCCGCGATGGGGAAGAGGTAGGCGGTTTGACTCGTCGACGCGATCTCACCCCTCCGCCGAGACCAGAGCACCGGCTCGTCGCTCTGCACCGGGCGGCGGGAAGCCAGGAGATCACCGTCGGTCGTGAGCACGCCCCCCGAAAAGACAACGCCCGGCTCGTCAGCGAGCCACCGGATAGCACCGTCGTCCCAGGAAGCCAGACCGATCCGGCGGGAACCGTCGGGGCGGGGCTCCTCGACGAGGAAGCCTTGGTTTGTCGAGGAACGTCCGAGCAGCACCCCCGCGGGGATGGCGACCGTGAGCACTTTTCGCCGGGGCGGCGCGCTGGAGATGTCGTACAACTCGAGGTACGTGCGCAGCGAAGGCTCGGCACCCGGGACGGCGATCGCGGTCTCCCACGTGGGGGGCGTGCCCGCCTGGGTGACGAGGGTCATGCCGTCGGGTGAGACGAGCGGGAGTACGAGCCCGTCGAACGGGATCGTGCCGAGCGGTTCGATGACGGCGCGCACCGACGCGTTGATCTGCTGAGCCGTAACCGCGGGGACAGCGACGGGGCCATCGAAGACTACGCCGGGGGGGATGTTGGCCGGCGTGCGCACGCCGTCGCCCCGGCCCGCCGAAGACGCCCCGCCCCCCGCACAACCCGTGAGTGCGAGTGCCGTAAGTGCGAGTACCGAAAGCGCGAGAGCAGTCACGAGCGCCCGGATGCCCATCAGAACCCGCTCAGGTCATCGAGGCGTTGACGGATCTCACGCTGCTCGGCGATCAGCCGGGCGCGGGCGTCGTCTGTGATGTCGCTGCGCTCGAGCGCGGTGCTCCGCTGGCTGAAGGCCTCGCGGAGGGCGGGGGCCGACATCGTCTCGATCACCGAAGCATCGAGCGGAGCGGGGAGGTTAGCGTCGAGAGCCGAAGCTTCTGACTCGCCTTGTACCGCGTACTCGTCTTGGTCCGGAGCGCCGAGTCGCTCGCGCATCTCGCGTAGCTGGGAGCGGTACGGGTCGTTCACCCGCTGGAGATCGGTCTCGTTCTCGATGACGTAGGGCGTGACGAACGCGACGAGCTCGGTCTGCTCGACCTCGGTATCGGTCGATGTGAATATTGCACCGATCAGTGGCAGGTCGCCCAGGAACGGGATCTTGCGGACCACTTCGCGGTCTTCGGAGCGCATGATGCCGGAGATGACGATCGTCTGACCGTCACCGACGATGAGCTGCGTGGTCGTCTCCCGGCGATCGACGATGAACTGGCCCGTGGACGTTGTGACGGGCTGGATCGAAGAAAGCTCGAGGTTCACACGGAGATCCACGTCGCGGTTGGGCGTGATGCGCGGGCGCACGCGCAGCTGGATGCCCACAGCGCGGTACTCGGTGGACTGCGTCAGCGTGCCTTGGTCGGTGGTCTGAGAATCGGTGATGAAGGGGATGTCTTGGCCGTCGAAGAACTCGGCCTCCTGGTTGTCGGAGGTGAAGATCTTGGGCTCGGAGAGGATGTTGAGATCGCTCGTTTGGTCGAGGGCCTGCAGGACGACGTTGAGATCGGTATCGAGGTTGAGGACCGAAGTATCAAAGAGCCCGGGCAGCAGGTCGTTCTGCGTGCCCGTGGTGTTGGTGCCGATAGAGAAGGTGTTGTCGTTGAAGGACGTGTTGATCGCGTCGGAGGACCATCGCAGGCCGAGCGCGAGTGCGTCCTCGAGTGAGATCTCTGCGACAACGGCTTTGATGAGCACCTGACGCCCGGGGCGGTCGAGGCTGCGCACGAGGTCAGAGATGCCCGCGCGGAGCTCGGGAGGAGCCGTTACGAGGACAGCGTTCTGCCTCCAGACGGGGACGATACGGACGCGGCCGATGAGCGATGAGCTCGGGCGGGCGTCGGTCGCTTCCTGACCCTGCTGCCACCAGAAAGTGATGAACTCGGTTTCGTCGTCACCGGCGGCGGCGTTGTCGTCGTTGTCTGCGAAGGGGGAGGCGGAGGAGTCGTCGTCGTCCAGGCCGCGATCCTGACGGGGGATCTGCGCCTCGGTCCCCTGTTGGGAGAGGAGGGCGTTGAGCTGTTCGGCGAGCTCTTCGGCGTCGGCGTGGCGGAGCTCGATCACCTCGGGGATACCGATCTGCTGCGGGCGGTCGAGTGCAGCGATCGTCTCGTCGATGACCGACAGGTTGTCTGTGCTCTTGGCGACAACAAGCAGCTGGCCCGAGTCGGGCAGCGCTTGAAAGGAGAACTGCCCCGCCAGGCGCGTCGCACCCGCGGTGGCGCCGCCGCCCTCCGCGTCGGCCGAAGGCTCCCCGTACAGCCCCTCGAGCGCCTCTTGCACCTTGACCGGGTCGGTGTGCTGGAGCGTGTAGAGGCGAGGGACAACGTCAACGGACTCAACGGGCTGGTCCCAGACGTTTGCGATGAGATCGGCGACCTGCTCGATGACGTCCTCTTCGGCCAGCACGGTGACGGAGTTCTGCTGGGCGTTCGCGGTGACGCGCAGGTTCTCGGATGGCGCCGAAGCGGCCCCGCCCTCGGTGTTGCCCCCGCCACCACCGAACCAACGCGAGCGCTGGTTCTGGTTCCCCTGCTGCCGTGAGGCTGCGCCCGCTCCGCTGCCGTCGTCCTCGTAGAGATCGGTGATGTTCTCGGCGACGGTCTCGGCGTCGGCGAAGCGCAGCATAAAGGTGCGCGTCTCGAGTGTGGAAGCGCTGGCGACATCCAGCGCGTTCACGAGGCCCTCAACGCGCTGGAGCAGCGCGATGTTGCCCAAGACGACCACGGTGTTGGACTGCTCGTTGAACCCGACCTTTGCGAAGTCGGGGACCGTCTCTTCGACGAGGTCGGCGATGTCCTCGGCGGTTGTGAACCGAAGCTGGAATACCTTCTCGGCGATGGTGCCGTAGTCGGTCCGGCCCAGCGTTGAAGCGCTCGACGGGATCACAGGCACGTCTTGACGCGAGATGTCCTCGATCACACCAAGGATGATGCGGTCGAAGTTCTCGACGACGGAGACGCCGTTTTGCTGCAGCGCGTAGAAGACCATGTCGAGAGCCTGCGCCTGCGGCAGGTCACGGTCGGAGATCACCGTGACGCGGAGCGACTGCAGGTTGCCCGTGGGTATGACGACCTTGCCCGTGCTGTCAACGATGAAGGGGATGAGGTCGTCGACGGAGACGTTCTGGAAGGCGAGCTTGGTCGTGATGCCCTCGGTGATGCGCCGGCCACGCTCGTCGCGCGGCTCCTCGCTCGCGTCCTGGGCGAGAACGCCAGGAGCGGCGATGCCTGCCGCGGCTACGAGCATCGCGGCGAAGAGGGTCTTCCGGTTGGTGCGTGTGCGTGTCATGCGCTGCTTTCAGCTTTACTTCAGGAAGTTGCTCGTGGTGCGTTCGAAGAGGTCGACGTCGAACTCGACGCCCTCCCACTCCACGCGCACGGACCAGGGTAGATTCTCGAGTGAGATCGGCGTCACGCCGCGGGCGGTGTCACCGACGCGGACGGTGTCGCCGCCTTGGAGCCAGATGGTGTCGTTCATGGCGGCGAGGATGTCGGGCCCGCCGTAGCGTGTCGGAACGCGGTTGACCGGTTCGGGCTCCGTCTCGACGGTCTCGATTTCGGGCTTCTCGATAATGGGCCTGGGCGGGACGAAGAAGGGCGATCGGCCGTTCGTCACCGCGAGCCAGGCGTCGAGGTTGTTCTCGAAGGTTTCGAGTTCGTCGGAATCGTCGAACGCGCGGGCTTCGGATATGTCGGCCGAGGCGTTGAGCGCCGCGAGGAGCGGCGGCACAAAGACGCCGGTCACGATGAGGCCGACGACGAGTGCGACGAGGCCGAGGTACCCGAGCAGGCCGGGGGTGCGCCAGTCGATGACGGGGCGTTCTTCGATGCTCACCGCCGGCCTCCCTTCTCGTCGACGACCCACACCTCGGGAGCGAGTTCTGCTTGCACAAGGCGTGCGCCGCCGTTGTCGACTCGCCGGAGGGTGATCTCGCCGAGGGTGGTGATGCCGGGCGTGCGTTCGAGTTCGGTGATGACCTCGGCGACGCGCTCGGGCGTGGCGGTGAACGACACATCGAAGACGGCTCTCTGGAGCTCTCCGCGGTTCGCCTCGAACCCGGGCAGGTCTCTGCTGGAAATCGACTGCCGGTTGCCGGCGGAGATGCGGATGCTCCTTGCGCCGAGGTCGTCGAGCACGGAGTTGATCGTGCTCTGCGCGTCGCTGATGCGCTGAGCGGCGGTAAGAGGAGCGTTGCCCTCTTCTTCAGCGCGCCGGCGCTGATCGGAAGTGAGCAGGAGCTCGGGCGGGGTCACGCGGCCCATCCCACGAGACGCACGCTGCAGCTTTGCAACCGCCTCGTTCTGCAGGGCGGCTTGCCCACTCAGGTTCTTGAGCTTCGCCTCGGCCTGATCGGCTTGCCCTACCAACTTGTTGGTGTAGTCGATAGCGGGCTCGACGACGCCGAGGTAAATGCCGACGACTGCGGCAGCGGCGATCGCCCAACGCATCGCACGCGAGAGACTGTTCCACCTGTCGAGGAGCGCGTTCATCGGCCTTGGAGCTCCCTGAGTCGGGCCCGGAGGAGTTCGACATCACGCTGGAGACGCGAGACGGTCTCGCTGTCCAACCCGTCTGTGCGTGAGCCACGGAAGCGCGAGGTGAACTCGCGGCGGGCGGTCGATTCGTCCATCTCGCTGATCTGCTCCTCGGTGAGCTCGGGGAAGCTCGGCTCGTCGTCACCGTCGTCGTTTGTCACCGAATCGAAGCCGGCGCCGCTTGTCCGGCCAGGTCGTGTGCGACCAGGCCGGGCCGTACCCGCGGCGGCCCCGTCAATCTGCGTGATCGAGGCGTAGTCGTACCCGATGGCGTCTTCGCCGAAGAGCCGGACCGCGAATGGCTCGGTGGCGAAGCCGTCGGGAATGGCCGCATCGGCGAAGGTGTCTACGGGGGCGCCTTCGATATCGAACTGCACGAGCCCCGAGTTGGTGTCGTCGCGGGTGTTCTCGGGGTCGACGCGGAAGATGCCGATGCCGCGGAGGGCGCTCGCGAACTCTTGCACCGCATCACGAGAGGATGCCTCGCCGCGGATGCGCAGCGTCTCGGGTGAGATCTCGATGCGCTCGACCTGCACCGCGAAGGGGTTCTCGTCGTCGCCCACGGGCATCGAAGCGGCGATCGCTGCGATCGACTTCGTGTACGCCACGCGCAGCGTCGCCAGATGCTCGACGAAGTTCTTGTTGCGCGTCAGCGACTCGGTGTCCGCGGCCTGCACGTCACCGGCGCTGGCTTCGGCACGCTCGAGCTTGTCGGTGATGACCTGCGTGCGCCACTGCGTCAGCGCGAGCGGGCCCCCGATGAGCAGGAGCAGGCCAGCGATCAGAAAGAGCCCGCCCACCGACGGCTTCCCGAGGGTCATGGCGGCACGCTCGGGGAGACTGAACGAGAACCGGGGCGGCTCGGCTCGGAGGCGGAACGCCCCGCCCTCGCTGCCGGCGCGGAGCGCCCCGAGCGCAGCGCCCGCGGCTACCGCGTGAGAGAGGCCCCACGATCCGCTCGAGCCTCCCGCCGAAGCCGCCTCGGCGAGGGCGGCTTCGGTCATCGGATCGATCTCCACGGCCTTCGCCCAGGACTGCACCGCGCCCTCGGTCGCTGCCCGGATCGCACCGTCGGGGTCCGCGAGGCGAGCCGAGCGCACCCGCGTTCCCGCGCGGGATGCTGCGACGATCGTCGCGGCCTGCTCGGGGCCTGATCTGGTCGCGGCCCAGCCCGGCTGATCTTCCCACTTGCGGTGGCGAGCGAACTCGAGGAGGCCCGCCAGCGCACCGGCGGTGGGTGTCCAGAACTCCTCGTTGTCGTCTTCGAGCAGGCGCGCGGGAGCGTCACTCCCGAGCCAGCCGGCAAGAAGGGCGGCTTGCCCTCCGGACTCGGTCGGGAGGGCGAGCACCGACCCGCCTCGGCGGTACGGCTGGATCGCCGAGGGAAGCTGCGCTTCGGCGATGAGTTCGGCAGCAGCGCCCGCGGAGGCTGCATCGCCCTCCGGTAGTTCCACCATGCGGACGACCGCCTCACCCGGCGGGATCACTCGGATAAGCCGCTCCGCACGGTGCGTGGACATCGCCCGGCGAACGCCTGCGGGATCGAGCGTGCCCAAGCGGTCTGCGTGCACGATCTCGGGGCCCTTCGCCCCGTTCGTCGCGACGACGAAGGACCACCCCGCGCCATCCGGAGCGAGGGCGGCCACGCGCCGGAGCATGCCGGAGCTCCCACCGCTGGTGGCTGTGGGCGTGGATGGTGCTGCTTGCTGGTTCATTAACGCTCGCTGAGGTCGGAGATCACGATGGGCAGTGCGGAACGCTCGATGGTGGCGTGGATTTCAACTTCGATGCCCGAACGTGTGTCGCGCCCGACGGAAGAAACGGTAAAGGCGTTGGATTCGACCGTCAGGACGTTCGAGAGTTGCGTAATCAGGTCCGACCTGCCGCCTAAAGATGGTACTTCTTCCAGCTCAAGGATGCTGAGGAAGCCGTTGGGCTTGCTGTTGCGCGTCAGGAAGATCAGATCGGCGAGGACGGGCGGTATAGAGGTCACGTAATCGAGGACCTCGCGCTCGACGGTGTTGATATTGATCCTCCCCGCACCGGGCGGATCGGTGGACTCGCGGATGGTCGTCTCATCGAGTATCCGCCGGAGCTGGTCCGGCTCCAGATTCGCCACGTTCTCGGGTGGAACGCCGAGCGTCGGCAGCCCCTGCGCGATCGACTGGAGGTCGTTCGCTATGAGGTCTTCGACGCGGACATCTCCTCCCGCGGCCCACTCGAGGATCACCGTCGCCTGGATCGCTTCGAGGGGCGCGACACGCTGGATGAGGGTGCGCTGGTCGGTAGAGAGCAGGTTCACACGCGGCTGGCCAGAGGCCGCGAGCCCCTCGTCGGTCGAGTCGGCGGTGATGATGGCCGACCAGCCGGCCTCGAGGAGCCCGTTCCTGTTGTCGGGGGGGAAGGTGGCGTCGCCGTCGTTCTCGTTGGGATCGAGCCTCCCGTTGAGGTTCCAGTCTTCCCCTCGAACGAGTTCGGGAGAGATCCCAACGATGAGTTCGAGCTCCCGCAACGAGCCGATCAGATCGTTCGCTGCCTCGTAGGGCGGGAAGAGCGAGCGGTAGTACCCCGACTCGGCTCCGAACTCGGAAACAACGTCGTCCTCATCGATCCAGTCGATGATCGCTGCGGCCATATCTTCGCTCATACCTTCGAGCTCGAGCAGATCATCGAAGCCCATGCGGTTGATGTTGATCTTCGCGTGCGCGTCGCCCGGGCCGATGGCGTCGTCGCCCGAGGCGTCTGCGTGGACGACATCAAAGCGGGCGAAGCGCAGCGTGCCGGACGCGACACCGTCGAGATCGTTGTAGACGCCGTAGGCGTTGGTGCGCTCGACGCCGCGATTGTTGTGAGCGAGCCGGGCGATCGCGGATTCAAGGCCCGCCCGTGCCGCCCAGCGTGCGCGGGTCACAGCGACCGCCTCCCGCCCCGAACTCGCGACCCGGTAGGCGGAGGTCTGGATCCGCGAGAGCACGAGCGTCGTGATCGCGATACATACGAGCACGATGACCGTCGCAAAACCCTTGCGGAACCGGCGGGTACGAATGGTGAGCCCTGTGATCGACATCAGCCCGAGCCCTCCTCGCCGCCCTCGTCCAAACGAGGGCGGAAATAGGGCGCCGGCACGCGGTCGATCGGGACGACGCGCATCGCGCGGGCCGACCGGTCGCCGCTCACGCTCCGTGCTTCGACTTCGATCCGGATTGCGTGCGGGTAGCCCTGCGTGTCGGAGAACCAGCTCGATGTCCAGCTATTGCCGTCGAAGGCGGTGATGGAGACCGACTCGATCCCTTCGACGAGCGGAAAGACGACCCCCCCGCCGTCGAGCGTGTCGTCGGGGACGGCGTCGATGCGTCGCCAGAGGACCCGCGCATCGTCCTCGGCGCCGGCGCGGGTATCGTCACGCAGGCGGTACTGCACCTCGAAGACGTCACCCGTCGGCCGGGTGTCGGCGGTCGCGCGAGCGATCTCGCGCTGGGTGCGCACGAAGAGCAGGATCTCGTCCGCAGCGGCCGAAGACAGGACACCGTCACGGAGCTGGACCTGCGCCTTGAAAAGATCGCCGTCGCGGATGGCTCCGCGTATATCACCGGCGATCGCGTCGGCCGCCGCCTGCGCGCGGTGCAGCGCTTCCTGGCGATCGCGGGCAGCACGCTCGATATCGAGGATGCGGCTGAGCGAGACCACGACCGCGCCCGCGACAAGCGCCGTGATCACCGACGCGACGACGAGCTCGACGATCGTGAAGCCCGAGGGGCGCCGACGTTTGCTCGCGTGATTCGCCATCACCCGCGCTCCACCTGGCGCTCGGGCTCGCGCTCCGGGTCGGGTTCATCGCCCTGCCTCGGGGCGATGAACGTCTCGATCACGATCGCGTCGCGGTCACGCTCGCTCCAGGAGACTTCGATCGAGACGAAAAACGGGTCGCCCGCCTCGCCGGGCTCGATCGATAGATCGAACTCGAAACGCTCGTATGGCGGCGGGAACGTACCCGCCGTCTCGCCCTCGTCCTCGTACCGCACGGGCCCCATCGCGAGGACCATAGAGAGCCGCTCGTCGGCGAGCATCGCAGCGGTCTGCAGCGCCTCACCGCGCGTCTGCGCAGAGACCGCGCTCGCCACGAGTCCCAGAACGACTGCGAGCCCCGTGCCGAGGATAATGCCCGCAACGACGCCGTCGATCAGTGCGAAACCGCGATGTGACACGCTGCGCCGGTTCACGTCCACGGCACCTCGCTCAGGCCCATCTCATCGAGATCGATCGATCGCAACGAGTCACTGGCTCGCCCGCGCCCGCCGATGTCCGAACGCTCGCGCGTGGGCTCGAAGGCGAAGGGCAACAGCTCCATGCGCCAGGTGCGCTCCTCACGGTTGATTGTGGCCGCGAGATCGAGCTCGATGACGGGCCGTGTCTCCGAGGGAACGAGTTCGATGCGCCAATCCCGCTGGTTGAGCTCTACACCGTCGAGGCGCACCTCGCGCACCTCGAGCTGGCCGAGCCGGATGGTCGGAGCGAGCGGATCGGAGACCCACTCCCCCGCGTTGCGCCGGCTGAGCGCAATCCGCCGGCCGTCTCGGTCCGTCGGCAGGCGCAGCCGCTGGAGCGCGAGCGTGCGCTCTTCCGGGTCGTAGGCGAGGGCCATACGGAAATTGCCCGAGGCCTGCCGCTGAGCGATCGCGCTCAGGGCGATCTCGACACGATCGAGCGCGGCCTCGGGCGCACGCCAGCCCGCGTTGAACAGACGCGGCATAGCCACCGCGGCGAGCACGCCGAGGATGAGGATGACGACGATCGCCTCGATCATGGTGAAGCCGCGGTAGCGCATGGGAATCTGTCGCAAAGCGATCAGTTCACGATGTCCCGATCCTCGCCCTCGCCGCCCGGGGAACCGTCGCGGCCGTAGGAGAGGATGTCGAAATCGATGTTCGAGTCGCCCGGGATCACCAGGATGAAGTCCGCGCCCCAGGGGTCGACGAGATCATCCCGGTTGTTCACGTAAGGCCCCTGCCAGGCGCCGTCTTCAGCGCCCGAAGGCTCTTCCCAGAGCACCTCTATGTCCCAGTCCTCATCGAAGCCGCCGAGATCCGCAGCGACAAGGGTCATCTGCGTCGCAAGAGTAGCGACCGCGCTCTCGGCGACCGCGGTCTTGGAGTTACCGATCCGCCCGAGCAGGCGCGGGGCGATGACCGCGGCGATGATGCCCAAGATGACGATGATGACGATCGCTTCGACGAGCGTGAAACCCCGGCGGGTCCGCCGGACTGTGTTGCGCGTGTGTTGCACGAAAAACCCCTTGGTTGACGGGCGCGGAGCGCCCGGCGTGTGCGGTCAGCCCCCGATCGCGTCTTGCATCGCAAGAAGCGGGAGCAGGATGGCGAGCAGGATGAAGCCGACGATGCCGGCGAGAAAGACGATGATGATCGGCGGGAGGACTTTCACGAAGAGGGCGATGCCCTGCTCGGTCTTCTCCTCGAACGCCTCGGCGGCGCTGATGAGTAGCTCGTCGAGCCGGCCGGTCTGCTCGCCCATCGCAACGAGTTGCACGAGCAGCGACGGAAAGTAGCCACTCTTGGCGAGCGGCTCGGCGATGGTGCGCCCCTCGCTGACCTTGTCACCCACAGACGCAACCGCGCCCTCGAGCGCCTTATTGCCCAGCGTGCGCTTGGTGATCGAGAGCGCCTTCAAGACCGGCAAGCCCGCCGATACGAGCGTGCCCAGCGTGCGCGTAAACCGGGAGACGGCAACATCGCGCACGAGCGGCCCGAGAACGGGCACGCCGAGCGTGAAGCGATCGATAGAAAGCCGCGGGCCGGGCATGGCGTACACACGCTTGGCGGCCCAAACGAGGAGCCCCAAAGCGATGAGCACCGCCCACCACCAGTCGGCAAAGAAGAACGCAACCCCCTGCACAATGCGCGTGGGGAGCGGCAGGACTTCGATCTGACCCTCGGTCGCGGCCAGCACGCGCGGCACGATCACCGCGACCACGATGATGATCGCGGCCGTGATGAGCAGCAGGATGATCGCCGGGTAAACGAGCGCGCCGATGAGCGCGTTCTTGAGTCTGGTTTCGCGGTCGAGGAGCGTTGCGCACTGATCGAGCACCTCGCCCAGCCGCCCCGCCCGCTCGCCGGATTGCACGAGCGAGACGATCAGATCGTCGAAGGGTTTGCCCGCCTTCTGGGCCGCGTCGCCAAGCGACTCGCCCGACTCGACGGACTCGATGATTCCCTCGATGAACTCGCGCTGCGTCGGGTTCGAGCGTGCGTCTCGGATCGTGCGCAGGGCGGGCACGAGCGGCAGCCCCGCAGCGACCGCCGTCGAGAGCTCTTTCATCAACGAACCGAGAGCGGTGCGCGGGATGGAAGTCGTCAGCCGGAACCCGCCCGATTTGGCCTGCGCGGCATCATGGATCTCTTCGATCGATGTGGGCATCTCGCCCCGGCCCGCGAGCGTGCGGAGTGCCGAGGCCCGATCGGCCGCTTCGATCGTGCCCGACTGCTGGCCGCCCAGTGCGACGTACTTAAAAGTCGCCATCGGTTACGCCTGCCCCGCCTGCAGCCCGTCGGCAGGCGCGTCGTCAACGTCCTGCGTTGCGCGGAGGACCTCGTCGATCGTCGTCTGCCCGGCGGCGGCTTTGAGCAGGCCGTCGCGCCGCATCGTTACGTGGCCGCTCACTCGAGCGAGCTCCTGCGCGGGCACGCGCTCGCCGATCGCGGCCCGCAGCGCAGGCCCGATGTTGATCAGTTCGTAGTAGCCGACCCGGCCCTTGAGGCCTGTGCCGTTGCACTCTTCGCAGCCCGCGCCGACGACGGACGCGCCATCGGGGAAGAGCGCACGCTCTTCGTGTGTCATGCGGTGCAGCGTGGCCTCGGGGATCGGCCGCGAGGCTGCGCACGCCGAGCACACGCGCCGGCCCAGACGCTGAGCGAGCACGCCCTCGAGCACGCTCGCCAGCAGGAAGGGCTCCACGCCCATGTCGATCAGGCGACCGATGGCGCTTAGGGCGTCGTTGGTGTGGAGCGTCGAAAAGAGCAGGTGCCCCGTGAGCGCAGAGCGGACCGAGATATCCGCCGTCTCGCGGTCGCGGATCTCACCGACCATGATCACATCGGGGTCTTGTCGCAGGATCGAGCGCAAGCCTGTCGCGAATGAGAGCCCGCGCTTGGGGTTCACCGGCATCTGGTTCACGCCCGAGAGCTCGTACTCCACGGGGTCTTCGATCGTGATGATCTTCTTGCGGGGCGAGTAGAGCTTGGTGAGCG
>CAZNUZ010000015.1:0-40317 GCA_964576725.1 uncultured Phycisphaeraceae bacterium
GCCGGAACATCGAGCGCAAGGCGCAGGCGACGGGGCACGGGGTGAAGACGCCGTTTCAGGCGTCGTGTCGGGTGTAATTACCGATCTGTGGAGCAGTTGCCAAATTTTACCTGACCTACTCCACCTTTGTGACCACGTTGCGATTGTCCAGCGTGATGACCAGATACCGACGCGAGCCGGAGTGTTGGTTTGATCCAGTGATCGCGTACTCGATCCCCGATAGGGCGTCGATCTCTTGTTCAAGAGGGACGTGAATCTGAAAGTACCCGCCCTTGCCGGTGGGATCGATTTTCTCGCCGTACCGAATGCCTGCCTGATCTAGCGCAGCAAGGGCATCAGATTCAGTCATCCCTAGTGAGATCAATGCGGTGGCTGTTGAGGTTCTTACCCGGCCTGCTGAATGCGGCCTCAGTGCAAACCACGCAAGTACGACAGCTGCCATGAGCAGAAAAATGGCCGTGACTATGACCAGTTGCCATCTCGACACAGCTGGCATGGACTTCATGTACTTCGACCAGCAATCACATCATAATGGCGTCGCATCAGGCTAAATCGTGTGAACATAATTATTTGAAATTCCCCACGCAATCCAAGTACCAACGATCGCGGCTGACAGCAATGCCAAGTAGAGACAGGCCACCAGCTTGGTGGTGTGATTGATCGCATACAGCAAAAACGCAAACACTGTCATGGTGAAAAATACCCACAATCCTAGCGGAGCCCAGATAAGTACCTCCGGCGTTGGTCCCAGGTCTCCGCGAGATAGGACGCGACCCAAAATAGACTGCAAAATAGCCAATACCAGTACGATGACGGCCGAAGCGACAATCACATATGGGCGCAAGAAAAGCGGCACTATGGATTCTTTGGACACTTGCTACTTCCTACTTGTGGACGTACTTCTAGGTAAGCCTCGCTGTAGCAGCCCCAGCCGCCTCCATCAAGCTTGCGAGCCAACTTTGCCGGATCAACATCCCTGGTTTTATGCTGGTTGCCCCAAAAATAGTCAAACCATGTTTCCACCGCGCCCAAGTCGGCTGAACCACTGCCTGACCCATGGGTAATAAGCTTGCCATCCTCATCATAACAGCACTGATTTGCACGCCCACATTTAGCCTTGGATCGCATGCAGTACTTCGCGCCTACATGAAAACCATGGAGATTTGTGCTCGGGTCATTCCACTTGCCAGGATCAGGATTGGAACCGTCTTTGTCTATGCGGCATGGGCAGTCATCCAGCCCGCTCGTCCAAGATAGATCGCGATTCCTTTTATACCAATTTTCGAACGTGCGCGCATCGTCTTCACATCTCATTCGGCAGAGTCGCTCTTTGGTAATGCTATGACGAGTGCCGACACAAGTATTTATACACTCGCTTATAGAGCATCTCAACTTGGAGAACTCTGGGGCGAGGGTTACTCCTGAAGAAATCCGAACAGAAGCGAGGCCTTGAGCATCGGTGTAGTTCACAGGGCTCGCCAACCCGTAGCGGTACAGGTTCGCCCCATCCGCATACCCAATCGGATCCCTCTGCAACCACCGTCCCGTCCGCGCGTCGTAGACCGCCGCCGCGTCGGGCGCGAAGGCGATCAAGGCCACGAACGCCATCCATAGAATTCTCATCATCGTTCGCTCCGGAAGTCAGGGGGTTGAGAAGGGTGAGTGCGGTGAGGGGACGCCGGGAGAGCCCGCGGGCTGCCACGGCCCCGGTCGGGGAGTCGGACCAACAGGAATGCCGTGACCGGTGTGCGGCCCGCCCATGTTTGGCAGGCCCAGACGCTCCCAGTTCCGACGGTTGATCTCGTTGATCTCCGCCATGTGCGCGAAGGGGTTTCGGCGCGGATGGCGCTGACCGATGCGGGCAGTACCGCGATCGGCGCTGTGAGCCGATGCGACGAACGCCGGGTAGAGCCCGTTGTCCGGATCGAGCCGCCGGGCCTGCGCGTAGACGCCCGCAGCACCGAGCGCATCGCCCGTGTCGAGGTGGACGTGCCCGAGCGACGCGAGGAAGACCGCGAGCGCCTCGTCCGCATCGAGATCAACAAGCAATCCCCAGCGTTCGATCTCGTCGGGAGTTGCGGGCGTCGCGCCCGTCGTGTAATCCTCATCGCTCGGCGTGCTCAGTCCCTGCGCCGTCGCCTCGATGTTGAAGCGGTCGCCCTTGCCGTCGTTCCAACGTGCGAAGACGTGCGCCTTGGTCGTCACCAGATTCACCGGGTAGCCGAGCCGTCGCGCGACGGCGGTGTAGACCACGGGGATCGACACGCAGGTACCACCCTCGCCCTCTGGATCGACCATGCCGTGAATGAACAGGTCGGCGGGATTCGTGAAGTCCGGGCTGCTGATCCGCTCCGGGTTGTAGCGGACGCCGAAATCCTGTTGCAGCACCGTCACCAGCATCAGCATCCGGAAGTAGCCCTCGGAGTGATTGAACTCCGCCGGGTTCCGCTGCCACTGGTAGAGATGCCGGTCGGTCTCGCTGGCGACCTTCGCCGCCCACCGATCAAGCGTCCCGAGCAGTCCGTCGATGTCGAGTTGCCTGGCACCCGGCGCGGCCTTCGCGCACAACAGGTTCGCCCGTGCGACATCGACTTCTGCGCGCTGCTCCTGATCGAGCGCGAGCAGTTCGTCCAGCGTCTCGACCTTGCGGACATCGGTGTCGATCACAGACGTGTGTGAGGCGCTAAGCGTGCGTGGCGATTGCGGACGCTCCGTCGTGTCGATCGAACTGACGACCGAGAGACCGAGTACGGCGATCAGCGCGACGCCGGTGAGCGACCAACGCAGGGCGGACCGACGCGGCGACCGCTTCGGCTGATGCGCTTTCGCCGTCTGCACCGTGCGATGTTGCCGTCCGCTCCGCTTGGGCATCGGGAGCCCCCTTCTGCGTTGCAGGATAACCCGAATGGATCGTGATTGGAATCCTCGGAATGGCGGAGTTCGGTTCAGAGCACGACTGCGGCGTACTGGTCGCGGTTGCTCCGACCTTCTCGGCGCGAAAAGCAGGTCGCGCGTTGGGGTCGGTTCAACTGTTTTCGACCCCTGTGTGCGCGCATTTTCCCGAACAGGTCCATAATCGGCCTCCGGGCTTGTCTGGCGGGGATTCGGGGTGTAAGTTCCGTCAACAGCGCGGGCTACGGAATGCCCGGTACCTTTTTCTCAGAGCCCTCGGAGGGCCGGTCAAGGTCACTTTGAGAGGTTCGGGACGAGAAGGTCGCAGGTTCAAATCCTGTCACCCCGACTTCTACGACTTCTAGCGGAGGGCTCGACCCTCCGCTTTTTTCATGCGCGCTCGATCCAGGCTCCGCATTGCTGTCGGCAACGACTCGATAACGAACCCGCAGCCCCAGCGCAAGCGCGACTCCAAGCGGTATGGCCGCCCCCGGCCTGCCATCCTTGCCCCGTCTTCATGACCAGTTCTCTTTGAAACTCCTCCGCCCCGGGCGCAGCGGAGTGACTAGTATCGCCCCTTCGCAGCCGAGCTGGATTCCAGTATCGGCAGCACGGGCTCATGCCCAACCCCGCAAGCCCGGTCGATAACGGCCGTAGGACGGATCAGCGCGGGGCTCACACCTCTCCCGACAATCCCGCCCGATCTGGTCCTCGGCCGCCTCACGCTCACCACGCGCACGATCGCGCCGCGGTGATGGAGATCATTCCGTTGACCACCTTCGAATCGCTCGGGCTCCGCAAAGGCCTCCTCGAGACCCTCGCCGCCCAGGGCTATCAGACCCCGACGCCCATCCAGGCCCAGTGCATCCCGCCCGCCCTCGAGGGGCGCGACATCCTCGGCTGCGCACAAACCGGCACCGGCAAGACCGCCGCCTTCTCGCTCCCGATGATCCAGAGGCTCATCGACAGCTCGAAGCGTGAGTGGCCCGCTCAAGGCCGCAAGCCGCTGAAGCGCCGCCCCCGTGCGCTCATCCTCGCCCCGACGCGCGAGCTCGCCGTCCAGATCGAAGAGAGCCTCCGCACCTACGGGCGCGGAACGGGCAAACGCGGCGTGCTCATCTACGGCGGCGTCAAGCAGGGCCCGCAGGTCCGCCAACTCAAAGCGGGTGTCGACGTCATCATCGCCACACCCGGCAGGCTCCTCGATCTCATGGATCAGGGGCACGTCGATCTCAACGGCATCGAGATGCTCGTCCTCGACGAGGCCGACCACATGCTCGACATGGGCTTCATCAAACCCATCCGCCAGATCACCCGCGCGTTGCCCGCTGAGCGGCAGACGTACTTCTTCAGCGCGACCATGCCGCCCAAGATCCGAGAGCTCGCCAGCTCGCTCCTGAGCGACCCTGTCTCGATCTCCGTTGCGCCCGTCGCTTCGACGGCCCCCGACATCGAGCAGGGGCTCTACCACGTCGCGCAAGAGGACAAGACCGTTCTCCTCAAGCACCTGCTCGCCGACCCCGCCGTTGAGTGCGCCGTCGTCTTTTCAAAGACCAAGCACGGCGCCGACAAGCTCGCCAAGGTGCTCGGGCGTGACGGCATCACCGCCTCCGCCATCCACGGCAACCGCACGCAGAGCCAGCGCGAGCGCACACTGAAGGGCTTCCGCAGCGGCACGTTCCGCGTGCTCGTCGCCACAGACGTCGCCGCCCGCGGGCTCGACATCTCGGGCGTCTCCCACGTCTTCAACTTCAACCTCCCCATGGAGGCCGAGTCATACGTGCACCGCATCGGTCGCACCGGCCGCGCGGGCGCAACGGGCAAGGCCGTCTCCTTCTGCAGCAAGGAAGAGCGTGGCCTCCTGCGCTCCATCGAGCGCCTGATCGACGATCAGATCAGCGTCGAGCGCATCCCCGTAGAACTCGATATCCAGTCCATCGCACCCCGCCCACAGGCCCAGCCCGCCCGGAAGAAGAACCCGAAGAAGCCCAGCGGCGGACCGCGGTCGAGCAGGCAGGCTCACCCCAAGAAGAAGCCCGCCCGCAACAACAAGCCCGCGAGGACTGGGGCACGCGGCAAAGCCGCCCAGTCCAGCGCCAACAACGTCACAAACAACGCCTCGAGCAACGCCCCCGGTAATTCCTCCAACAGCGGGCCGAACAAGACCGGGCCGAACAAGAAGAAGATCCACAGCAAGAAGCGCTCTGCGCGGCCATCGCAAGGCTCCAAGCGCCCCGGCGGCAAGGCAGGCTCGCCCAGCGCCGCGGGGCAGCGCCGTAACCGCCCACCATCCAAAGAACGCGTCGGGACCGGCTGCTCCTGAGATGGGTCAGTTCGCGGCGATCCTTCAGCCAGCGGAGACGGCTGGGTTCATCGAGTACGTCCCGACATACTCCGCCTGCGCCAGAACGCGCCCTTCGATCGCCTTTCGCACGTCCTCGCCCGTGAACGAACCGCTCAGCCCCACCGACTCGGTGTCGAGCGCGAAGACCGTGAAGTGGTAGTGGTGCACGATGCTGTCGTTCCAAGGCGGGCAGGGCCCGTCGTAGCCGCCGTAGTCGCCCGCCATCTCGGCGTCGCCCGCGAACCAGCCGGTGTAGCCGTTGATGCCCGTCGTGCCGTGCGGCGTTGCGCCGGGCGCCTTGCCCTGCGCCACCACGCCCTCCGAACCCGCGCCCTCCGGCAACTCGCTCGTGCTGGCGGGGATGTCCACGAGCACCCAGTGGAAGAAGTCCACGCGCGGCAGGTCCGCCGGGACCGTCTTGCCCTCCTGGTTCACGTCATCGCCGACCGAAGGCACGTCGGGATCGTGGCACAGCAGGACGAACGACTTCGTGCCCGCCGGCGCGCCGGACCATGCGACACGCGGGCTGACGTTGCCGCCGAACGCGAATGGACCGTCGTCGCCCGGCTTGCCGAAGGCGTTGTGCGCCGGAATAGGCCCGCCCGCGGGCCACGCATCGATGCGGACAGTGAACGTGTCGCTCATGCAAAACCTCCTGAGTAGTGGGGCAGTGTACCGGGCCCCGCCTCAGTTCGGCCCCGCGCCGCCGGGGATGCGCCCGAAGGCGATCTTGTCCTGCATGTGGTGCCGGCAGTTGTGCATCGAGCCCACGTACAGCGACGAGAGGCCCCAGCGTTTGGTGATGCGGTCCATCGCCACCGAGAGACGCTCGACCTGGTGGGCGCCCTCGAAGAGCGGGGCCGGGATCTGGTCGACGGGCGCGAGGCCCAGCACCGTCGCGCCCACGCGCATCGGCAGCGGGGCGTGCTCCGGGCGCTCGCCCCACATCGCGTAGAAGGCCGCAAGAAGATCGGGTGTGCCGCAGGTGTGCGCGAACTCCTTGCTGCGCGAGAAACTCGATTTGTCCTTCGCCTCTGCAAAGACCGCGAGGCCCGAGGCCGAGAGTTCGTTCTCCCGCATGCGCACGCCCAGGCGCGTGATCAAGCGTACGAGCATCTCTCGTGCGCCCTCCTCGCTGCGGAACTTGGGGTCGAGGACGCAGGCGTGGGTCATGGTGCTCCGGCGGGTCGCCATCTCGGGCTCGTCGTGCCCGTGGAAGCCCGCCCACCAGTCCCCGCCGATGACCGAGCCCCAGATCCGCACGCACTCATCGCGCGAGAGCGCCCACAAGTCGGCGACCGTGCGCACACCATGACGCCCGAGCCGCGCAGCCGTCCCACGCCCGATGCCGCACAGATCGGTGAGCTCGCGGCCCGCGAGCATCGCCGGCACGTCCCGCGGGTGGAGGACGGTCAGCCCGTTGGGCTTGCGCAGGTCGCTCCCGATCTTCGCGAGCAGGCGCGTGGGCGCGATCCCGACCGAGCACGAGAGCGCCGGGCTGTGCGCACGGCGGATCGCCCCCTGTATCCGCGCTCCGATCGCAACCGCGCGCTCCTCCTCTTGCTCGACGCCCATCAGCCGCACGCCCCACTCGTCGACCGAGTACGCCTTGTGGATCGGCACGCACGACTCGATGCACCGCGCGACCTCGTGGTGCAGCGAGACGTAAACATCAGGCCGCGCCATCACCAACTCGATGTCCGGGCACAACTTCCGCGCCTCGCGCACCCCCGTCCCGGTGCGCACGCCAAACGCCTTGGCCTGCACGCTCGCCGCGATCACGCACGTGTGATCCGTACGCACCGGGATCACACCCACCGGGCGCCCGCGCAGCTCGGGGCGCAGGTGCTGCTCGGCGGCGGCAAAGAACGAGTTCATATCGACAAAGAGCCAGGAGAGAGGGGTGTCGGCCATATACCTAACAAAATGCGATCATCAGGACGGCTGTCAAGCCCGGGCGCACAGTTTTCTCCCCGCGTACCCTGCGCCTCGCGCTCGCCTTTCAGCGAACCGCTCGGGGCCTCGCCGAAACACCCACAACGGAGAGCAATCATGCACCCCCCGCACCCCGACGACCTCACCGAAATCCTCACCCAGACCTGGGCGATGCTCCGCCGGGGCGTGCGGGACCGCAAGCACTCCTTCCACACGCCCACACTCGCGACCGTCGACGAGCACGGCTGCCCCGAGGCGCGCACCGTGGTGCTTCGCGGCGTCGATGAAGAGTCCCGCGCCCTGTGGTGCCACACCGACGCACGCTCGCCCAAAGTCGCCCACGCCGAGCGCCAGAACACGGTTGCCTGGCACTTGTACGACGCGGGCACGCGCGTCCAGCTGCGCCTGCGTGCGAAGGCGGAGATCCTGGATCCTGCGCACGACGAGCGCGCCAACGCCGCGTGGCAGCGCACCGGCCCGCACTCGCGCGTCTGCTACAGGGCGCCCGAGCCCCCGGGAACACCTGCCGACACGCCCGTGGCCAACCTCCCCGAGCCCGACGCCGCGCCCGACACCGAGTCGCAGGCCCCGCACGACGAGGAGCGGGGCATCGATCGCTTCCGCGTCTTTCAAACCACCGTCATACGCATCGACTGGCTGCGCCTGCGTCACGATGGCCACCGCCGTGCGCGCTTCGAGTGGCATGCTGGCGATCTCGTCGCCCGCTGGATTCACCCTTAGCCCCCAGATTCGAGCCCCGCGGCTCCCGGGGCCGATATAACCTCACCGGACTCCACTTTGTTGCCACCACGAGGACGCCATGACCGCGATGCAGACCACCCCGACCCGCAACAGCCTCCCCCAGACCCGCCGTTCGCTGACCCACAAGTTCTCGATCGGCGGCCACGAGGGCTACCTGACCATCGGCCTGCACGACGACGGCGCACCGGGCGAGATCTTCCTCAAAATGGCCAAAGAGGGCTCGCTCATCTCCGGCATGTGCCAGGCCTTCTGCCGGGCCTTCAGCCTCGCGCTCCAGCACGGCCTGACCATCGAAGACGCCGTCGTGCGCTTCAAGGACATGCGCTTCGAGCCCATGGGCGCTACCAGCAACCCCGAGATCCCCGAAGCGCAGAGCATCGCCGACTACATCGCGCGGTACCTCGAACTGCACTTCACCGCCTGAGCACTTCGCGCCATCCGGCCCCGCTTTAGAGCCCGCACTCGGTCGGTCCGTTGCCGAACTGGGCGATGAAGATCGAGAAGTCATCCAGGTCCACCCGGTCGTTGCCGTCGAGGTCGGCGGTGCACCCGCCGGCGCACTCCGTCGGTCCGTTGCCGAACTGGGCGATGAAGATCGAGAAGTCATCGAGGTTCACCGCGGAGTTGCTGTCGAGATCGGCCGTGCAGCCGCTCACCGTTTCGCAGACGCCGATCGTCTCGATACCGAACTCGTCGATGGCGGCCTCTACGATCGAACCGCCGCCGAGATCGCTCGCGCTGAAGCGGAAACGCACCGCTCCGGTGAGCGAGACGAAGTCCTCCACGCGGAAGCTGACGCTCCTCCAGCCGCCCGAGGTATCGGGCCCGCCGGGGCCGACCGTCTCGAGTTCGACCCAGTTGATCCCGTCGTCGTTCGAGACTTCGATGACGAACACATCCGCGTTGGGCGAGTTGCCCGTGGTGTTGGAGTACCAGCGGGTGTAGCGCACCACAGCGGCATCCGCGCCGCTCAGGTCGAAGGCCGGGCTCACGAGCGTCGTCACGCCGCCGTCGACATCACCCGAGCCAAGCGACGCGCCTGGGTTGCCGTCCGTCACCCAGCAGAGCGTGCCATCGGCAGAGAAGTCCGCGCTGGACTGGGCGCTGGTGGCCCCGGGGGCGGCCCGCTCCCACAGGCCGCGGATGGCGGTGTCGTTGCCTTCGGGGTCGCGTGTCCAGCCGTTGTCGGACTCGAAGTCGTCGTCGGCGACGACCGTGAGCTCGGCGGTGGTGGTGGTAAAGACGCTCGTCGGCGCGTCTGCGGGGAAGCGGACAACGGTCCCGTCGAAGGCCTGCGCCTCGTAGTAGATCTCAAGGAGCGTGTCACACGGGGGCGTCATGATCGTCGCAGCAAAGCCGCCGCTCTCCGGGCTCATGGGAACAACGTCGAAGGGCCCCGCGCCGCCCGCGCGCGTGCGAGCCACAACGCTGTTGGTCACGACCTTGTTGCCGTTGAGTTCGAGCACCTCCGCGCGCAGAGCGAGGGGGGCCTCCGCCTGCACCGTCTCGGCGAGCGGGGCGGGCGTCGAGATCTCGAGGCGTTTGCGCGCGTGGTCGGCGAGCTCGATGACCGCAGCGAGCAGTTCCTCACTCGCGGGGATGATCTGGCTCTCCGGGAGCTCAAAGCCGCCGCCCGCGTTGGACTGCGGGCGCATCTCGAGTGTCCAGGAGAGGGCGCCGAGTTCGCCGAAGCTCCAGTCGGGCATAACCCCGCCCGCCGGGGGCAGCAGGGGGGAGTCGCCCAGTGCCGCGGGGTAGCTGAAGCCCGTGGCATCGAACATCGCCGCCGACATGTTGTCTTGCACGAGGGTCAGTTCCTCGACGCGCGGGGGCGCGACTTGGTCGGTGAAGCTCCAAGGCCCGAGGATGACCTGCGAGAAGCTGTGCACGTCCAGGTGGCCCTTGAGCCGCGACGTCGACTCGCCGATGCCACAGCAGCCGTTGCCGCACCCGTCGAGGCAGACCACGCTGCCCGCGAGGTTCTCCATGTACACCGCGACACTGTTCGTCTCGGGCTCCGAGAGCGGGGCGGTTCCGACGTACAGATCGTTGTTACCCGAGGTCGAGGTGCTGATGCCGTTGTTCCAACCGACGGGCCAGTTGCGGTTCGGGTCAACGCCGACACCGCCCACCGCGTTCGAGCGCCGGTTCTTGCGCCAGAACCGGTTGTTCGTGTGGGTGTACTCGTACCCGTTGGGGTTCATGACCGGGATGAAGTGCAGCTCGACCTCGTTGATGATCTCCGTCACGCGTGGGTCGTTCCCGTACATGTCGGCGAGCTCGTTGATCACGTAGGTCACGGAGGCGGGGCTGATCCACTCGCGCGCGTGCTGGCAGCCGTTGATGACGACAACCGGGCGCATCGGATCAGAATCGAGCCCCGGTCCGGTGAGGCGTATCGAGAAGATCTCGAGACCGGGCAGGCCCAGCGGGTCGTCGCCGAACGACGTGCCCACCACCTCACGCACCGCGATGCCCGGGTGATCCGCGACAACACCATCGAGGAACGTGCTGATCTCGCCGTATCGGCGGTAGATGTCAAAGAACCCGACCCCGCGCTGCGCACGCTTGGCGTCGCGTTCGGCGCGGTCCCGATTCATCCAGGCCTGCGCGTCGGGCTCGATCGTGTTCACCACCACGCCCCGCCCGCGAAGCTCCGCCGCGAGTTCGCCCGGGAGCACGACGTGCTGCACACCGAGGCCGGTCCGGCACGCCAGCAGGATCGCCGACGACTCGAGCTCGGCGAGCAGTTCGACCGTATCCACATCGATCACCGCGATCTGGTGATCCGAGAAGTCCGTCGTGACAGCCGGACGCCCGTCCTCAGCCTCTTGCGCAAAGGCGGCCGCTCCGCACAGGGCCACGACGAGGGCTGCATTCAACACGAACTTCCGTTGGATCATCGTCGGTCTCTCCTCAGCGATGGACATACCCCCACCGGCGGGTGGGCAGTCGCAGTCTATTCGACATCAGTATGGTGCCGGTTCGGCCCGTGTCAGGCGGATTCCACGAGGCGGCGGACCGACGCTCGGCACATCAGCACCGTTCGCCCGCCCAACGCATCGCCCTTACCCATCTTCTCATCGCGCTCCGGCAGCTGGCCCGCAGGGCCCGTCAACACCCGGGCCGCCTCCGCTGCCGCTCGGAGCACGCCATCGGGTTCACCCGTGCACAGGGTCAGCGTCACGTGGCGCACCCGGCAGCGGTCCCCCTCGTGCTCGGCCTCTTCCACAAGCGACTGCCGGCGCTCGTCGAACGCCGCGTGCACCATCGACGCAGCGGGGGCGAGCAGCGCCTCCTGCGCGTCGCGTACGTCAGCGGGCTCTGCACCGGCGGTCGTCGCGATCGCGAGTACCTCGCCGAGCGCAGCCCGCAGCGAAACCAGCTCCGCTTCGAGCGCCTCGCGCACCCGCAGGAGCATCGCACCCTCCACGCCCTCGAGTATCGGGACACTCAGTCTCGCAACCGTTGTCGTGCGCGACTCCTCGAGCTTGGTCGTCTTGGACGTGCCGGGCGAGCGGAAGAGGAGCAGCCCGTGACGGGCCGCGAACCGCTCGAACCCGCACGCGACGGGTATCGAGAGCCCCGGGTTGATACCCCCGTGTGTGAGGTCGCGGACGACCGCCTCCATGTGCCGCGTCGGATCGGCGCGGAGGTCCGCGTGCACGAGCGGGCGCAGGGCCGACCAGTCTTCTCGTGCAGCGATCTCGCGGTACACCGATTCGACATCGTGCTCCGGCTGTGCGCCTTCGACGTGGCGCCCGAGCACACCCGCGCGCCACAGCGGCGCCGACCACGCCCAACTCCCAACCGCCTCGACAAGCCGCGGCGCGTCCTCGGGGTGCACGCCCGCCGAAGCGGCATCGGGCAACGCCGCAACGACCCCATCCGCGACGGTCAACGCGGCATAGAGGCCGATCGACCGTGCATGAAACTCATACGGGTTGACAGCGGCGATGAGCACGTGTCAAGCATACGCGCTTTGCGCCTGCCGCCCGGATCCCGTTCGAACACTCCGCGCCCCCAGCACCCGTCAGTGGGGCAGGTTTAACCCAGCTCGACCGACCAGTACGCCTCATCGAGGAACGCGCGCCAGGTCTCGTACCGGTCCTGGCCGACCCGAACCGTGATCAGCGGGTTACGCTTCGGGCGCACAGGGCGGTTGATCAGCGCCATGTTCGCCTGCTCGGGGGTCCGCCCGCCCTTCTTCGCGTTGCAGCGCACGCAGGCGCAGACCAGGTTCTCCCACGTGTCGGGCCCGCCCTGGCTGCGAGGCTTGACGTGGTCGATCGAGAGCTCCGAAGTCGGGAAGCGATTCCCGCAGTACTGGCAGCAGTTCTTATCGCGCGCAAAGAGATTCCGCCGGTTCAGCTTCACGCCCTGCTTGGGCAGCTTGTCGTACCCGAGCAGCCGGATCACCTTCGGCACCGCGAGGTGCAACCGCACCGTCCGCACCCACTCGTGCGACGCGGGCTCGAACTCACGCTGGAGTTCGCTCACCTCGGCCCAAGAGCTCAGGTCGTACCCCGCCCACACGCCGTCATCGACATGAACAACCTCTGCGATCTCACGGGCAAGCAGCGTAAACGCGCGCTTGGCGCTCACCACACGGATCGCCATATACATCCGGTTGAGCACCAGCACCTTGGTGTCGAGGGGGCACGCCTGCCCCGCAACACGCACGACGCCCGGCGGGTCGGCCTCCGCGCCGGAATCCGGCGGAGCGGTTGGGGCCCTTCTGTTCTCGCCCTTGCGGACGCCGTTCGAGTGCTTCCGTGCCATCGGTTGCCTCCAGGCCTCATCCTCGGCCTTATGGAACCTACACCGCACTCCGAAGCGCGCCAATACATTCTTTGCCCACATACACAGCAGCTTTACCGGACCTACACACCCGCCCAACACCGCTGAGAGGTGCTGCAACCGCATCGCAGTCCCGGGCTGGCAGGGGGGGATGTGCCGGGGGATGTGCCGGGTGGTGGCCTGGTCAGTGTCGGAAGTGGCGGGAGCCCGTGGTGAGGCAGGTGACGCCCCGTTCGTCGCAGAGCGCGAACGTCTCGCCGTCCCGCTTGGACCCACCTGGATGCACGATCGTCCGCACACCGGCCTCGATGAGCACTTCGGGCCCGTCGGGGAATGGGAAGAAGGCATCGCTGGCAGCGATCGCACCAGCTGCCCGATCGCCCGCTTTGCCAACCGCGAGCGAGCAGGAGGCCACCCGGTCCATCTGACCAGCACCCGCGCCGAAGAGGCGCACCGCGCCGCCGTCGGCCCCGCCCAACGCGATCGCGTTCGACGAAAGGTGCTTGCACATGAGCCACACCGCGCGGGCGTGGGCCAGCGTCTCTCCGCTTGGTGCGGGGCCCGCAGCGTGCACCCAGCCCGCGGTGTCTACCGCCAGCGTATCGGCCTGTTGGATCAAGACGTCTCCGCCCACGATGCTCTTAAGCACGTACGCATCCGGGGCGACATCCGCCAGGGTGCCGAGCTCGAGAAGCCGCCACGCCTGCGATCGCTCGCGCAGCCTCGAGAGCGCTCCTTCGGTGAACCCAGCAGCGGCGATGACTTCGAGGAAGATCCCCTTCGCGCACAGCGCCTCGGCGGTGGGCTCATCGATGACGCGGTTCGTCGCAAGTATGCCGCCGTACGCCGCCATCGGGTCGCCCGCAAGCGCAGCGCGAACAGCCTCTGTCGTATCCGCTGATTGTGCAGCACCGCAGGGGTTGGTGTGCTTGACGACCACGCAACTCGCGGCATCCGGGTCGGCCCGGTGCAGGTCCCAGACGAGCCCGACCGCGCCCGAGGCATCGTTGAGGTTGTTGTAGCTCAGCGCCTTCCCGTGCAGCACGCCCGCTTGTGAGAGCGCCGGCACCCCGGGTGGCGGTGGCGTGGCCGGCTTGTACAGCGCCGCCGATTGGTGCGGGTTCTCGCCGTAGCGCAGCGTGCTCGAACGCTCGAGGGGGAGCGTCCAGCGCTCGGGGTACTCCGGGGCGTTCGCTTCGAGCGTGCCGAGTTCGCCCGCGATCGCCGCGTCGTACCGCGCGGTCGTCCGGTACGCCTCGACCGCAAGCGTCCTCCGGATCTCGCGCGAGGTCCGCCCCCCGTGCGCTTCTAGATCAGCCAGCACGCCGGCGTACTGGCTTGCAGAAGTCACGACGGTCACGCGGTCGTGGTTCTTCGCAGCCGAGCGGATCATCGAGGGCCCCCCGATGTCGATCTGCTCGATCAGCTCGTCCCGTGTCACGCCTTGCTTCGCAGCCGTCGCCTCGAAGGGGTAAAGGTTCACGCAGACCAGATCGATGGGCCCGATGGCGTGCTCGTTCATGGCCGACGCGTGCTCGGGCTTCTCTTCCACACCGAGCAGCCCCCCGTGCACCTTGGGGTGCAGGGTCTTGACCCGGCCATCGAGCATCTCGGGGAACCCGGTGAGATCGCTAATATCGCGCACCTCGAGGCCCGCTTCTCGCAGTGCGCGTGCGGTCCCTCCCGTCGAGACGAGTTCGGCACCGTGCGCCGCGATCGCGCGTGCGAAATCAACGATGCCCGATTTGTCTGAGACGGAGATCAGCGCCCGCCGGATGGGTCGGAGGTCAGACACGCTCAGAGGAGGGGCTGGTACTTGGAAACCACGCCGTCCGCGCCGACGGCGTAGATCACCCCGTCCTGCGCAACGACCACCTCAAGGATGCCCGGCAGCACCTCGCTCGAGCGCACCGAACCGTCGGAGATTGCGATCACGGTGAGCGTCGATCCGTCCCACAGATACACCTCGTTGCCGAAGGTGCCGATGGCGTCGCCCATGGCGTCGGTATTGCGCCAGCGAAGGTCCCCGTTGCGTGCGTCGATGCCGAGCAGGCCTTCCCGGTCGGCGTGCACGATCACGGTGCCCTCCGCCACGATGGGCTGGCTATCGAGTTCGCTCTCGGTGCGGTAGCGCCACACGCGATCGCCGTTCGCAAGCGAGTAGGCCCACACGGACTGATCGAGGCCCGCGATGTAGACGTTGCTCCCGTCGGTGACGACCTCGGTGCTGACGTCGTCGAAGAGCTGGCCGCGGCGCCCCGCGGAGGTGCCGTTGAACGCGTTCGCGATAATGAACTCACCCCCCGCGCTGACGGCAGCGAAGTCACGCCCGCCCGCGGGGACTACGGGTGCCGTCACCGGCCCGTCGAGTTGGACCTCCCACCGGCGGACGCCGATGCTCAGGTCATGCCCGAAGAGCCGGCCCGTCGAAGTGCCGAAGACCGCGATCGGGTTCACGATGACGGGGGGCGTGTTGGCGAGGCCGCTCAGCCGCTGGCGGTCGGTCAGCCCGCCGTTCTGCACGTCGAAGAACTGCAGCTCGGTCTCGCTGGCAGCGATGATCGAGTTATCGAAGCGAGCAACACCCACGAACTTCTCGAGGGATTGACCGAGGGAGACAGTCCAGCGGACCCGGCCACTCTCGTCTTCGATCAGGCTGAGTGTGTTGCCCGTGTCCTGGAAGAGCACCACGTCCCGCGTGGGCGTGATGAAGCGAACGCGCTGCCCCGTGCCCTGCTCGGGGAACGCGCGCCAGACAAGCCGCAGCCCGCTCTTGAAGTAGGGATCGTCCTGGAGATCACCCGAGTGCCGGGCGCTAGCGCTCTGTGCGTCGGAGCCCGGCCCCGTTGAATTGCAGGCGCCGAGGGCCAGCATCGCCACGCAACCCATGCTCAGGGCCGCCTGCCGCGTCCAACCCAGTCCTCGAAGCTCAGTCATCGCTGGTCCTTCTCTGCACAGCCCGTCTCGGGCGTCTTCCGGCCGGCGCACGCCGGCGGGGTGGTGTCACACCTTCGCTGATGAGGCCCCTTCGGTTCCAACGCCGAAGCCTCCCCAGCGGGGCGGGGAGTATACCGCAACCTGCCAACCCACCCCGGGCACCGGCCTCGGGACCCGGCCCGGCCCTAGCATCGCCCATGTTCACTGGCATCATCCAGGCACTCGGGACCGTGACCGCCCTCGAAGACCGCGCCCACGGCGTCCGAATCACCATCGACCCGAACGCATGGCAGCACACCCCCAACCCCGGCGACTCCATCGCCATCGACGGCTGCTGCCTCACCGTCAGCCACGACTGGGACCACGACCCCGCGAGGCTCACCTTCGATGCCATCCGCGAGACCCTCGACAAAACCGCGATCGGAGATCGCCGCCCCGGCGACCGCGTCAACATCGAGCCCAGCCTCTCTTCGAAGAGCCTCCTCGACGGGCACCTCGTCCAAGGCCACGTCGAACAAACCGGAACCGTCGCCCAGATCCAAAGCGATCCCGCGGACTGGCGCATGACCGTCCGGGTCCCAGACAACCTGATGCCCTGCGTCGTCCCCAAGGGCTCGGTCGCGCTCGACGGGATCTCACTGACCATCGCCGAGACTTCACCCAGCACGCTGACCGTAGCGATCATCCCCACAACGCTCGAACTCACCAACCTCACCGAGCGCCGCGTCGGCGACCGTGTGAACATCGAGACCGATATCCTTGCCCGCACGGTCTTGCACCAACTCCGCGCCTTCGGGCCCGAACTGCTCAAGCAGAACGCCTGAACATCCAAGGCGCGAGGCGCTCAGTCCGCGACTACTTGAACGCGTCCGTCGCTTTGCTCCGGCCCGGGCAGATGCCCTTGGCCCGTCTGCCCGTCTGCGCGAGCGCGTTGCGGATAAAAGCAATCATGTGCGAGGCGGCGGCGCCCAGCGGCCCGTCAGCCTCCAGACGGTCCAGCACCTCGACGATCGGCGTCGCCTGGCGATCGCGGAACACCGCCTGGTGCACCCGCTTCACCTCGGCGCGCTCCGTATCGCCCACGCCCGACCGGCGCATGCCGATCACATTGAGACCGCCGATGCGGTTAGGTCCCACGACCATCACGTACGGCGGGACGTGCATGCCCACCGGCACGAGGCCGCGGATCATCACGCCATCGCCGATCAGAACGAACTGGTGGATCGAAACCCCGCCCGAGAAGACGCAACGATCGCCGATGTGCACGTGCCCCGCGATCATCGTTGTGTTCGGGAAGACGTTGTCCGAGCCGATCTGCACGTTGTGGGCGGCGTGGGCCTGGGCCATGAAGTAATTCCGGTGCCCGATCCGCGTCGGCTCATCGCCCGCAGTGCCCCGGCTCAGCGTGCAGCCCTCGCGGAAGATGTTGTCGTTGCCAACGAACAGATGCCCCGGGTGCTCGTCCGAGTACGACTTGTCCTGCGGGTCCCCCCCGAGCACCGCGTAGGGGTGCACCTCGTTACCCGTGCCCAGAACGGTGTTGCGCACGAGCATCGACCTCGCGTGCAGCCGTGTGCCCGCGCCGACCGAGCAGCCCGGGCCCACGATCACATCGGGGCCGAGCACGCACCCCGCGCCGACGTGTGCGCTCGGGTCGATGCGCGCACTCGGATCGACCTGCGCATCGGGCGAAACGCCCGGCGAAAAAACTGCTGTCTGCTGGTCCGTCGTCACCGCTTCGCCTCCGCGTGCCCGGCAGTGGGCACCCGTAAGACCATACCTCAGGCGGCGGCGATCGAGTTGCTGCGCGAGAACGCGGACTTCCCGCCCACGAAGAGCGCGGTGATGTCATCGACCTGGTGGAGCGACCCCGCAGCGCCGTTCAGCTCCGCGCGCAGCTCGTCGAGTGCGGTCTCCATGCCGGAGGAATTGCAGGCCTCGGCGAAGGCCGCG
The DNA here is from genome assembly GCA_964576725.1 of uncultured Phycisphaeraceae bacterium. GTDB lineage: Bacteria > Planctomycetota > Phycisphaerae > Phycisphaerales > UBA1924 > OFTM391. The sequence continues at coordinate 17,624 of CAZNUZ010000015.1, forward strand.
AACCGCTCGACGTAGCGCTTCGAGGGCAGTCGCTGCTCGTACGCGCCGGCCCCGGGCTCGGGGAAGGCCGTCTCGAACCCGTCCGAGTAGAGCACCAGGATCTGGTCCTCCTCGAGGGTGATGTGCACGTCGTCGAAGGTGTCTTCTTCGAAGACGCCAAGGAGCCCGCCCTGCGCGTGCACGGGTTCGACCTGCTTCCCCGGCGTGTAGATCAGAGCGGGGGGGTGCCCAGCTCCCGCCAGGACGACTTCACGCGTCTCGAGATCGATCGTCCCCGCAAAGGCCGTCGCAAAGCGTGGGCAGGAGGCGTGCCTGCGCACAAGCTCAAGATTGAGCGCTTCGAGCGCCTCGCCCGGGGTGTGCAGGGTGTAGCCGTCCGGGGTGAACGTCTTGAGCTGGATCCCGCGTGAGATCAGCATCGTCATGAGCGCAGCGGGCACGCCGTGCCCGACCGCGTCGGCGAGGAAAAACCCGACGCGCCGCTCGTCGAGGCGCTGCACGTTGTAGATGTCACCGCTGACATAGCTCGCGGGCTGGAAGAGCACATCGAAGCACGCCCCCGGCACGCTCGGCATCGACTTGGGGAGCAGTTCCCGCTGGACGCCCGCCGCCAACTGCATCTCTTCGTGGATCTTCTCCATCTCGCCGCGCAAGCCGCCCTGGAACCGGCGCGAGACGTCGAGATCACGGTGCACCTCGCGGAAGACCTCTTGCCGGACCATCATCGCGTGCACCGCAGAGGCGATCGCTTCCGCCGGCGCACTCCGCGGCATGACAACGGCTCCCGGGCACGCCGTCCGCATGCGGTGCAGTTCCGCTTCGGATACGAGCACCACCGTCGCCGCGTCGGCGTCCCGCGCGATGTCCACGATCCGGAACATCTGGGCCTCGTCCCGGACATCTACGAAGACGATCTGACCCCGAACGTCCTTGCGCTGGACAAACTCATCCGGCGCTACCCACGCACCGGGCACCTCGCTGAGCCACGCGGGCCACGAGGCCTCCACACGCCCCCACGCATCGAGGCCCGCCTCGTCACAGAGCAGGGTCAACGGCGGTGCGGACTTTGGGCGATTGCGGGGCACGTCGATCCTCCTGAGGCGACCGGTGGAAGCCGCCCCTATCGGCATCGACTCACTCCGCCCGGCGCTTGAGCCCCTCGATGTCGTCGATCTCGATCTGATCCCCGATCCGCACCCCCAGCCGTTCCAGGGTGCCCGCGCGAAGCTCGAGCGCGAATCGAGACGCGATCCCGCTCGGGTAGCGCTTGAGGCGCGACTCGTATCGGAACGCGGCCTCCGTGCCCAGTTCCCCGTCCTCGCCCTCTCCCTCGCCGCGCAGGGGCTCAGCCTTCATCTCGTACATCCGCAGGACACGCCCCTGATCCGAGAGGTAGGCGATATCGATATCCACGAGGCAGTCGCGCATCACAAAGCTGAGCGGCTGGGCGCGTCCGAAAACAAAGAGCATCCCACGGTCGGCGGGGATATCGGGCACACCCCCCAAGCCGCGTTCGCGCGTGTCTCCATCGAGGGCGAGCGCGATCGTGAACCGCTCACGACCGATCTTCACGCGTGTCGTATCGGTGATCGCCAGCAGCGGATTCGCAGGCTCGCCGCTCACCTGCTGCCCCGATTCCCCCGCGCCGCCGCCATCGGCACCAGGGCCGGAGGGCCCCGCGGGCTCCGAGCAGGCAGCAAGGCCCAGGCACAGGCACACCCCAACCGCCAGAAGGGAGAATTTCACGTTCGAGTCAGCCATCGGTCGTCCTCCGAGGTGAAGCGTACCGCTTCGGGCGGCACGCGTTCGAGGCGAAAACTACCCGCGAACTCCCGAGCCGACATCTCCTCGGGCGAACCCGCCGGCAGTACCCCGCTCCACGAGGCGATGAGCCCGATGATCCGTTCGGCTGGTATCCCCCGAGTGCGGTAGGACAGCAGCCGGGTGTCGCCGTGGCGCTTGGCGAGGCGTTTGCCGTCGGGCCCGATGACGAGAGGGAGGTGGGTGTACTCCGGCCTGCTGCTGATCCCGAGTGCCTGCATGAGTTGTAACTGCCGAGCGGTCGAAGGCAGCAGGTCGTCCCCGCGGACGATCTGGGTCACACCCTGGCGGTCGTCATCGACGACGACCGCGAGCTGATACGCGGGCGTGCGTGCTTTGGTCCAGACGATGAAATCACCGACCTCCGCAGCCGGCTCGTGGGCCGATACTCCCGCGAAGCGGTCGGCGAACCGCACCACACCCGGCTCGACGACGAACCGCCACCCCCGCTCCGGCCGGTCGAACGCAACGCTCTCGATCTCCGGGCGGAGTTCGGGTGGGAAACGGACCTCGCCCGCCGCCCCCTCTTGGGGTGCGCTGGTCGCTGCCTCGATCTCCCGCCGAGTCAGATCACTCGGAAACGCTCGGCCTAAAGCCGCCAGACGTTGCATCGCCTCCGCGTAGGGCGATAGATCGGCCGACTGGGTCAGCACATCTGGCTCCCAGCCCAGACCGAGCCACGCGAGTGTCTCGAGGCACGACTCGGCCGCCCCGGGCCTCACACGCGGGCCGTCGAGATCCTCTATCCGCATGAGCACGCGCCAGCCATGCTGCTCGGCGAGGGCCCAGTTGATGAGAAACGTGCGCGCGTTGCCCAGGTGCAGCGCCCCCGTGGGCGACGGGGCCAGGCGCGTGACGCCGCGCTGCCCGGCGTGCGGGCCTTGTGAGCGGGGGGGATGTACAATCTCGTCAGACATCGCCGGGCGAAGATACTCGGCACGAGGCGCGGGCGCACGAGGCGGCCCGTCACCAACGAGGGAGCGCAAGCGTGGACAAGCTTACAAGCGAGCAGATCGAGGCCAAGCTCTCCGACCACAACGCATGGTCGGAGAACAACGGCGCCATCCAGCGCACCTATCAGCACCGCGACTTCGTCGAGTCGATGAAGTTCGTCAACCACATCGCCGAGCTCGCCGAAGAACGCCAGCACCACCCGGACATCCTCATCCGCTGGAACAAAGTCACACTCACGCTCACCACGCACGACGCGGGCGGCCTCACCGAGAAGGACTTCGACCTCGCTGCGGAGGCCGACTCGTACCACGCAGCCGTCTAAAGGAGTGAGTCGCCCGCCAGAGGCGTTCAACCCTATTCGAGCATCGCGAGCAGATCGCTCGGGCGCTCTTGGCCGCCTGTGCGCGCGCTGAGCACCGCCGCCTCACACATCGCCAGCACCGCGTTTCGGTCGTAGGGCTGCACCGCCGCTGGGCGGGCTTCCCATGCAGCGCGCAGGCCCTCCTCTAGGGCGTTTGTTTCCGAGGCCCCGCGGTCGAGCTCGGCGCCCGAGTGATCGATCACCGAGAAGGCCGTATCACCGAGGTGAAGCGTGCCCTCAGCGCACGCGAACGAGATATCCCGCCGAAGCACCGCCGAGCGATCATCGATGGCGAGCGTGGCGTTGGTGGACGTGCCGCGGATGTGCGCATGGAAATCACCCGCGAGCTCGCGCAGCGTTGGTGGGCCGGTGCCGCCCGTGCGTGTGCACGACGCGACCACACTCTCCGCGATGCCCTGGTGCGCGAGGATCACACGCATCGCTTCGTACACCCGCGGCCCGATTCCGCCAAGCTCAACCGGGCCTGAGAGCCGTATCGACAGCCCCATCACCGGGCCCAGTGGCTCGAGCGCATCGAGCGCATCTCGGTAGAGGGACGACTCTGTGACCTGCGGGACTATCGAGACGCCGGGGCGGTAGTTCGGCTCCTTCGGGTGCGCCCACGCGGTCACACCCGCCGGGCTCGGGCCGAGCGTGACCAGTCGGATGTTGTGCTGGTCCGCGAGCTTGCGCAGGCCCGGGTCGTCAACGGGCTCTGGATCGGCGAAGAGCGCGACCGTTGCGCCGCTCTCGGTCAGCGCCACGCGTGGGTCGTCATAACGAACCAGCTCTTCCAGGCCCTCGGGCAGATCCGCGGGCCGGGTCCGCGCAGGCAGACCGACCGCCGACACCCGCCAACCGGCGTGCTCGACGGCCTTGAGCACACTCCCGATGGACTGCGCCTCGGACCAGACGAGGGCCCGCTGCGCAGAATGATCGGCCGGGTTGGGCTTGGTTTGTGGCACGGCGTGGAGCATACCCGCACACTCGACCTACGATGGACCGTGTTGGCTCACGATCGCCTCGGCACGCTTCGGCGGCGCCGTGGAGGAAAGTCCGAGCACGGAAGGGCACGGCGATGGGTAACGCCCACCCGCCCGTTGGTCGCGGGCGCGGGAAAGTGAGAAGAAAACAACCGCCGATGGCCCGCGCCTGCGCGGGCACAGGTAAGGGTGAGAAGGTGCGGTAAGAGCGCACCAGGCGGCCGGCGACGGTCGTGCTGTCAAACCCCGCCGCGTGCAAGGTCATACAGCCCCCGCGTTCGCCCCGGCGAGCGACGGCCTGCCCGGTCGGCAGGGGGCGGGTGGACCGCTTCCGATCGCATCGGCAACGGTGCGGCGAGAGAAATGATCGTGCCCCGCCCCCGGGCGGGAGACAGAACTCGGCTTACCGCCAGCGCACGACCACGACGGGCCCCGGTTCACGCCGGGGCCCGCTTCGTGTACCAAGACGATAAATCTCTCTGCGTGCAGCGCGTCAACGCCAAACCGCACGCCCCTTCGGGATCAGACTTCCATGATCTCAGCGGACTTGCTATCGATCATCGAAACAATCTTGCCCTCGTACTTCTTGAGCAGGTCCTGGATCTCGTCCTTGAGCACCTTGATCTCGTCCTCGGGGTAGTGGGCGCTCTTGTCCTTGAGCAGGCCGTCGGCGTGCTTGTTCGCGTCGCGGCGGACATTGCGGCAGCTCACCTTCGCCTCTTCGCCCATCTTCTTCGCCTGGGCCGCGAGTTGCTGACGACGCTCCTTGGAGAGCGAGGGGATGTTCACCCGGATCACCTTGCCGTCGACCTGCGGGGTGAGGCCGAGCTCTGCAGCATCGATTGCCTTTTTGATCTCGTGCACCGAGCTCGGGTCGAAGGGTTGGATCAGGATCTGAGTGGCTTCGGGGACCGAGATCGCAGCGAGCGCCTTCAGGTCAGACTGCGATCCGTAGTAGTCGACCTTGATGTACTCCACGAGGGCCGTCGAGGCGCGGCCGGTGCGCAGGCCGCGGAGCTCGCGCTGCAGGTAGTCCACGGCCTTGGTCATCGTCTCTTCGGACTCAAGAAGAATGCTGTCGGGGGTCACGGCTCGCTCCTCAGGGGGCTGATCAGGTTTCGGGATGCCCAGTGTAGCCGCTCGCCCGCTTCACGCCTCGAAACACGCGCTCGGCGCGAGCTGGGACAAGGCCTCATCACGCTCGCCCGGGGTCGCAGCAACCGCGGTGATGTGCCCGACCTTACGCCCCGGACGCACGAGCTTCCCGTACCGGTGCAACGACGAACCGCCCACCCGCAGCACCGACGCCGGCTCGGGCAGGCCGCCCACCAGGTTCAGCATCCCCGCGTGGCCACGCATAGACGTATCGCCGAGGGGCCAACCCAGCACCGCGCGGATGTGCTGCTCGAACTGCGAGGTGCTCGCGCCCTCGATCGTCCAGTGCCCGGAGTTGTGCACGCGCGGGGCGCACTCGTTGGCCAACAGCCGGCCGCCCGCCTCGAAGAACTCGATCGTCAACACACCCACGTACTCGAGCGCAGCGAGGAGCGACCGAGCGTGCTCGTGCGCCCATTCCCGCACCTCCGGCGCGACCGATGGCGCGGGGGCGATGGTCCGCGAGAGGATTCCCCCTGTGTGCGTGTTCGCGCAGAGTGGGTACGCGTCCGCAGAGCCGTCACTCCCGCGCACGCAGACGAGAGAGAGCTCGCGCTCGAAGGGGACAAACGCCTCAAGAACCGCTGGGACGCCCTCGATCGATGCCCAGGCGTCGCGGGCCTGGTTTGCGTCACGGATGACCGCTTGCCCCTTGCCGTCGTACCCGCCCGAGCGCGTCTTCAGCACGCACGGTGCGCCGATCTCGCCGATCGCACGTTCCAGTTCGCGGAGGCTCGAGACGCTGCGATACGCGGGCACGTCCAGCCCCGCCTGCGCGAAGAATTCCTTCTCACGCACGCGGTCCTGGCACACACCAAGGGCGAGCGCTCCCGGTCGCAGCGGGACTCGCTGGGCGACGGCCGACGCGAGCGCTGCGGGCACGTTCTCGAACTCATACGTCGCGGCTTCTAAGCCATCAGTGAAACGATCGAGCGCCGCGAGGTCGTCGTACGGCGCGCAGACGTGCTCCGCGACTGTCCGAGCGCAGGCGTCGGGGTTGGGGTCCCAGACGCGAAAGCCCACGCCCATCGCGCGGGCCGAGAGGGCGAGCATGCGGGCGAGTTGCCCGCCGCCGAGGCAGCCGATGATCGGCCCATCGATCCCGCTGGGGTTGCTCATGGCAGCACGTCGTCTGCGAGCACGCGCTGTGTCTGCTCGGCGCGGTAGGCAGCGACCGCGTCTCGAATTGCAGAGTGGTCGGGCGCGAGAATCTGGGCCGCAAGGAGGGCGGCGTTCGTCGCCCCCGCGTTCCCGATGGCGAGGGTGCCCACGGGGATGCCCGCGGGCATCTGGACGATGGAGAGCAGTGAGTCCACGCCGCTGAGCACCCGGCTCTTCACCGGGACGCCGAGCACTGGGAGCGTTGTCTTTGCTGCGCACATGCCCGGCAGATGGGCAGCCCCGCCTGCACCCGCGATGATGACCCGCAGGCCGCGCGATTCGGCGGACTCGGCGTATTCGAAGAGGCGGTCTGGAGTGCGGTGCGCGGACACGACGCGCGCCTCGTGGGGCACGCCCAACGCCTCCAGGGTGCGCACGCACGCCTCCATCGTCTCCCAGTCCGACTTCGAGCCCATGATCACGCCGACAAGCGGTTCCACGATCCGCACCTCCCAGTGAGTCGCCGGAGCGTAAAGGACAGGCGCAGCACCCGCCACTTGCTCGGGATGATCGAGGCGGCAAAACGAAAAAAGCCCACACCGACGTTAATCGGTGCGGGCTTCTGCCACACGGAGCAAGCTCCGTGCAAAGTCTGGCGACCGGCTCAATGCCGCCGGTGGCAAGCAACATGCTTACCGTGACGTGTTTCGGACGAGCAAGCCAAGCTCTTCCCAAGTGCCTTTGCAGGCGTGACGTGTCTCGATAATCGAGACTCTTCCCACCGCCCATGGGGGGCGGGCTTCCCAACTCAACACCGTGAATGTACACGATCGAGGGCGTTTGTCTACCCCATTGCGGGCAGAAAATCGCGCAATTTTCGGCATGATCGGGTGTCAGCCTGCGCTGGGAGTCAATCCGGCCCGTTGCTCGGCTGGACGCCCCAGTGCATTTTCCGCGCGAGCGTGCCCCAGAACGCCCCGTCGGGGTTCAGGACAACCCGGACCGGCTCGCGGTAGACGCGGATCCGCAGGCGGTCGTCGTCTCGGACGGTCAGCATCTTCTGCCCGTCGATGACGAGGGTTGTGCCCGCAGCCCCCGGGGCGGTGGGCTCGGGCAGGTCGGCGGAGTGCTCTGCTCGGTTGGCCCGTTCGACGTGGATCTCGACGGTTGAATCCGGGTGCACGATGATCGGCCTCATCGCCAGCGAGTGGGCAGCGATCGGGGTCAGCGCCATGCAGTGCACCCCGGGGGCGACGATCGAACCACCCGCCGAGACGCCGTACGCGGTCGTTCCTGTGGGCGTGGAGACAACGAGGCCGTCCCCGCGGATCTTGGGGAGCGGTTGCCGATCGATCGTTACCCCGAGTTGGATCATCCGATAGGGGGGGCCTGCCGTGATGACGCAGTCGTTGGCAGCGACGCCCGCCCAGACCGGCTGTGAGGCGTCCTCGCGGCTCAGGGCGACATCGAGGAGCACCCGTTCTTCGATGCGCAGCGAACCGTCACCGAAGAGCTGCTGTGCCTGTGCCACGAGTGCTGCGGGGTCGAACTGAGCGAGGAAGCCCAGGTTGCCGAGATTGACCCCGAGCACAGGCAGGCCCAGGCGCGCGGTCCGACGGATTTCTGAGAGCAGCGTCCCGTCGCCGCCGAGCACCACGATCATGTCCGCGCCGTTCGTGTCCTCGATCGGCTCGCCCGTGACGGCATCGAGCTCGGCCGCGATAGAACCGTGCGACTCGATAAGCGAGCGGATGTGCGGCAACTTGGCGCATACGCTCGCCTTCCTGCGATTCACGATCAGCAAGACCCGCCTGGGCACGATTCAGTCCGCCTGGAGTGAGGCGGCCTGCGCTTTATCGCGTACCGCTGCGTTCGAAGGCGCGTCGCCGTCGACCAGCTGCCGGACGGCCCGGGCGATGGAACTCGCGTCGATGCCCGCTTCGTGCAGCTGCGCGGAGCGGCTGTCCTGGTAGATCCACGCGTCGGGCAACGAGAGTCGAGTGATGCGCGACGTGTCGAGGCCCATGTCGTTGGCCGCCTCTACGACCGCAGCCCCGAACCCGCCGTGCGGGCCGTGGTCTTCGACGGTCACGATGGGCGTGCCCGCCTCGATCAGCGACCGGATGAGCTGCGTGTCCACGGGCTTGGCGAAGCGGCCGTCGTAGACGCTCACGCGCAGCTCCGGGCTCACATGCTCCGCAGCGTGGAGGCACTCGATGCTCATGACGCCGTAGCCGATGAGGGCCGCGTCGGGTTCGTCGTGCGTCACCAGTGCCCGGGCCCGGCCGAGCTCGAAGGGCGGGCACGGTTGGTCGGCGAGGTTGGTCGCGCAGTTGTCTCTCGGGTAGCGGACGGCCGAGAGGCCCTTCTCATAGTCCGCCATGAACGCGAGGGAGGCGCGGAGAGAGGGCTCGTCCATCGCAGCCATCAGCGCCGCGTCGGGGAGCACGCGGAGGATGGAGACGTCGCAGAAACCGTGGTGCACCGCGCCATCACCGCCCACGAGGCCCGCCCGATCCAGGCAGAGGCGGACCGGCAGGCCCTGCAACGCAGACTCTTGGAACGCCTGATCAAACGCACGCTGAAGGAACGTGGAGTACACCGCGAAGAAGGGCTTGAGGCCCGACTTGGCCATGCCCGCCATCATGTCCATGCCGTGCGATTCGCAGATACCTACATCGAACGTGCGCTCGGGGAAACGCTCCATGACTTTGTCGATGCCCGTACCGCCCGGCATCGCAGCGGTGCACGCAACGATGGCTTCATCCTCGCCCATAAGGTCGAGCATGGCGTCGGCGTAGGCCGCGGTAAAGGCCCGGCCTTTCTTCTTCATCTCGACCCGGCACGAGGCGGGGTCGTAGTTGAACGCAGCGGGGGAGTGGAAGGCGGTCGCGTCGCCCTCGGCGGCCTCGAACCCCTTGCCCTTGACCGTCTTGACGTGCAAGACCATCGGGCGATCGAGATCGCGGGCTTCGCTCAGGAACTCGATGAGTGTGGGGATATCGTGCCCGTCGATCGGGCCCACATGGAGCAGACCGAAGTGCTCGAACCAGGTGTTGGTCGAGACCGCGGCCTTGCCCATCTCGCTCAGGCGGTGGTACGCGTCGGTCACGACGGACCCGCCCGGCAGCTTGTCGAGCACTTCCCGCGCACGGCGCTTCATGTCGGCGTACATCGGATGGATGCGAGCGCGGTCGAACGCCCCCGCCATGGCGCCCTGGGGCTTGGAGATCGACATCCCGTTGTCGTTGAGGACAACGAGGAACTGCCTGCGGAGTGTTCCCGCGTTGTTCAGGCCTTCCATCGCGAGGCCGTTGACGATCGACGCGTCGCCGATGATCGTTGCGACGCGCCTGCCGTCGGGGCGGGCCTCGGGTTCGTACGACTCACCTGTGAGCTCATCGCCGCGAGCCATGCCGACCGCGGTCGAGATGCCGGTGCCCGCGTGACCGACCGAGAAGAGGTCGTACGCCGACTCGCGGGGCTCGGGGAAACCGGCCATGCCCTCGCGCGTGCGCAGCTTCTTGAGCATGGGCAAGCGACCGGTGAGCAGCTTGTGCGGGTAGCACTGGTGCCCCACGTCGAAGAGCAGCCGGTCCGACGCGAAGTCGAAGACGTAGTGCATCGCGATGGTCAGCTCGACGACGCCCAGGTTCGGCGCGAGGTGTCCGCCGGTGGCGGAGACCTGGTTGATAATCGCTTCGCGAATCTCCTGCGCGACCTGCGGGAGCTGGTCCGGGGAGAGGGCGCGGAGGTCGGCGGGTGATTGGATCGTCTCGAGCAGGGCCATGAAGCGGCTCCGGGCTGCCGGCGGATAATGCACCGGCTGGTTTCAGGAGGAGTTGAAAGAGTATACGCTCGTTGTACGCAGCGATGCGGCTGAGCGTGCGGCCAGGGGGGTATTCGGGGGATCAACGCGTCCGGATGGCGAGATACTCCGCGAGTTCTCTCAGCGGGCGAGCCGCCTCTCCCATAGGTGCGATAACACCGAGAGCGGTGTCGAGCAGTTGCGCGACGGCATCCCGCGAACGCTCGACACCGACAACGCCGGGATAGGTCAGTTTGCCGGCCTCTTCGTCCTTTGCGGCACGCTTGCCCAGGTGTTCGGACGACTGTTCCACATCGAGCAGGTCATCCACGATCTGGAACATCAGTCCCACGGCCTCTGCGTAGGCGGTGATGGCGTCCAATGCCTCTTGGGTGACACGGCCGCGCGTCCCCGCGATCGCTCCGCACCTGCAGGCCGCCCGGATCAGCGCGCCCGTCTTATTGCTGTGTATCAGCTCGAGCCGGCGCTCGTCGGTGAGGCCGTCATCGAAGCCGCCGAGCGTGTCGTAGATCTGGCCCGCGATCATGGCGGTCGTTCCCGCGGCGACTTCGCGTGTGAGCGCGTGCGCCACGCCCGGGCCCTCAGCGCGCTCGGCGATGAGCTGGAACGCCAGCGACATCAGCGCATCACCCGCGAGGATGGCCATCGCTTCGCCGTGCGCCACATGCAGGGTGGGCTGGCCCCTGCGGAGTTCGTCGTTGTCGAGCGCGGGCAGGTCGTCGTGCACGAGCGAGAAGGCGTGGATCATCTCGACGGCGCCGGCGCCGGGGTAGCTGTCGGCGGGGTCGCCGCCCACCGCTGCGGCACAGTGGACCGAGAGGATGGGCCTCAGCCTCTTGCCGCCCGCAAGAAGGGCGTGCTCGAGTGCGAGACGCAGGTTGTCGGGCAGCCCGAGGCTGCGGACGTACGCGCCGAGGTACTCCTCGACAGCCTTCGCGGGTGCGGATACTTCGGCCCGGAGGCCGTCGGCGCTGTTGTGCGCGATCGCGTCGTGATCGGTGTTGGTCACGGTCGTCATTGGTCTCTCGCGGGTGTACGTCTTCGGGCGTGGATCCGGCTCAGTATAGGGGTAGCCCTGATCTGTACAACGCCCTCCTCCGCACGCAGCATTGCACGAGGGCGTAGGATCGGGCGATGGACCTCGTTCGACAGGGTGTTGATCTCTTCGTGACCGGCGGCCCGGTGATGTGGCCGCTCCTGGGCATGAGCCTCATCGGGCTCGCGCTGGGATTCGAGCGCGGGCTCTTCTGGATGCGTGCGCACCGCTCGAAGACATCCGAAGCACTGGCCCGTGCGCGCGAACGGTTCTCAGCGGGTGACCGCGCCGGCGCAGCCGAGTGGGCGTCCCGGGCGGGCACGATCTACACGCCCGTCATACTCCGACTCGCAGAGTCCGGCCCGCCCGCAGGCGGAGAGGTGATGGAGCGCACCCGCCGCGAGGCCGAGCGGTTTGGGAACACCCTCTCCCTGGTCATCACCGGGGCTCCGCTTCTCGGCATCCTCGGGACGGTGCTCGGCATCATCCAAAGCTTCCAGAGCCTCGGCGCTTCGGGCATCGGCGATGTCGAATTGCAATCGATCGCAGCGGGGATCGCCCAGGCGCTGGTGTCGACGGCGTTCGGGCTCATCGTCGCGCTCCTAGCGCTGGTTCCCTATTCGCTGATGCGCGGGCAGGCCCAGCGTGCGATCGGCGAGGCCGAGGCGCTCGTAACGAGTGCCGGCGGGCAACTTGCAGAGTGACAGCGCGGAGAGCCGGAGCATCTCCTGCTCGGCCTAGCGAGTGCTCGGCCTAGCGAGCGAAAATCTGCGGTTGAATCGTGATCAGGTGCCCGCGGGCTCTTGCTCAACGAGCATGTCGTAGATGGCCTGCGCGGTGGGGGCTTCGTACATGCGCGTGCGGAACTCTTCGACCGTCATCAGGCGGCTGATCCGCGCGAGGGCCTGAATATGGTCGCTCGTGCGATCGAGCGGGCTGGCGAGCAGCACGATGAGCTGTACGGGCTTCTGGTCGATCGAATCAAAGGCGATGGGCTCGGCGGGTTTGCCGATCGCAAGGGCGATCTCGGGGACACCGTCGGACTTGCCGTGAGGGATGGCCAAGGCGTGCCCGATCCCGGTGGTGCGTGTCGTCTCGCGGGTCCACACCGCCTGCTTCAGCGCAGTCGGGTTGGTGACCTTGTCGGCGTCGGCGAGGACATCAACAAGCTCCTCGATCGCGGACTTCTTGTCCGTCGATGCGAGCGGGACCTTGATGCAGTTGGGCTCGAGGATGTCGAGTAGGTTCATCAGGCGATCTCGCGGGTGGGTCGGTGTGGGGCGTCTTGCGGACTCGGTTGAGTCGATTCCGGAATGGTACCACCCACTCGGTCAGCGGGTAAGCAGGACGGCGTAAGAACCGTCGGTGTAGGTCTGGGGGGGCTGGCCCGGGCCGCCCTCGGGCAGGCGGCGGGACTCGCGCGTGATCTCGAAGTCGTGCCACTTCTGGGCCCAGCGTGCCTGCTCCTCGTTCTCACGCGGGTCGAGGCTGCACGTCGAGTAGAGGATCGCGGCCTTGCCGTCCATACGCAGCAATCGGACCGCGTCGGCGATGATCTGCCGTTGCATGCTCAGGAGCTGCTCGGTGCGGCGTTCCTGCACCCGGTAGCGGGCCTCGGGCCGGCGGGCAAGGACGCCCGTGTTCGAGCACGGCACGTCCAGCATCACGAGATCGGCCTTCAGCGCGAACTCGTCGAGCACGCCGAAGGGGATCACCTTCACGCGTTCGTGACCCTCGAACGTCTGTTCGAGGCGCTGCCGGCGCAGCACATCGATGTCCGTGGCGAGCACCTTCGCGTTGGGGAACGCGTTTGCGATCTGCCGCGTCTTTGTGCCCATTCCCGCACACGCATCGATGATGAAGCTCGGCTCGAGGTCCGCAACGGACCCCACAGCCAGGGTCGATGCGGGGTCCTGCACCCAGATGTCGGACCGCCCGCGGAGCAATTGCCCGAGCCCTCCAGGTAGGCCGACGTAGACGTGATGCCCCGGGACGTTGTGGGGCGTCAGCGCCTCGGGGGGGAGGGGCCCCGTCGCGTGCTGGGTGTTCAGGATCACCGGCGGGGACGAGACGCCGTGGTGCGCAATGCGGCGGACGTCTTGCAGCGAGATCGACTTCGCCCACACCTTGAGAAGTTCAAGAGGCGTGCTCGTAGCAACCGCCAGGCGGCGCATCGGGTCGTTGTGCAGCGCCTCGGGGTCGGTGAGGACGATCGCCCGGCCGTCGGCGAGGGGGAGCTCATCGGTGCGGTCCGACCACGTCTCGCGGAAGACACGCTGAGTCTCCTCACGCGGAGGAGGGGGGGCTTCGCCCGAGTTCGGCGGGGGCGGCAGCTCAACGTCGGCGCTCGGGTCCGTTTCGCGCGGGTGAGAAACGAGCTCGCCCATGCGCCGAAGAATCGCGTTGACGAGGGAGCCCGAGCTCAGCCCGCCGTTGGCCTTGACCCAGGAGACAGACTCGTGCACTGCTGCGTGCACGGGCACGCGGTCCATGAAGAGGATCTGTGCAGCCCCCACGAAGAGCGCTGACTGCGCGGGGGGGACCATCATCCGCCAGGGCTTGCTGAGGTGCTTCTCGAGGAGCGGGCGGATGGTGTCCCAGCGTGTGATGACCGCGTTGTATAGGAAGGAAGCGAAGGCCGCATCGCGCTCGTTCAGACCCGTTAGATCGAGTGCGTCGAGCTCGAAGTCGGGGTAACGGCGGACCTGCTTGGTCACCGTTTGCATCACCGCGTCTCGGGCGGGTGAGACGCGGGCGGCGCGCGGGCGTCCGTCTCGGTTGTTCTGCCACGATCCGCGCGGCCCGCCTTGCCGACCACCGCCTCCGGGGCGACCTCCACCCGGGCGACCGCCTCCGGGCCGGCCGCCCTTACCGGGGCCGCGACCGCCGGGCCTACCGCCTTGGCTGCCCGGTTTGCCGCCGGGCCTGCCTCCGGGTCGGTTCCCAGAGGGTCTTGAGGGGCGTGCGCCGGGCTTGTCCGGCTTGCGCGAGCGGTCGTTGTGCATGGTGTCGCCTCTCCGGCCTCAGGTGCCGGGCGGAAGGTTCGTGTGATCGCGTACGGAATCGGGCGGGGAGGGTAGGCGCTCAATCGTGGCGAAGAGCAACGATCGGGTCCTGCCGGGCCGCGACCAAGGCCGGGTAGATACCAAAGACGAGCCCCGTGAGCGTGGCGATGGCGAACGAGAGGCCGATCGACCACCCCGCCAGTTGGGTGCGGATGGGGGTGCCCGTGTCGAAGGCCTCCATCAGGTAGGGGCCGATCAGGTTCACCACCCAGGTCATGCCTATACCGAGGGCCACGCCGACGAGCCCGCCCAGCGCACTGATGACACCCGTCTCGACGACGAACTGCCAGACGATGTGGGCCCGCGTCGCGCCGAGCGCCCTGCGGACCCCGATCTCACGCGTGCGCTCGGTCACGGACGCCAGCATGATGTTCATGATGCCGATACCGCCCACGAGCAGCGAGATCCCCGCGATCGCGCCGAGGAGGATGTTGCTCTGCATCGCCTCCTGCTCGGCGTTCTCGAGGAGCTCGTACGGCACGATCATGTCGACGTCGCGCATCCCCGGGTGGTGCGTCTCGATGATCCGCTGGATGCGCTCGGCGTCGAGCAGCACACGATCGCGCGTCGGCGCCTCGTAGACGATCTCGGAGAGCTCGACACGCTCGGCGCTGAACGCGCCCGAGGTCCGCCTCATCACAACGTCACCGAATCGCTGGCGCACGCACGTGATGGGGATGTGCACGTCGTTGTTGAGATCCCGGCCCACCAAAGCTGCGCCGGCGCCGCCCGCGAGCCCGACGGGCTTGAGGATGCCGATGATCTCGAACGACTGCTCGTCGATGCGGAGGGTCTGGCCCAGCGGGTCCTCGAGGGGGAAGTAGTCGTGGGCGATCTGGCTGCCGATGACGGCGACGGGCGCACCGCCCTCGATATCGAACTCGGTGAGGTAGCGTCCCCGGTCGACGCGCAGGTTGGTGATGCGCAGGTAATCCTCGGTCGTACCGAAGGCCTGCGAGGTCTTCTTGATCTCGTTGCGGATAACCTCGGAGCCGACGGCCTTGAGGGGCACGATCCCGTCGGCGTCGGGGATTGACTCGACGAGGTGATCGAAGGTCGCCCGCTCGAGGCCGAACGAAACCTGCCACCCGCGCTGCTGGCCCGACTGCCGGGCCTCGGTAGGCTTGACCGAGCGGATGATGATGTTCCGTGCACCGAGACGCTCGATCTGTTCCAGCGCGAGCTGCTTGGTGCCCTCGCCGATCGAGACCATTGTGATCACCGCAGCCACACCGAGGATGATGCCCAGCGCCGTCAGCACTGAGCGCAGGAAGTGAAGGCGCAGGCTCGTGAGGCCGAGGCGGATGATCTCAAGAAGGAATGTCACGTGCTCGTGCTCCTTGGCCAGGCAGACCCGGGCGATGGTGTGACGGATAGTAGTGGGGCGGCGGCGGGTACTATGCCTTCGACCCTGGGCGACGGAGGGATGTACCGATGGCGCTGGTTTCGGTGGAGGCAGAAATCGAAGTGGCCGCGGGCTGGGAGTTCCGCCTATCGGTCGGCGTCGATGATCGAAGCATCCGCCTGCATCTCTCCTGGGCCGACTACGAGCACTGGTCGATGGGCAGCATCCCACCCGCGCGGGTCGCAGAGGGGGTGGTGCGGTACATCATCGACCGCAGGGGCGAGGACGCTCTGCGGGAGCGATTCGATGCATCACTCGTCCGCAGGCTGGTGCCCCAGGCCGACGAAGAACTCCCCCGGATGCTCTAGAGCCCGATCACCCGAGCGCAAGATCCTCGGAGGGAAGCGATCAGCCTGCTGTGGCGGAGTCCGCGTCGGGGGCGGGCTCTTCCTGCGCCGCTGCGGTGGCCTCGGGATCGAGATCAACGAAGTTCATGCGCTCGGCGAGTACCTCGAAGCGGAGCCCCGAGCCAAAGGACTTGAGCGGGTCACCGTCGGCGGCCTCCTCGTTCACGAAGAGCTGCGGGACGGAGTTATACCGACGGAGCCGCTCGGCGGAGGTCGGGAAGCGTGTCGAGATCAGCGCGATGCCGAAGCTCTGCGTCTCGGGGATCATCAACGCGACCACACGATCTGCTGCGGGCAACGCCGAGACGTCTTCGGTCGGATCCCACTGCATGACGCGATCGATGACAGCCTTGGCGAAGACCTCGGTCGAGAGGAGCTCCGCTGCTTCGCGGTTGGCATCGCTCTTCACAAACGGGGTCGCCATGCCGATGGGCGCAAGGGGGTCGAAGATCTGGACCGTCGCGCTGTTAGCGATCAGCGGGTCGATGTCGGTCGCGTCGAAGAGCGCGCTGACGCCGAGCTCGGAGTCCTCGATGACGAGTGAAGCCAGATCGTCGAGCTGAGCTGCGAGTTCTTCGTAGCCGGCGAGTGCGAGCGCGTCTTCGGTGACCCGATCGCGCACGTCCTCGATGCTGGCGGGAGGCCCAGCGAGACGGGTATCGAGGAACCGGATGTAGCCCTCAGCGCGAGGGTTGGCTCCGAAGCCGTTGGTCAGCCCCGGGAGTGTGAGGCCGACCTGACCCTCGGGGTAGCCGATGACGGGCGAGAACTCGGGCAGCGTGAAGGCCGCCCCCGCGAGGGAGGCGCCTCGGCCGGTGAAGGGCAGGCGCAGGTTGCGCAGATCGGCGTTGCCCGAGATGTCCGAGAGCGTGTACCACTGGTCGTTGTACGTTGCGACGGTCGCAGCGGGCGAAGTCGTGGTCACACGCGAGGCGATCGACTGATTCGCCGCGTCCGCGAGGGACTGGAAGCTGGGACGCACCTGGGCCCAATCATCCGGCAGGATGCGCAGGCCCGTGCCGTCTTGCGGGATCCGGCTCAGCGCGCGCACCAGGATGACGTTCACCGCGTCTTTGGCCTCGTCGATGATCTCCGTTGCACGCAGGTCGCGGAGCGATTCTTCGACGCGCGTGCGCTCGACGAGGAAATCACCGGCGAAACGGTCGCGGTTCTGGGTGTAGTACTTGCGGACTTCGACCGCGTCGAGCTCGATCGCGTTGCGCACGGTCGTGCGGTCGATCAGCATCGTCTCGAACCGAACCGCGTTGTCGAGGAGATACGAGAAGCCGTACTCGTTGTCCCCGAACTCCGATTCGCGGTACAGCTCGTAGAGTTCCTGGAGTCGTTCTTCGGTGGGGTCGCCGAGTGTGCGGCCGAGCTCGAGGCCCGAGAGGGCTGCGACGTTGGCCTCCACCGAGTCGAGGAGCATGGTGCCGATCGCCTGGGTCTCGGGGCGGGAAAGGGTGGCCGCCGAGAAGTGCAGGTTGCGCAGACGCACGATGGCATCGGCCCGCTGGAACGCACGGGCGATGAGCTCGTCGTCACGGATGCTGGCGCGCCCGTCGTCGAAGCCCTGCTGCATCGCGTCGAGGACGAACTCGGAGAGGCCCGATGCCCCGACGAACGAGGAACCGATCCCGATCATCACTTCTTGGGGGACCGCCCCGTGGTTCATGAGGTCGAGGTCTTCGGCGAGTGCGGCGAGCATGATGTAGTGCTCGACGCTCTCGATCCCGAGGCGGCTCGTCCAGTCGCGCTGGACGGTAGTAAAGCCCCCGCCCATTCGCGCAGCGGGGTTGAGTGCCGCGCCGATGGCCTGCATCTCACGCCGGGCCTCGTTGAGATCGAGGGTGTCGTATGTCACGCCGGCGGCCTTGAAGACCGGGCGCGCGCCCATGCCCGGGCTGAACTGCTGGATCGCCTGCGGGAGCAGGAACGCGACCATCAGGAAGGCACCACCAAGGACGAGAATGATGGTGTTGTACTTGCGCAGGAACTTGAACATGTGTGCTGTCCGCGTGCTCGTAGTGCGTTGGCGTGAAACAAAGCGGGCCCCGGCGTCTGCCGGAGCCCGTGTGACGCGTGGCCGGATGGTTTAGCGGTAGAATTCGACGATCAGGTTGGTGTTCACGTCGAAGGGCACCTGCTCGGCGGCGGGGAGGGCCACGATGCGGGCCGAGAGATCCGCGGGCGTGAAGCCGATCCAGTCGGGAACGATGTGACCGACGATCGATTCCATGTTGTCGCGGACGAGCTTGTGGATCTTGGGGCGGAAGGTGACCACGTCGCCCACGTTCACGCGGTAGGAGGGGCGGTCGACCTTCTTGCCGTTCACGAGCACGTGGCCGTGCACGACCATCTGACGCGAAGCCCAGATCGTCCGGACGACACCGGCGCGGCGGACGACGTTATCCAGGCGACGCTCGAGGAGCGTCATCAGGACCTGGCCCGTGTTGCCCTTGCGGCGCTTGGACTCGTCGACGAGGGCGCGGAACTGCTTCTCGAGCATCCCGTAGTGGAAGCGGAGCTTCTGCTTCTCGTTGAGGCGGATGCCGTAGTCGCGCATGCGACGACCGCGGTACCCGTGGATGCCGGGGGGCGTGAGCTGGCGCTTGGCGGTGTGCTTGGGGATGTCGGCGATGGGGACGCCGACGCGGCGGGACAAACGAACCTTGGGGCCGGTGTAGCGGGCCATAGATGATCTCCGTCTCCGGCCTGATCGTGGCCGGGTGCTTCGGGGGAGTGGGGAAGCGACCCATGCGGTACCCGTGACTACGGGCCGGGGGTCCGGTCGGTACTAAGGGGGCTATTGAAGGCCTGTCGATGCCCCGGGTCCACCCTGTGAAGATGGGTATCAGCCTTCTCCGCGCACCTCTACGAGGAGCGTGTCATCGCTGGCGGGGCCATCGCGGTGGGATTCGACCCCCTTGGCGAGGCGCTCCAACCCGTTCGCCGAGCCCGGGCTGAGTTCTCGGACCAGCCTCTCGAGGCCAGAGACCCGGAGTTGTCGCCCGTGGGTGTCGAGGGCCTCGGTTGCGCCGTCGGTGTAGGCCACGAGCCGATCGCCCGCTTTGAACGGACGGGTGGTGGGGTTCGGAACGAAGTCCTCGTCGGCCACGACGCCCAAGAGGAAGGTCGTGGACTGCAACTGCTCGATGGAGGGCGCCCCCTCCGCCGCGAGGAACGCCGGGGGGTGCCCCGCGCTGGCGTACTCCAGCGTCTGTGCTTGAGGGTCGAACCGGAAGCAGACCGCGGTGGCGTAGATGCTGTGCGTCGCAAGGGTCTTGTGCAGGTAGCGGTTGAGCCCTGTAAGCAGTTCGCTTGGCGCGGCTCCGGACTGCGCGATCAGTCGGGAGATCTCGCCGTGCAAGCGGTTGACAGTCAGTGCGGCGGTCACGCCGTGGCCGGTGACGTCGAGCAGGATGAGATCAACAACCCCGGACTCGGGATCACGGTGCACCGTGACGTAGTCGCCGCCGATCTGCCGCATCGGTTCGTACCGGTATTCCACGCGGATCGGGCCGTCGGTGATCGGGGCGGGGAACATCGCGTCGTGGATCTGCCGGGCTGCGGAGAGCTCGCTGCGCATCGTCCCGTAGGAACGCCGGAGCATGCTGTTGCCGAAGCGCTTGCGGAACTGCGAGTGCTTGAGCCAGCAGAGCGCCATGCCGGGAACCATCAGCATCGGCATCAGCGCGATGACCAAGCCGATCTCGAGCCAAGAGCCCCAGAGTGTGACCGCTGCGACGACCGCGTTGGCGATCATCACAGGCACCATGGGCTTGAACGACTCCAGCGGGAGCCAGGGTAAGAAGACACACGCGAAGAAGTGCGTCACGAAGACAACAAAGAGCCCGCCCAGGCTCAGAGTCGAGTTGTACGCGGCTGCGGCACCCTGGTCGGCACCGAAGTGCTCGGCGACGAGTCCCGCGACGAGCGCCCCGATCACACTCAGCAGCGTCGGCGCGACGATCACCCAGTAGGCGATGCGCAAAGATGAGGCGCGTGTGACCCTCCGAGGCATGATATAGATCGCAGCGGCCACAAATGCGCCGAACGGCAACAACGAGATCACGCCCTGGCTCCAGAGCGTCACGCCGCCCAAACCGCCCTCCGCGAGGGGGTTTGGATTCGCATTCGCGCCCGCGAGTGTGCCGATCAACTCGAGTAGCCGGAACGCACCCGCTGCGTGCAGCGACACGAAGAACCAGGTCAGTGTGACCTCGAGCAGGCTCAGCGCGATGCTCACAGCGAGGAACCACTCCAGGCGCTTGCGCATGCGTGCGTCCTGCGCCGCTTCGTACTCCTGGCTGAATTCTTTGGTGAGAGAGAGGCGCATCGGGGCGGATCCTACCGGATGACCCCGTGCTCTCGCTCAATCAGGCCGCGTCGCGCGATTCGCTTTTCTTCCCGTAGCGCTCGGCGGTGGCGATGAGTGTCGAGCTGTTCACGGGCTTGGAAACAAAGTCGTCGCACCCCGCCTTCAGGCATTTGTCCCGGTCGGAGGCCATGGCGTGCGCCGTGAGCGCGATGATGGGGAGATCCTTGAAGCCGCGGTTGCGGAGGAGCGTGGTCGCGGTGTACCCGTCCATCTCGGGCATCTGCATGTCCATAAATACCACGTCGAACATCGTGCCGGCCTGCTTGGCCGCTTCGATCTCGTCGACGGCGATTGCGCCGTTGGCCGCGACTGTGACCTTGGCGCCCGCGCGCCGGAGCAGGTGGCTGAGCAGGCGCTGGTTGTCGGGTCCGTCCTCCGCGAGGAGCACGCTCAGGCCTTGCAGGGTCTCGGTGCTGGCGGACTTCTTCTCGGTCATCCCCGGGGCAGCGGCGCCCTTGAGGAACGCTTCGACATCCGAAGGCGTGACGAGCGTGATCTCGCCGCTCTCCTTGTCCGGGCGTGCCTCGATGTGCACGGTAAAGACCGACCCCTCGCCCTCGCGTGAGTCGACCCGTATCTCCCCGCCCATCATCTGCGCGAAGGTGTTGGAGATGCACAGGCCTAGACCGGTGCCGCCGAACGTGCGGGTGGTCGTGGTGTCGGCCTGCGTGAAGGCGCCGAATTCCCGGATGACGCGCAGCTGATCGTGGTTCATCCCGATACCGGTGTCACGAACCGCGAACGAGAGATCGTTCGTCTCGGGGTCGTAGTCCACGACGATGCGGACCTCGCCCTTGGCGGTGAACTTGATGGCGTTGCCCGCGAGGTTGAGCAGGATCTGCCGGAGGCGCGTCGGGTCGGACGTGATCGATCTAGGCACCGGCCGAGCGTAGGTCACCCCGAGGTCGACCGACTTGCTCACCGCCTTGGGGCCCAGGAGCGAGGCGACCTCTTCAGCGATCTGCGCGGGGTTGGTCGTCGTCGATTCGATCGTCATCTTGCCCGACTCGATCTTGGACATATCGAGGATGTCGTTGATGACGCTGAGCAGGTGCTGCCCGTTGTTGCGGATCGTCGTGACGGCGTCCCGTGCCCCGGGCTTGTCGGAGCGGATCAGGTCATCGCTTTGCAACAGGTCCGTGTACCCGAGGATCGCGTTCATGGGCGTGCGGATCTCGTGGCTCATATTGGCGAGGAAGTCGCTCTTGGCCCGGCTCGCGTTTTGGGCCTGATTGATCGCCCGCCGAATCGTCCGCAGCGCGGGCTCGAAGACCAACAGCGCCTCGATCAGGAGCAAGCCGAGGACAATGCCCGCCAGCGTCATCTCGAGTCTCTGGAGAGCAGCGATGCGCGCCTGCGAATCGGCCTCGTGCGCGTTGACGATGGCGTGCATCTTCGGGAGGAAGACGACCGAGGCCGCGCTGACCTGCTTGGCGATGGAGATCGCCTCTTCGCGTGCTTCGCCCTCGAGTGGGCCGGACTCGGCGCGGGCGAGCAGCTCGCCCGCCTTGCCCACGAGCACGACGAACGCATCGTCGATCTCGAGGTACATCGACTGGATCTCGGGGCTGTTCGCGCCGCTTAGATCCAGTGTGCCGTCGCGCAGCTTGAGGGCGGCGTGGCTCTTTGAGAGTAGGTCGCGGGCGTCACTCAACTCGGCGAACGAGTGGATGTGTTCATCCTGGGTACGCACCACCGCGAGTTCGAGTGATGCTTTGGCGATCCGCTGGCTGAGCATGCGTTGCCGGCCCGCGACGTTGATCGCGGTTGCGTCCACGCTCTTGTCCGCGATAGCACTGTGCAAGTAGAGCTGGCCCGAGAGTGTCACGAGCGCGATGAGCGCGAGCGCAACGATGTACGTGATGCGCATCCGCGTCACTGCCTCGAGTTTGCCGCCCAATTGCATGCCCTCTTGTACTTCCATCGCGGTTCTATCGACACCCCCCTGTGCGTGGTGTTGTGATTCCCTACGCAGAGTCAGTCTAATTCAGCCTGTAACGAGCGAATAGTGGCTGGCTGCCAAGAAAGGGGGTTGGGGCGCATGAAAAAGAGCCCCTTTGAGGGGCTCTTGGGTAGGGGTGTCAAATTGGGGCGTCCGTCAGTTGGACTCCACGACTTCCTTCACCATGTTCGGGGGGAGCGGGGAGTACTTGAGCGGCTCCATGCTCGAGGTGGCCCGGCCCTGCGAGAGTGAGCGGAGGACCGTGGTGTAGCCGAACATCTCCGAGAGGGGGACCTCACAGGTGATGAGGCGGA
>CAZNUZ010000016.1:0-38408 GCA_964576725.1 uncultured Phycisphaeraceae bacterium
TCAAGAGCTGGCTCATCCTTGATAACCACGACACCGGCCGCCTCGCGACCGTGCTCCCCGACCCCAAGAAGCGCGCGATCGCGCAGGCGATGCAGTTCACCCTGCCCGGCTCACCCGTCATCTACTACGGCGTCGAGGCCGGCATGACCGGGGGCGACGACCCGGAGATGCGAGGACCGATGGACTGGGCCAGTGCCGCGGAGGGCAACGCCGAGTTCGACCGGCTCAAGGCGCTCGCCGACCTGCGCAAGACCTACGAATCGCTCCGCATCGGTGACTTCCGCGTGCTCGATACCAATACCGTGCTCGCCTATCAACGCCGGACCGACCGCTTCCGCGACACCGTGACCGTGATCGTCAACGCGAGCGACACGCCCGCGAAGGAAGTCGTCTCTATCCGCGACAGCAAAGTGATGGGCCACGCCCCGCTCGTCTGCCGGCTGACCGGCGCCGAGGTTCGCCCGCACTCAGGAGTAGCGGCCTTCGAGATCCCCGCCTGGACGGTGTGGATCATGACGCCCGAGGACATGACCGAGGGGTACTCGTCGTACAAGCGGATGCGTTAAGGGTTCGCCGACGCGATGAGCTCCGAGAGCACCAAGAGCCCGATCAACGCCATCGGCGCGGCGATTCCAACGACGAAGACGAACAGCACCGCGTAGCCGAGAGCGATCACGTGCTTACGGAGTAGGCTCACGGGCTTTGGTGGCTGCGGCACGACCGCGACCTCGGCGGGCAGGCCGGCGTCGTCTGCGCTGGCCGCGGCTGCCTCGGCGTCGAGCAGGTTCTGCATGCGCGCGTGGCGCAGCGCGTCGGGCTCGCTCTCGGCAGCGACCACGATCTCGCGCCGCTCCGCGGTGTACCCGTCCTCACCCGTGACCCGGTAGATCGGCATCGTCGCCCCCCGGTGCGCCTCAGACCTCGACCGTCTTGGGCTCGACATCCGTCAGCAATTCGCCCTCGGTCTTCTCGACGACCTCTTCGAGGGTCACACCCGGCGCGAGCTCGGTGACGCGGAAGCGCTGCCTCTCTTCGTCCATCTCCATCACGCACAGGTCGGTGATGACCATGTCGATGCAGCGCTTGCCGGTGAGCGGCAGCGTGCACGCGGGCTTGATCTTGGCCTCGCCCCGCTTGTTGCAGTGGTCCATCGTGACGACGACCTTCTTGACGCCCGCGACGAGGTCCATCGCGCCGCCCATGCCCTTGACCATCTTGCCGGGGATCATCCAGTTGGCGATGTCGCCCTCTTGCGAGAGCTCCATGGCGCCGAGGATGGCGATGTCGATATGACCGCCGCGGATCATGCCGAAGGAGTCGGAGCTGCTGAAGAAGGCCGCGCCGTCGCGGGCGGTGATGGTCTGCTTGCCGGCGTTGATGAGATCGGCATCCACATCGGCGTCCTCGGGGAAGGGCCCCATGCCGAGGAGCCCGTTCTCGGACTGCAGCCAGACATCGATCCCCTCCGGGATGTGGTTGGCGACGAGCGTGGGGATACCGATACCGAGATTGACAACGTAGCCGTCCTCGAGTTCTTGAGCGGCGCGTTTGGTGATCTGATCGCGTGTGAGCGGCATGGTGTCCTCCGAGGCGTTCGTAGATCGCATGTTACAGGAACACGCCCCCGCACCCAACCGAATCGGATTCACAGCACGGTGCCACCCCGCATCCCACCACTGCTCGAGCCCTACGATCAGGTCGGAGGTTCCTTCATGCGTTCGATTCTGTTCCTGGCGCTCGCGCTGTGCTTCCCGGCGATGGCTGCGGCCCAAGACCGTGAGACGGTCGTCTTCGAGATCAACCAAGAGACGAACTTCGGGCAATCCGTCTTCGTCCTCGGCGACATCCCCGAACTCGGAGCTGGCGACCTCCGGCGCGCGATCAAGCTCGAGCCTTCGGCCTACCCCGTCTGGCGCGCGGGTGTCGATATTCCCGCGGGCGTGAGCTTCACCTACCGCTACTACGTCCGCGCCGACGGGCCGCGACAGACCGCCCAGGCGAGCAACGGCACGCCCGTGACCGCCGAGCTCACCGCAAACGTGGACGCCGAGCAGGAGGCGGCCGGCAAGGCGATCGTCGTGCGCGCCGCCGACATCGAGGGCACCTACACACTCCACCATCGCGGCTTCCGCGATGCGGCGTTCCAGACCACGCCCCTGCAACGCCTCACCGAAGGCACCGCGCCGGGCACCGCCGAGTTCTTCGCACTGCGCATCGAGCCCGATCACGCCTCCGACGCCTACGGCGTCGAGTTCTTCATCGAGGGCCCCGGCGGATTCCGCTCACCCGCGGCCGGCACCCACACCGCGCTGGCGCCGGGCGTCTTCGTGCAAGAGGATCAGGTCTTCACCTATCGCCCCGCCGAGAGCGTCTCCCCCGCCCGGCGGGATTACAACCCCGCCAACCCGCCGCGACTCTTCGCAAACGCCATCGGCGAGCAACGCGGCTACCGCGTCTACCTCCCGCGCGGGTACGACGAGCACACCGGCCGCGCGTACCCCCTTGTCATTTTCCACGACGGGCAGAACGTCTTCGAGTCCGGGCCCTTCGGTTCGTGGAACGCCGACGATGCCATCAAAGACACCACCAACGCCGGCCTCGTGCGCGAAGCCGTCTACGTCGGCATCGATAACGCCGACCGATTCCGCGACTACATCCCCGGCCTTGGCGCCAACAACTACATCGCCTTCCTCACCGACCAGGTCATCCCGCACATCCAGGCCAACTACCGCGTGCGCACCGACGCGGACAACGTCGCGGCCATCGGATCGAGCCTCGGCGGCGTGATCTCGATGGAGATGGGCTGGAACCACCCCGATGACTTCGGCCTCGTCGGCGCGCTCTCCGGGGCGTGGCAGGTCACGACCGCGTCACTCAACCCCCAGCTGCGCAACCAGCCGAAGCGCGACATCCGCATCTACATGGACTCGGGCGATTCCGGCACCGCCGACGACAACTACTGGCTCACCTACGGCCTGCGCGACGCGCTCGTGGGCACCGCCGCACCGCGCTACGGCGTGGGCGGGGATCTGCTGCACGTGGTCGGCTTCGGTGACTTTCACAACGAGGCCGCCTGGGACCGACGCATGCCTGGCGTGCTCCGGTACCTGCTCCCGAGCCGCGATGACGAGAACGGCGTGCTCGCCGACGTCGTCGGCCCGCAGCTCGACCGGAACCGCGACGGCGAGATCGACCCCGAAGATATGTACATCCAGGAAGAAGCCGCGGAGGACCTCAATCGCGACGGCGCGATCGACGACGCCGACCGCGACTACCAACGCCGGGTCGTTCGCCGAAAAGACGAGGGCTGAGCCCCCGGGGCCCGCGCGGTATCCTGCGGGGATGAAGAACAAGACCTTCGCCACCGCCGCCGATGCGCTCGCCTTCGCCCGAGACAAGGGCGCCGTCACCGATGACATGACCGTGATGGTCGGGGGCTTTGGCCTCTGCGGCATCCCCGAGCACCTCATCAGCGCTCTCCGCGACACCGGCGCAACAGGACTCACCTGCGTCTCCAACAACGCCGGCGTCGACGACTTCGGCCTCGGCCTCCTCCTCCAGACGCGGCAGATCAAGAAGATGATCGCCAGCTACGTCGGCGAGAACGCCGTCTTCGAGAAGCAGTTCCTCGACGGCGATCTCGAGGTGGAGTTCAACCCGCAGGGCACGCTCGCCGAGCGCTGCCGGGCCGGCGGCGCGGGCATCCCCGTCTTCCTGACCGCGACGGGCGTGGGCACGCAGGTCGCCGAAGGGAAGCCGCACCGCGAGATCGAGTTCAAGGGTCAGACGCGCACCTTCATCGAGGAGACGGGCCTCTGGGCCTCGCTCGCGCTGGTGAAGGCGTGGAAGGCCGACGAAGCGGGCAACCTGATCTACCGCAAGACGGCGCGCAACTTCAACCCCATGATGGCGACCGCCGCCGACATCACCCTCGCGGAAGTCGAAGAGATCGTCCCCGCCGGCAGCATCGACGCGGACGAGGTGCACACCGCGGGCTGCTTCGTGGACGGGATCGTGCAGACGGTGCCGGAGAAGCGCATCGAGCAGCGGACGGTGCGGGGGTGAGCGCACTATGCCCCGGCAATTAGATCAGGCCAAGTAGCCTCGAGCACACTCTCGAGCACCGAGTTGGGTAAGGGCACGGATGGCGTCTCAAGCGCATACAGGATTGGCTTTACTACAGAGTTCAGGCGCTGTGCCATTCCCCGCGTCACTACTTTGCAAAGCTGATCTTGTTCTGGCATGATTCCAAGATCACCCAGCGCCTCGATGTCACATAAAAAACTTAATATAACACGAGCACCCTCTAAGCCGATTTGCCGCATACCAGGCCTATCCAACGCGTCACTTGTTCCATTCGCAATTCTTGCCCAATAGCCAGCCCAGTCTTTCTGCTCATCGCACATGTGACTGAGCGTGTTGACCGCCTTGGCAACGTCGCCCTGCAACGCCCGGGTACGTAGAGGCTGCAGTGTCTCATAGACAAGCGTCCGTTTTTGCACATTGATCAGATCAATCTGTCCGGCTAGGGCTTGCTGCTGCAAGCCAGCAGCAGCTTCTTGTGCATCGGCACTTCGTCTTAGCTCTTCACGCGTGGCGATGAGCTCTTCGCGTTGCAACCCAATTGCTTGATTTGCTTGCCGCAGCCCAAAGGCAGCAATTAATAGAGCGCCTCCGGCTAGCATTGCATTTAGTCCACCGAACATGTCACCAGCTTGAGCCAAACGCTCGGCTGCTTCTCCACCCGTCACACCCACAGCCACTCTGTCGGTTAACAGATACCCATAAACGGCAACGATAACGCCGAGACAGAAGAGAATCAGACCCGTGACGAAGAGCCCCAACGCCCAGCCAACCAGCTTCAGGGGATACAAATAATTAGAGTTTGATATCCTAGTTTTCGAAACGCTATTTCCCATGAATCTCCAATCCAAAGATGAGTTGCTTATCCTATCAAGTATCCCGTCCCCACATTCCCCGGGTGCCGGGTGCCCTGCTCTAGCGCAACTAGGGCAGGACGAGTAGACCACCACATACAGGCTTGAGCAGCAGACACCCATCCGCGAGCATCCTCCGGTGCGACGCATCGAGTGCCCCAATCACGCCCGCTTCCTGACCTTCTCCTGCTATCAGCGGATGGACCTCCTCGGTTCGCCCGCGGTCCGGGACGAGTTCGAGCGGTCGCTCAGCCAGGCGCGCGACCGGCTCGGGTTTCGGCTGCACGCGTGGGTCGCGATGCCGAACCATGTGCACCTCATCATCAGGCCGGGCTCGCCCGATCAGACGTTGCCGCAGATCCTCCAGGCCATTAAGCAGTCGCCCGCACGGAGGGTACTCGCCCGTTGGCGCGAGCTCGACGCGCCGATACTCGATCGCTTATCCGACTCTCGCGGCTTAATGCGATTCTGGCAGCGCGGCGGGGGCTACGACCGCAACCTGTACTCGGCGGACGTGATCACGGAGAAGGTGGAGTACATCCACGGGAACCCAGTACGCGCGGGGCTCGTGTAATCGCCTGGGGATTGGGCGTGGTCGTCGGCGCGGTGGTGGGGTGGGGTGCGGGAGAAGTGTCTGAGGATGGATCGGGTTGAGTGAGTGTGGATGCTGGGACCTGCCCGAGCTGCGCTAGAGCAGGGCACCCGCCAGTACTGAGTCGTTCGCAGTTCAGTCCCTCACCGCTGGCCGTTCGCCCGCCGGGCGCTCTTCGAAGGCGTCCGCCCACGCGACTACAACATGCTCGATCTCCGGGCGCTCGCCCGCTGCGATGCCCAGGTGGCGGCGGAGCATCACCGGCAGCACGCGGTTGCGCACGTCGACGCCGTCGGCGTGGCACTCGACCGACTCCCACGTGCCGCGGGTGAACTTGTAGCGCATCGACTGCGGCGACGCCTCGCTCGTGAGTCGGTCCACATCCAGCACCCAACGGCCCTTCGTATCGAGCTGCATGCGCCAGGCGGGGTCGGCCGTGTTCCAACCATTCGCATCGCAGGCGATGAAGACGGGGTCCTGCTGCGAGGAGGTGCCCGCGCGGTCCTCGAGCACGATCGTCACGCCCTGCGGCAACCACCCGGCGTACACCATGCCCGCTGGCGCCGGCTCAAGACCGGGCGGGTCGGCGGCGATATCGAGCTGGTCTTCGTACGTCGGTTCACCCCCCGAGCAGGCGGTCAGCGCGAGGCAAGCGCAGGAGAGGGCAACGGCGGTGAACTTGGTGCGGTGTGTCATGCCATAGAAATACACGCGCAGCACACGCCCGGCACGTCCGAACCGGTCGGGAACACGACATCTCGGCTTATGCGAGTAGCTTGCGCAGCCGCGCACACAACTCGGCGTCTTCGCCCTCCGCATCGCCTATGCGCGCGTTGCCGAAGTCGTACGCCTCGAACGGGCCCTTGAGCCGCAGCTGCGGGTCTTCGGTTGCGAAGCGCGGGACGACGTGGCCGTGCAGCTCGGGGACGATGTTGCAGAGCATCAGGTAGTTGATCCGCTCGGCGCCCGTCGCTTCGAGGACCGCGTCGCCGATGCGGGCGAAGTCGAGGAGGAAGCCGGTGCGCTGGTCTTCGCTCAGATCGTTGATGCTGGGCACGACGGGGTCGGGCAGGAGCATGCAACAGCCGGTGATGGGCCCGGGCTGGTACTTGCCGAGTATGGCCCAGCCGCTGGCCATGCGTGCGAGTACCTGGGGGTCGTTCCCGGATCGACAGCGTTCGACGCGGGCGGTAATGGCGTGTGCGGCGGTGCTCATAGGGGTGAGGGTACCTCGGTTCGCTCGTGTGCTGGTACCCTGGGCACCCACGGCGCACACGGAGAGCACACGATGAGCGAATCAACAACGGGCAACGAGCAGACGATGGACCGCCGGGCGCTGCTCGGCATGGCAGCGCTGGGCGTCGGCGGCATGGCCGCCTCGACCCTCGCTCAGCCGGGCGCGAACGATCAGCCGAGCGCGCCGAGCGAGCTTGTTGTGCTGTGGACGAGCGCCGACCCCGACGTAGCGCACCGCGTGGGCCTGATGTACTGCCACGCCGCCAAACGCTTCGGGTGGTTCGACAAGGTCCGCCTCGTCATCTGGGGCCCCTCCCAGCGGACGCTCGTGGGCGACAAAGACCTCAAGGCCAAGGTCAAGGAGATGCAAGACGACGGCATCGAGACGCAGGCGTGCATCGCCTGCGCCAAGTCGTTCGGCATCACGGGCCAGCTCGAGGCGCTCGGCTTCGAGGTGCTCGGCATGGGCGGCCCGCTCACACGCTTCCTCAAGAGCAGCAACCACGCGGTGCTGACGGTCTAACTCGCTGCCGCGCCTGAGCCTTCGACGCAGACGACAAAGAGAACGAGATCCTCATCGCCCGTGTTGCGCAGGCCGTGGGAACCGCCCGTGCGCACGATCGCGCACGCGCCGGGGCCGATGGGCCGCTCTGCGCGGTCGAGTGTCATGACCCCGCTGCCGGAGGCGACGAGGTAGAGCTCCTCGTCATCGGTGTGGGCGTGGAGGCCGATCGACGCGCCGGGCGGCACGACCGTCTCGTGCACGAAGCGGATGCCGACACCGTTCTCGTGCGCACCGAGCAAGGGGCGGTAGTGCACCGCGCCGGCGCCGCCGTGGCACGAAAGTGCCTCGACGGGTGAGACTGCTGCTCGATCGCGTTGGATACTCATGGCCGGCGGCGCCGAGCGCAGGCAACAAGCGCGAAGAGCCCCACACCGATACCGCCCGGCGACGGTATGGCGGCGTATGAAGACAGGAAGACGCGTTGCCCGTCGGTCGTCACCGCGAAGGAGCCCAGCCCGTCACGCGTGAGCACGCGCCCGTCGGCCGAGACGTTCGTGAAGGCCCCGCTGACACCGTCTCTGCTCGCGAGGATCTCGAATACGAGCGATGCGCTGGGCACGAACCCGCCGAGCAGGGCTACATCGAGCACGCCATCGACCATCGCGCTCCCCGCGACGACGTACCGATCCGCAGCGAGGCCGCTCGCGTCGCCCACACCCAGTTCGACGCCGATCGAGCCCGCCTCGCCGAGAGTTAGATCGCCCTCGAGCCCGAAGTACCCGATATCGTCCTTGCCGCCCGCCTCAAGACGGCCGTCGCTTGTCAGCCGGAACCCGCCCAGGCGCAGGCCCCCAGAGAAGTCGAAGGCATCGCCGCCCCGCGAGGGGACGACGTTCACGCCCAGGTCATCGAGCACGGTGCCGATCGTGCCTTCGTTGAAGAAATCACCCTGCGATTCGTACGAGACCGTGGGATTCGTCGGATCATCGAGCACGAGCGTGCCGGCGTTCCTCGTCAGCGCGAGCTGGTTCCACGTGCCGCCAAGGATCACGGTTGCGTTCCCCGCGAGCGCGGTGATCTCCGCGTTCAGCGGCGTGTCGAGCGTAGCCCCGACGGGCACGACCCACGTACCGGCGTCGAGTACGCCCGCGTCGGAGATGTTCGTTACATCGGTATCGAAGAGCAGCGTACGCCCGCTGTCCACACGCACGGTTCCGCCCGGGGTGTTGGTGAAGGGCACCGCGACTCGCGCGCCAGCCAGACCGGTAAGGACGCCATCATTCAGAAACGCACTGCCCGATCCCAAGGCGCTCATACCAGAACGCAGGTCGATGGACCCGGTGTTCACCAGCCGGCCTCCGTCGAGGAAAAGGACCGCCGATCGCACATCCATCTCGCCCTCGTTGCGCAGCGTCGAACCAACTACGCGCGTCGTCCCCGTGACCTCGGTCATACCCGTCACCGTCAGACCGCCCACCCGCGGCTGAGGCCCGTCCGAGTCCGGGTCAACATCGGGGAGTTCGATCGTGGGCCCTGCCAGTTCGGTCACCCCCCTGCTCACCACCCCGAGGCCAGGCGAGATCAGATCTCCGCGGACAACGAACCCGCCACCGAGATCGACGTCCAGACGCGCAGTTCCCGAACCTTCGAGGCCCACGATCGTCCCCGCATCGATCACCAGCCTCCCGGCACCAACAACATCGACATCGCCACGCAGCGCGGTGCCCGGCCCCGCCTGCGCAGGATCAAAGGGCGTTGCGAGTTGAACCGCAGCCCCCGAAGCGATGCTCCACTGCGAACCGGAATGGACGGTGAGCCGATCGGTCAGGCCGAGCGTCCCGGACCGCACATCGAGCGATGCGAGCGTCGCGGGGACCGCGATCACGCTCCCACCGCCGCGGGCGCCCTCCTGCTCGACCGTCGTCATGCCGCCCCCGGTCGTTGTCAGACCACCGCTGCCCGTGATGAGCGCGTCGCGGAGCGTGAGCGACGCACCTGCACCGAGCCCTGCTCCGTCGAGCGTCAGAGTCGACCGCACCTCTGCCGCACCGCCCGCCACGTTCTGCGTCGTCGAAGCGATCCGAGCCCCATCGAGCACCAGATCCCCTTCGTTCAAGAGGATGCCGCCGATTGTCGAGGAGATCACCTCCATCCGGGCACCGGCGGGGTTCGAAAACGTCACCCCAGCCGCGCCGGTACCGGCGATGGTCGCGCCGTTTGAGACACGCAGCACACCGCCGCCCGTGAGCCGGTTGACGAGCGTTTCGAACCGGGCTGTGCCCGGGCCGGAGATCTCGACCGTGCCCGAGCCGGTGATGCCGGTGCGCCCCGCGTAGAGGCGTTCTTGACCGGCGGGCGCGAGCAGGCGCAGCGCGGCGCCCTGCTGAACGACGGCGTCGAGACCCGAGAAGCCGTCGATACGTGTTCCAGGAGTGACCTCCGCCCGGTCGATCGTGAGCGTGCCCCTCTGGACATCGATCAAGCTCCCACCCGCGCCGGCGAACACCACGCGCTCGAATCGGGCTCCGAAGCCCGGCTGATCCATATCGACCACGACCGTGCCGCCACCGGTCAGATCGAGATACGACCCCGCGCCGTCAGAGGTGATATCCGCGTTGTTATCGGTGAGCCGCCACAGACCAAGCGGCTGGGCCACCGACCCGTTCGTGAGATGCAGGGCCTGCGTCTGCACCACCGTGCCCGTCGACTCGAGGCGCGTATTCGACAAGATGTTGTTGCCCGCGTCACCGATCTGCAGCGATCCCTCCGCGACCCAGAGGGGCGTGTCCGCGATCACCGCGTCACGCCACACGCTCTGCCCCGTCGTGCGCAACACCGTGCCCGCGCTGATCGTCTGCGATGCTCCTACTCCAGGGATATCAAAGAGCGCATCATTCAGGACGGCGCTCGATCCGACCGTGAGCCGGCGCGACACAGTCAATGACGACTGCACGAGCAGCGACCCGGCCTGCGCGTCCATCAGCAAAATCCGCACGGGACCCGCTTCGGGGCCGATGATCACATCATCACTCATGCCCGGCAGCGCGTCCGTCGACCAGTTGGTAACCAGCCCGATGCCGGGAGACAACGTGGTTGCAGACCACAGGTCGGAGACGTCACCATCCCACGCGAGCGAATCGGCGAGCGCGACGTGCGCGCTCGAACACAGGATCAGCGCAGCGGGGGTGACACGCAGGGGGGCGACGGGCATCGGTCTCTCTCTTTCGAACGCCGGCTGTGCGAGCTCGGCGGGGACTCCACGCACACCCTACACCCTCTCCCGAGATGCGGGAAGCACGAAGAGTGAATCCGGTTATCGGCCGTGGCTCCCGATCGCGTAGCACAAGAGCCCCGCAGCCATCGCAGCGTTGAGCGACTCAACCCCCGCTGCCATAGGCACACTCAGCACCCCGTCGACTACAGACCGCACACCCGCCGAGAGGCCCTCCGCCTCCGAGCCGACCACGTACACCGCCCGGTGCGGGGGCTCGTGCTCGAAGCAGCTCTCGCCGCCCATGTCGAGCCCGAACGACACAAACCCCGACGCGCGCAGCGATTCGATTCCCTCCGCGAGGGTGGCGCAGCGCACGACCGTGCAGCCGTACACCGTGCCCGCCGACGCCTTGATGACAAGACCGTTGACCCAAGGCGAGCCGGACGCCGGCCAGAGCACGCCCGAGACCCCGGCAGCCATCGCGGTGCGCACGATCATGCCGATGTTCTGCGGGTTCGTCACACCATCAAGCGCGAGCAGTCGCGTCGGCTGACGCGCACCAGCGCGTTCTTCCGCAAACGGCCCAACGTCGGTGACGTTCTTGAGCCGTACACGCGCCACGACTCCTTGCGCGTGCCGGGGGTCGCCCGAGATGCGACCGATCTCGTCGTCGCGCAGCATCTCCGGCTCGGAGATGCCCGCATCGCGGCATAGATCGAGGAACGCCGCCTTGTACGCGCCGGGCGCGCGCACCGAGAGCGCGGTGCGCTGGACCTCGGTGTGGGGCGATGAGATCGCCTCTTCGACCGCGCGCCTGCCGTAGACCGTCACCACATCGCTGCCGCGCCTGCGTTTGTTGGATTCGCTGGCCATCAGTTCACGGGTCGGGCGTACGACTTGCCCCCCCACTCCGTCGGGTTTCCTTCACGAAGGTCGCGAGCGGCCTCGAGCAAAATCCCGCCGACCTTCCACGCGCCCACCGGGTACCAGCGCACATCGCCGACGGGCGCACCCTGCAGCTTGTATATGCGGGCCATCGCCCCGAAGTACAACAGCCTCCCGAGCACACCCATCAGCAGCATCGAGATGCCCAGAGGCGGGTCGCGGAGGAAGACGAACGCACCGAGCCCGCCGCCGCTGCACGCGATCGTCATAAAGGGCAGCACCGAGCCCACGAGCCTCAAGCGGATCCCCGCCGACCGCAGCGCACCGGGCTTGCGGTGCATCGACTCGGTGTAGATCCGCTTCCAACCCTTCCGGAACGAGGCGTAGTCCTCGTACATCTTGCAGCGCACGACACCGTCCGCGCGGAGGACCGCGATGCGCATGTCGTGGTTCGGGTGGCGGAGCAGCCGGGCAAACTGCAGGTCCTCGAGCAGAGCGTTTTTGACCGCCTCGTGCCCGCCAATGGCGTCGTAGGCCGCCCGGTCGAAGAGCATGAACTGCCCGTTTGCGAAGCGCAGCCCGCGCTCGGGCCTGTTGACACGATCGAGCGGGAAACGGCGGACGAGCTCGAAGCCCGCCGCCGGCTGCACGCGCCGCTCGAACTCCTGCCGGTGCGTGAGGGTGCAGAGCAGGCTCAGCATCCGCACGCCGAGGAGGTGCTTCATAGCCACCGCGGCCCGCAGCGCGAGCGGCTCGTAGGTCGTATCCGCGTCCGCGAAGAGCAGCAGATCCGCGTGCTGGGCGTGAGGCGAGCCGAGCACGCCCGCGTGCACGGCGTGCACCTTGCCCGCCCACCCGTCGGGGCAGGCGTCGATCTCGACGATCGTCGAGGCGGGGGCCTCGGGGCCGGCGTTCGCGATCGCCTCTTCTAGTATCTCGCGCGTGCGATCCGTGCACCGATCGAGCGCCCAGACGATGTGCAACTCGCCCGGGTACTCCTGGGCGAGGAGTGTCGCTGCGTGGTCGCCGATGCCGCGCTCTTCGTTGTGCGCCGGAACCACCACACACAGATCGGGCCAGCCCCCGACGGGCCCCTCCTCCTCGATGCCGTGGTACAGCGTCGGCTGACGCCTGGCGATCATGGCGGCCCGACCGCGGACCACGCCGTAGTACGCGCCGCACGCACCGGCGAGGGCGAGGAGCACGTACGAGAAGATGACAGCGGAGAGTGGCGTCACGGGGGCAACGGTACGCCCGCAACCTGGAGTGTGCCGGGGCAATCACGCGCGGGGCGGGTCTTGGGTACCCTGCCGCGCATGAAGGTGCTCCTGACCAACGACGACGGCATCCGCGCTCCGGGCATCGTGGCCCTACACGAAGCGCTCACCGACCCCGCCCACCCGCTCGCGGAGGAGCTCTGGCCCATCGCACCCCTGACGGTGCAATCGGCGACGAGTCACGGCGTGACGTTCTCTGAGCCGCTGATGATCTCGAACGTTGACGTCAACGAACGCATGTCGGGCGTGGCCGTCGACGGCAGGCCCGCCGACTGCGTCAAGCTCGCCCTCTCGACCCTGTGGCCCGAACGCCACGGCGAGGGGACGCTCCCCGATCTCGTCATCTCGGGGATGAACGCCGGGGCGAACTGCGGGATCAACGTCATCTACTCTGGCACGGTCGCAGCGGCGATCGAGGCGGCCTTCCTCGGCGTGCCCTCCATCGCTGTGAGCCTGCACCTGGGCCGGGGCCACGTGCGGTGGGACCGGGCCGCGAAGCACGCTCGCCGAGCGATCGACGCCGTGCTCAAGACCGGCATGCTGCGGGCACACTCGTGCATCAACATCAACATCCCGCGCAGCGAAGACCCGATCGATGATTCGCCCGAATCGATCGAACGCATGCAAGCGGCGAGGCGAGAAGCGGGGCTGCCCGTCCTCGATAGCGCAGGCATGCCCGGCGCGGGCGGAGATACCGACGAGCCGCCCATCGTGGTCTGCCCGATGAACACCCACGGCATCGTCGACAAATTCGAACGACGCGGGAGCCCCATGGGCCAGCCCTACTACTGGTCCGCCTCAAGCGGCCTCGATTTCCACGCGACAGACGAGGGCACAGACGTCGAACGGCTCTTCGAGCGCTGCATCACCGTCACCCCGCTGACCTACGACCTGACCGATCACGCGATCCTCGACTCGTGGAGCCAGGCGCTCGCGGAAGAGTAATCATCAGGTCAGCATGAGCATGACGTCAGCGCTCGCCTCGGCGAGCTGCTCCGTCAGCGGGCCCATGTCGGCCTCCGAGAGCTTGAGCACCTCGAGCACACCCGGGTCGATATCGAGGCTGGGCAGGTCGAGGCGGTAGCCGTCTTCGGTCTGAGCAGCGAGCCTATCGGCGAGGTACACCACGCAGGGCATGACGCGCGCGTTCTCGGGGAGCTCGAGCGGCGAGTGGTGGGCCGCAGCGACAGTGGCGAGCACCTTGGGGAACTTCCACTTCTGGCACAGGCCTTCGCCGAAGTCTTGGTGGTTGGCGCCGTAGATCTCGGTCTCGACCTCGAGCATGTTGCCGCTGGGCACGCCTTCGTCGTTGGGCTTGATGCGATCGACGACCTCGGTGAGCTTGGGGCGGTCGGCCTGCATCTCGACCATCACGCCAAGATCATGGATGAGCCCGGAAAGAAACGCTTCATCGGTAGCAGAGAGCTTTGCCTTGTCAGCGATGAGCTTGGAAGCGGCAGCGGTCATGACCGAGTGCTGCCAGAGCGCCTTGGCCGAGAAGTTCGCGCTGAACTCCCCCGAACGGAAGAGCTTGGCCATGCTCGCGCTGATGGCGATGTTCTTCACCGCGTTCAGGCCGAGCAGGACGATGGCTCGATTGATCGAACCGATCTGGCCCGGCAGCCCGTAGAACGAGGAGTTCACAACCTTCAGGATGCGGCTGCAGAGCGCGGGGTCATTCGAGATGACCATGTGGAGGTCCGAAGCGGTACTCGAAGGATCTTCGACGAGCTCGATGATCCGCACCGTGACCTCGGGCAGCGTCGCGATGTGACTGATTTCACGGACGGCAGCGTCGACGACCTGCTGACGTTCTTCTGCCTGGACACTGCTCATCGCGATACCTCCCAGCCCATAAGCGGGCTTGTGGTTTGCATCGGACGTTCGCTCACGCGACTTGTGCGCATGGCGCTAGCAGCAGTAATACTCAGTAGCTGTTCCGTTTGCGGAGCCACTCTTGGTCCGAGAACCTCGCCTCCGCGATCACCCGCGCAACGCGCTCCCCGGTCCGCCCGTCGCCATAGGGATGATCTACGCCATCGAGATCACGATTCCGCGCTTCGTCGATCGCATCACGCACCCGCTGAGCGGTGAGCCCTTGCTCCGCGACATGGACCACGTTCGCGCATCGTTCGCGCCCGCCCTGACGCGGGCCGACGTCCACCGCGGGGCATCCGAGAATCGCAGCCTCGATAAGCGCAGAACTGCTATTGCCCACGAGCACGCCCCCGGAGCGGGCCAGCCGCGCGATCAGCCCGCGATAGTGCTCCGCGGATAGGTGCTCGACGCGCACCATTGCGCGTGAAGCGATCACCTCCTCGCGCACGCGCTGAACGGCCTCCCGGTCGGGGTCGAAGTTGGGCGCGAGCCACACCACGCGCTCACCCACCATCGCCTCGGCGATCGCACGCGCCATAGCGCTCTCGCGCTCAACGCCGAGGCCCGCGGGGTGGTGCAGCACCAAAGCGCTCGGGTCGCCCAGGCGATCGGCGTCTTCCTCCGACATCGGCGAGGTCGTCAGCGCGGTATCGGCCGCGGGCGATCCGACGGTGCGCACGCGCCACTCCTCCTCGCCCATCGCGACGATCCGCTGGGCCGACTGTTCTGTAGCCGGGAGGTGCAGGTGTGCGAGCTTGGTGATCGCGTGGCGCATCGCCTCGTCCGCGACGCCCTCTGCGCGGTCCCCGCCGTGCATGTGCGCACAGGCCCACCCACCGATGCTCGCAGCAGCAGCGGCCGCGAACGCCTCGATGCGATCGCCCAGAACGAGCACGACTTCCGGGTTGATACGACCAAACGCCTCCGCGAAGCCCGCGACCCCCTTGCCGAAGGCACGTGCGTCGGCGGCCCGCCCGCTCTGCCCCGCCTCTTGCATGGGTACGCGCTCCGCGATCGGGTGACTCCGTTCGATCTCGCGCACCGTGGGCGAATCGCCTATGAGGTGCGCACCCGCTGCGATCACGTACGGCTGTACATCCGTGTGCTCACCGAGCGCGTCGATGACGGGCGCGAGCAGCCCGTACTCCGCGCGAGTACCCGTAACGACCGCGACGCGTTTCATGCGCCGATCACGTCGGCCGCCCCGATCGGAGCGTCCGCCTCGAGCCGGCACGCCGCACGCGAGCCGACAACCTCATCGATGCGCCACGGCTCGATGCCCGTGCCCGGTCGCTTGAACGTGCAGTCGGCCAACCCGATGACCTCGCCCGCTTGGATCTCTCTCCGGGTAACGATCGATTGCCTGCTGGCGTCACGCACGTCCGCTTCTACATCGTGCACGCGCTTCTCAGCATCGCCCACAAGCGCTTCGTCGTAGTACGCGTCGTGGGCTTCGCGTGCGGTCAACCTCGACCACCACACGTACTGCTTAAAGCCCTCCGGGTCGAGAGAGGCCTCGTGGTCCGGGCCAGCGAGCGTGCGATCGAGGGTGATGTGCTTCTCGAGGATCGTCGCGCCGTGCCGGGCGGCAACGAAACCCGTCTCGACCTCAGACGTGTGATCCGAGTACCCCACGGGGCACGGCGTGACAAGCTCCGCGACGTGCGCACACGCCGCGACGTGCGCACTGCTCGCGGCCGCGGGATACGCGCTCACGCAGTGCAAGAACGCGACGCGATCCTTGCAGCGTTCAAGCCATCCGCGCGCTCGCGCGGCTTCCTCAGCGGTCGCGGCGCCGGTGCTCACAACGAGCGGCTTGCCCGTCTCCCCAAGGCGCTCCAGCAGCGGGCGGTGCACGACATCCGGGCTCGCCGTCTTGAACGCGTCCCAATCCAGGCCCGCGGCACGACCCACAAGGTCGACCGAGAAGACCGAGACGATCGCGTGCAACCCGTTCGCGCGCGCACACTCGATGCACGCAGCCAACTCATCGATCGTCAACTCGAGACGGCGCAGCATCGCTAGCGGGTCCGTCTCCCCCGCCCGGCGTTGATACGCCGCAAGACGCGAAGCGCCGCTCATGAGCAGGTCGGTCTCGAAGTACTGAAACTTCACCGCGTCGGCACCACTCGCGCCGGCCGCTTCGATGAGCCTGTACGCCTGCTGCAGATCGCCGTCGTGGTTCACCCCCACCTCGGCGATGACATAGGGCGGGCGCCCGCTCTCGATCGACCGGCCACC
This sequence comes from uncultured Phycisphaeraceae bacterium, assembly GCA_964576725.1. Lineage (GTDB taxonomy): Bacteria > Planctomycetota > Phycisphaerae > Phycisphaerales > UBA1924 > OFTM391. The sequence goes on from CAZNUZ010000016.1 coordinate 16,766, forward strand.
GATCTTCACGCGACCGCCCCGCGCGTTGCCCTGCGCTGCAGCACCGCCTCCGCGACGATCGCATCGATCTCGTGATCGATGTCCACCACCGCGCCCTCGGGCTGGATCACGCCGCGCCTGTCTGCGCCGAGGAACGCGTGCGGGCCGTTGCCGACACCATCGAGTTCGAGCATCAGCGCACGCCGGGAGCAGACAAGCACGCCACCGTCGGGGATGTGTGCGGGCGGCAGGTCCTGCCGCCGATAAATCCCGGAGTTGAGCACCTCGCCCGCGTAGGGGTTCACTTCTCCAGACTCGCTCACAACCGCGGTCCAGCAGGGGTGATGCTTGCCGACGGGCGCGTAACTTTGCACCGAATCACACCCGGTGCGCACCAGCAGGTCCACCGCCTCATCGACAAGGCCATCCGGCCTAACCGGCACGTTCCCGTACAGGATCGTCACGGCGTCGTAGCGCATACCGGTCGCAGCCTCGGTGCGCAAGAGAGCATCGCGGGCTGCGTCGTCTATGGTCGCGTCGTCTGCTGCGAGATGATGCTCGCGCACAATCGTGCGCACGCCCGCTCGACGACCGATCGCAGCGAGCCGCCCGCCATCGGTCGAGAGCACCACGCCCGCGATGCGGCGCGACGCGAGCGCGTGATCGATCGTCCACTCGATGCAAGGCCGCCCCGCGATGAGTCGCTCGTTCTTCTGCGGGAGCCCCTTGCTCCCCGCACGCGCCAGGATGACCGCGAGTGTGCGCACGCTCATGCCCGCCGCTCCGTCCATGATCGCCCGAGTTCTGCCCACGCGCCGCCCAGATCCGCACGAGAGCACGCGAGCGCCCCCCCACTCGGAAGAGCGAGCGCAAACGAACCGTCGGCAGACCGAACCATGCGCCGGCGCACGAGCCGCTCACGCGCTTCCTTCGGCAGCGGCAGCGGCTCGATGCGCTGGCTCGCGTCGGCCACGGGCATCGGGTCGATGACCGCGGCGCCCGCGACCACGAGCCAACGGTCGTAGAAGTGCTCGATCTGCTCGTACACCGCGTCGCAGCGCGTGATCCGCGGCACGACCCACATCGACGGGAACCCCGCGCTCATCTCGCGCCCCTCGATCAGACGCTGCACGCCCGCTTCGACCGATGCGAAGTCGTCTCGCCCCGTCAGCGCGCGGTAGACCTCCGGGCCGTTGGCAACGCAGTCGACACTCACCACCTGCGGGCACAGCCCCAGCAAGCGATCTGCGTCTGCAGTACCACCCGTCAGGCCGGTGCGCACGTGCACGATGAGGCCCAGCTCCTGCGCACGCGCAGCGACCTGCTCGAGCAGTTCGGATGACAGCGGATCGCGTTCGCCCTCGATGCTCAGGAGCCCGCCGGGCGAGAGGGCGGCAAACGCTGTGAGATCGTCCGCAAGCCCGGCGTAGTCCGCGCCGGCGATGTCAATGACCAGCTCGCGCGGCGCAGCGGGCCACGCGATCGCGCCCTCCGCTGCGAACCACGACGCGATCTGCCCCGCGCCCGCCTCCTCGCCGACTTCGGAGAGGGCGTGTTCGATCAGGCCGTCGGCCTCGCCCGCGCAGTATCGCCACGCGGCGGATCGGATTTCGGCATCGATCTGGATGCAGCCGGGGCGGGCGATCGGGTCGTGCCGCGGCGCGAGTGGGAAGTAGCCGAGAATGCCGCCGAATGTCGCGAACATCGAACCGCGGGCCATGCTCCGCCCTTCGGCCATCTCGTCGAGGGCAGCAGCACAGACCAGCGCCCCGCACAGCCCGGGAGGGGCCTGCGAGAAGACGACCGGGTGAGCTTTCGGCGATTCCTCGAAGCGCGCGATGAGTTCGTCGGCGAGCTCCGCATCGACGCCGATCCAAGAGGCGCCCACACAGATCGCTGCGTCGAAACCCCGCTCGGCGCAGACCCGCGCTGATTGTTCGGGGTCGAGCACCTCGTCGAACACAGATAGACCAGCAAGACCGCCGCGCCAGGAATCACCCGCCCAGGCGCGGCCAGCGCGTATGGCAGCGCGCGACTGCTGCGCACCGACCGAGGCCTTTGCGAACGAGAGCGCCAGGCCGTGCAACGATGTGCCCAGTTTGTGTTCGAGTTCGTCCGGGTCGTCTGCGATCACCACCGCTGACTCGATGCGCTTGGACTTACCGAGTCGCAAAAGCGTGGCCCGCAGCTGCGCCTCGGTGTCGCGCCCGTTCTCGAACCGCACGAACGCGGCCACACAAACTGCAGCGGGCTCTGCCTGCGCTTCGGCATCTGGGTCGCGGGGCGTGACGTCGCGGGTGCGCTTCTCGCCGCCCTGCAGCGCGCGTTCGCAGACGCGCAAGAGGTCCTCGAAGACGTCGGCGTATTCGCCGACCCATCGGAGATTGACGGTGTCGCGGTCGATGCGCGCGCGTTGCTCGGCGAGCTCGCTCTCGTGGCTTGCGAGCGCGATCGCGCGGTCGGCTTTGAAGCGCTGGAAGCCGCCGAGCTGGTTCAGCTTCATGAGCATGCCGTACCCGGGCTCGAGCGCTTCGACTTCACTCCGCAGCTTGTGGGTCTTATCGACGAGTGCGCGGTTGCGAGCGCGGTCGCGCTGGTGCTCCTTGAGCTCCTGCATGATCTCGGAGCACTCGATCGCTTTGCGCCCGACGGCCTTGACCTGCCGGCGGACCTTACGGACCAGATCCGCAGTCGCGCGCCTGCGGGCACTGTCATTCGCTGCCGGCGCGGGAGGGACAGGCGCGAGCTTGGGAGCGCGGGCGATCACGGAGTCGATCGCTTCGGCGAGGAGCATCGGGTCCGTGTGCTGCTTGCGCACGCCCCCCTCGGTCGCGTCAATCACGCGCTTGCCGCCTGCGACATCGGGCCCGAAGTCGCGCTCGAACTGCGCGAGGTACGCCGCCATCTGGTCGTCGGTATACACGGGTCGACCGAGGTGATCCTCGGCCTTGTGCAGGTGCCCGCGGTTGCGCACGATGCGTTGCCACTCGAGCATCTCGAGCGAGTTGAACGGGTTGAGCTCCGGCCCCCAGACGCTGTGGATCGCCGCCCCCGCGCCGTAGTACTGGCCGTCGGTGAACGCGAGGTCCTGCCCGACGAGGATGACCGGGTCGCACCCGAGGTAACGCGCGAGGTAATACGAGAGGTGCGCCACGGTCGCGCCCGGCGTGAGCGAGCCGCGGTCCTCGTCTGTGCCGAGCAGTTGATCGAGGTACTTGCTCGAGGGGAGGCGGATGTCGCCCGGGAAGGCGTCGAGGATGGCGGCGTTGGCCTTCGGCTCGGCTATCAGTGTGACGCCCTCGACGTCCGCAGGCGTGAGCCCCTCGTAGAATCGCTTCGAGATCTCGTGGTAGTCGATCGCCGTCACGAAGTGCGGCCTGATCCCGGCCTCGAGAAGCGGCTTCAGCACCGTCTGCACCGCGATGATCACGCAGCGCTCGCGCACGCGCGGGTCGGCGAGCAGCTCGATGTTCCGCTTGAGGCTCGGACCCGCAGCGACGAGCACCGCCGGGCTCCCCGCGTACGCGCCCGCGAGTTCGGCGATCCCCGGACGCTCGATGTAGTGCCCGAGGTTCATCAGCTCGTTGCGCGCAGTCACGTCGGCCTGCATCATCGCGGTGATGACGTGCATGCGCATCGCGCCGACGGCCTGCGTCAGCGACTGCAGCATCTGGTCGGCGCTCTCCTTCAGGCGCGATGAACTCGGGCCGTGCTCGACGATCGAGATGCCCACCGAGAGCAGCGCCTCGAGGCCCTTGATGGTCATCGTGAGGCCGCCGACGTCGGCCGGATCCGTCACGATCACCACCTCGTTGCGGCCGAGCCACGACGTGTGATCCACGCGCTCGAGGACGCAGCGCATCAGCCCGAGATCGGGCTCGAAGACGACCGTCGCGCAGGCCTTGTCGGCGCGCTCAACGATCTGCGCGACGTGGTGCCCGACGCCGAGCCCGAGAACCAACAGCCCGCCGTTGGCATCGATATCGATCTTCTGCGCGATGCGCTTCGCCTCGGTGATGGGCCTTCTGCGCGAAGCGAGTGCTTTCCCGCCGGACTCGGCGCACAGCGCTCCACCCTCCTCGGTCGCCGCAAAGGCAACGTCGGTGCGGGCCTCGGCGTGCATGATCGCCCGCGCCAGATCGGGCTGACGCTGGCCCAGCGCAACGAGGTTCTTCGCGAGGAGTTCCTTGTCGGCGGGCACGCCCGGGTCGACGGCCACCGCGCCGCCCAGGGCGGCGGTGAGATCCGCGCTGGGATCCGAAAGGTCGATCATGAATGGATCAACAGCGTGCTGGTCGTGCGTGGGCAGCATGGGCGCGCAGGGCCTCCGTGGGCGTTGGGTGCTCCTTACTGTTATCGGAGTCCGCCCCCCCCCGCCTCAAGCGAAGGGCCTCGGAAGGACCGAGAACCCGCAGATCCGACAGCGATCGCAGCCGATCCCGCTCCGGTGCGTACCGTTCTCAGGCCATGACACCCCTCACCGCTGCGACCAGTACCCTCACCCTCGCCCAGCAGGCGGGCATCGGCAGACTGCCGCCGGGCCCCGCGCTCGAGCGCTGGATCTTCGAGTCCCCCATCCCGACTGCTGCACTCCTTGTCGGCCTCGGGCTGGTCGCCCTCTTTGTATTGCAACGGGCAAAGAAGCCCCGCGTCGGGATGACGGCGCTCGGCCTATCCCTTGTACTGGGGGCTTCTGTGTACATCGCAGGCGAGACGACCGTGACCCCGCGCGAGGCCGTGCGGACGAACACGCAGTCGTTCATCGACGCGATGGCTGCCGGCGACCCTCAGGCCGCCCGGGCCCTGCTCGGCGAGGGGTTCACGATGGTCGCGTCGGGGCAGTTGTACGACCGTCTGAGCGCTGGCGAGCTCGCCGACCTGGCCCCGACGATCGACGCCGCCATCGAGAGCCATCGCATCCGTAACCTGAGCGCCTCTTCGGAAGGGACTAACGTCGCCCGGACGCGCTTCGATCTCACGGTCAGCGCAGACGGCACGCCCTTCCCGAGCGGGTGGGAGTTTTCCTGGAGGCGGGTCGGCGAGGGGTGGCAGGTCATCCGCATCGAGTGCCTGCACCTGTGGAACCGCGCTCCGGGCCGGCTTTTTGACGAGGGCGTGCGGAGTCTGCGCTAGCCGCCCCGGGGGGCTTCGGGATGACCACCCGGAAGCCCAAGGCGACATTTACAAGCGTATTGAAAACGTGCCCGGGAAGAGCCTCAGACGCGTGCGAGGGCACCAGCGCCGTCGCGCATCGCGACGAGTCTCGGCTGGAGGTACCTGCCGGGGCAGGAGGTGGAGGCCATTTCGCGGTGGGTCCGGACCTCTCCGAGGGTGACATCGTGCTCGCGCATGAGCTCGGCGATGCACCCTTCGAGGGTGTCGAGCTGCCGCATGGTGGGGCGCTGCTTCTCGTAGTTCCCGAGGACGCAGATGCCGATGTTGCCGCCGTTTTGCCCGCCCACGTGAGCGCCTTGCCAGCGGAGCTCGCGCCCCTGCCAGATGCGCCCGCCGGGATCGATGGCGAAGTGGTAGCCGATGTCGCCGAACTCCCGGCCCAGGTGGCTCTTGCGGATCGCTTCGAGCCTCGCGCGCGTGGCGGAGGAGTTGGTGCTGGTGAAGGTATCCATCCCGTCGTGGTGGACGGTGATGCGCCGGATGGTGGTCATGCGGTCCATTCGGCGGGGGATGGGGTTGCCCTCGGCCCAGTCGCTGCGGAGTTGAACGCCCTTAGGCAGCGCGGGCGTCCGCGGCTGAACGGGAGCCCGGGCGACGGGCTCGCGCACTTGGATGCCGCGACGCTCGGGCGCGATGTGGATCTTCTGCGGGGCGGGCCACTCCGGGTCGGGCAGGGTGCTCGAGGCCTGGCGATCGATCGGCCTGCGGACGGAGCCCGCGGTCGTCGCACAGCCGGCAAGGAGGGTCAGGGCGGAGAGGGAGAGGCCGGTGCGGGCGATGGCGGTCAGCGCATCGCGGCGGGAGGTCGGGGCCGCGGTCTTCGCCGGCTGCTCTTCCATATGGGACTCTCCAAGCGTCTCGATTGGGTGCGTCGGTGCACGTGCACGATGAACCATCGGCGGAGTAGGCGTCTTCGCTTGAAGGACACGCCGGCACCATGCCGACCTCATCCTACCACCCTCGGCTCCGTATGATTTCCGCCCGCACGCGTTGCGGCGCCGTCTCCCGACGAGCGGCAGGCTTCTCCCTCATTACCGACACGAGACGACACCGATGCCCCACGCACAAGACACGCAAGCACCCGCCACCCCCTGGGTGCGCGAGGGCGAATCCCCCCTCGGCGTGACCTACGCCCCCGAGGCCAGCCGCTTCGCCGTCGTCGCCGAAGCCGAGCGCGTCACCCTCCGGCTACTGCACCCCTACCACCGCGAGACGCTGAGCGTCGAGATGGAGCGGGCCGAGGGCGAGGCGAACGTCTGGGAGGCCGTCGTGGAGCGCGACTGGCACGGGTGGAGCTACTCCTACGAGGTGCAGCGCGACGGGCGCACCATCGGCGATCTGATCGACCCGCGCGCCAAGCTCATCCGCTGGGACCGCGGCTTCGTCTGGAACGACACCGCACTCGTCACCCCGCGGCCGAAGCTCGACCCCAAAGACGCCATCATCTACGAGTTGCACGTCCGCGACTTCACGCGTGACCCGCACTCGGGCGTGCGCCCGGACTGGCGCGGCACCTACATGGGCCTCACCCAGAGGGGCACCCGCCTCGCTGGGAGCACCGTGACCACCTGCCTCGACCACATCCTCGAGCTCGGCGCGAACGTCGTTCAGCTCATGCCCGTCCACGCCTTCAGCATGCCCTACGACCCGCTCTACGAGTGGGGGTACATGCCCAACGACTTCAACGCGCCGCAAGACACCTACGCGGCGGGCACCCACCTCGAGGCGCCCGCGAACGAGTTCAAGGCACTCGTTTCGGCGCTGCACGAGGCGGGCCTCCGCGTGACTCTGGATGTCGTCTACAACCACACCGCGGAAGGCTGGCCCGGCAAGCTGCGCTCGATGATGGGCCTCGCCCCGCACACCTACTACCGCTGGCGCAGCGACGGCACGCCCTGGAACGGGAGCGCCTGCGGGAACGAGTTCGCCTCCGACTCGCACCACGGGCGGCGATTCCTCATCGAGAGCGTCCTGCACTGGGTCCGCAACTACGGGATCGACGGCTACCGCTTCGACCTGATGGGCCTGATCGACGCGGAGTCGATGGGCATGCTCACGCAGGCGCTGCACACGGAGGACCCCTCGATCCTCGTCTACGGCGAGCCTTGGGCGGGCGGCGACGCGGGCATCCACATCAACGAGAAGGGCAACCAGCGCGGGCGCGGTTGGGGCGTCTTCAACGACGACATCCGCGACGGGCTGCGGGGCCACGTCTTCGACCTCGACGAGCCCGCGTTCCTCAACGCAGGCCACCAGACCGGCAAGGTGAAGGAGGGCGTGCGCGGGGGCATCGACACCTTCGCCGAAGAGCCCACCGAGACGATCAACTACGCCGAGTGCCACGACAACCACACGCTCGAAGACCGCCTTGCGATCACGCACGAGCTTCTGCCCAGGAAGTACCGAGCGCGCAAGCCCGTTGCGGCCCGCACCGAGATGAGCAAGCTCTGTGCGCTCGCGCTCATGACCTCGCAGGGCATCCCCTTCTTGCACTCGGGCCAGGAGTTCGGGCGCACCAAGGACGGCGAAGACAACACCTACAACCTCGGCGATACCGTCAACAACATCGACTGGGCCGACAAGGTCCGGGGCGGCGAGCGCAACGATTACTACCGGCAGGCGATCCAACTCCGCCGCCAGCACCCGATGTTCCGCCTCGGCGAGCGTGCGCTGGTCGATCAGGCGGTCCACTTCTTCGAGGACATCGAGGGGGGCATCGCGGTCCCCGAGGGGTGCATCGGCTACCGCGTGGAAGATGTGACGGGCACCGACGCGTGGGCCGTCGCACTCGTGCTGCTCAACGGCTCGATCGCGGAGAAGACGTTCACGCTCCCCGCAGGCCGGTGGGGTGTCGCGACGACCGACGGGCGCTTCGAGCTCAAGGCGACCGAGCTGATGGTGCAGGGCTCGCACACGCTGGGCCCGCACCGCGGGGCGGTCCTCTTCCAGCCTCGCGCGTAGGGCCCGCTTCGGTTCGGCGGGTACCATCCGGCCATGTCGACGACGACGCTGCACACATTCCTCGAAGCCTGCACGCACGCTGCGCCAGCGCTCGTCGGGCCCGGTGGGTTCGGCGGGGGCGGAGAGTCCGCGGGCGGCGGCGGGAACATGACGATGCTCTTCGTCTACCTCGCCATCGGCCTCGGCGCGTCGTTCCTCTGCTCGATGCTTGAGGCGGTGCTCCTGAGCGTGCCGCGGGCGCACGTGATGATCATGGCGGAAAGCGGGAGCAAGGCGGGCACGCTGCTCGAACGCATGAAGGCGGACATCGACCGCCCGCTCGCCGCCATCCTCACGCTGAACACCTTTGCGCACACCATCGGAGCCGCGGGGGTCGGCGCGGAAGCGACGGCGATCTGGGGTTCGAAGTGGGTCGGGCTCGTCGGATTCATCGTGACGCTGCTCATCCTGATCTTCTCCGAGATCATCCCCAAGACGATCGGGGCGGTGCACGCCAAGCGGCTTGCGGGCTTCGCCACGATGACGACGCAGGGGCTCATCGTCCTGCTTTGGCCCTTCGTGTGGTCGTGCAACCGGCTCTCGAAGGTGCTCACCAAGGGCGGCGGAGGCGGTCACGGCGTCCTCAGCCGCGACGAGGTCCGCTCGGTCGCCACCATCGCGCAGTCCGAGGGCGCCCTCTCCTCCGAAGAGGCGGACCTCATACACAACCTGATCGGCCTGCACGACAAACGCGTGCGCGAGGTGATGACCCCGCGCACCGTTGTGGCGACCCTGGGCGGAAGCGACACCGTCGGCGCGATCGTCGAGAACAGCATGCCCGGCTTCGCGCGGCTGCCCGTGATCGAGAACAGCCTCGACGACGCGCGGGCCTACGTGCACCGCCACGATGTGCTGAGCGCGATCAGCAACGGCGACCTCGATAAGACGATCGCCGAACTCGCGCGACCGCTCAACGCCATCCCCGAGACGACCGACCTGCGCAGAGCCCTCAGCGAGTTCCTCCGCAAGCGGACGCAGATCTTCCTCGTCGTCGACGAGCACGGCGGGGGCGAGGGCATCCTCACCCTCGAGGACTGCATCGAGACGCTCCTCGGACGCGAGATCGTCGACGAGACGGACGGGCACGTGGACATGCAGGCGGTCGCCAAACGGCTTCGCGCCGCACGCAACACGATCGACCCCGGCGCCGCCGGCGCGGATTAAAGCTCCAAAACCTCGCCCTCCGCGAGCACCGGGATGTCGCTGCTCGCGGGGTCGAATTCGTCGGCGATGTGGGTGAGCCGCATCTTGCTGCGGATCTCTTCGGGGAGCGCGTTGAGCAGGTCGACGTTGGTGTGGGCCGGGCCGAGGTTGGTCTCGTGGACGATGACATCCGCGCTCGCAAGCCAGGCGACGTGGTCGGCGGAGTAGGCGGTGTCGCCCGACCAGCCGAGCGTCTTGGTGCCGTCGGTGATGCGGAACCCGACGGTGGACACGGGGTGGATCGTCTCGCGCGCTTCGATGGTGAGGCCGGCGACCTCGAACGTCTCGCCCACCGCGAAGGTGTGGGGCTCGAAGAAGTCTTCGAGCGTGGAGAGCTCGCCCGGGCGGAGGAAGGGCGGGTCCATGGCCGGCGCGAGCCGCTCCCAGATGCGGTCGGCCGCCTTGGGGTGGGTGTGCAGGCGCGGGGTGATCATGCACTCTTGGCGGAGCTTGTAGACGGCGCGCTTGAAGCCGAAGGACTCGAGGCCGTTGCAGTGATCGCCGTGCAGGTGCGTGAGAAGGATGTCGTGGATGTCGCGGCAGTCGACGTCCCACCCGGCTTTGGTCGTCGCCTCGAGCATAGCGCGATGGATGAGGTCGGGGCAATCGAGCAGCACGAGCCCCTCCGGGCCCTCGATGATGGCGCTGGTGCCGTAACTCTGGGTGGTGAACGCGTCACCGATCCCCAGTATGAGGGCTCTCACTGCGGGTCCTCCTGTGCTGAGGAATCATCGTACCAACAGCGGTACGAGGTTGGTGAGATCGTTACTCGGAGAGGAATCGCTCGAGGAGCGGCTCTGCGATGGCCATGATGTCGTGCTCGGAGATGATGCCCACGAGTGTTTCGTTCTCGACGACGGGGAGGCAGCTCACGCCCGCTCGCCTCATGAGCGCGATGGCCTCGATCGTGGGCATATCGGGCGTCGCGGTGACGGGGTCGGCGTCCATGATCTCGCCGACGGCGACGGCGCGGCTGTCGGCCTTGCTCCCGTTGCGGCTGAGGTGCCGGATGATCGCGCGTGCTGCGACGATGCCAACGAGCCGGTGCTCGTCGTCCTCGACGGGGACATGGCGGACGTGCTTCCAGTCCATGAGGTTGGTGACGAGATCGACGACATCGCTCTCGTTCACGGTGAAGAGGTCGGTGGCCATGAACTGCCCGACGCGCATGATGTGCCTGCGGTCGCCGAGGTGCTCGCCGATCGAGACGGGGTCCCACTCGTGGCACGGTGCGCCGCGGAGCTGGCGTTTGATCATCGAGCAGGTGAGGCGACCGAGGCGCGACGAGCGCCCCCCGCTGCCCTTGCCCCCGAGCCGGTTGTAGTTGCTGACGAGCCAGGCGCTGCCCGTCTGCCCGGTTGCGATGCGCTGCTCGATGATGTCGAGCGATCGCCCGGGGTCGACGCCGGCCTCGCGCAGGCCGCGCTCGGCGAGGGGGATCATGCGGAGGGCGATGAGCTCGCGCGCGGGCATGCGCTCGCCCCGGAGCCAGGTGAGCTGGGCGTCGAGCCCGTGCCGCGAGGCGGCGTTGAAGTTGGCTGCGGCGTCTTCGAAGTCCATGTGCTCGCGGATGTCGTCGCACTCGAGCGAGAGCCCGCGCATGAGCCCGAACCAGAAGGCGGCGTTGGCGACCTCGTCGGCGGGCGTCGGGCCCGAGGGGAGCACGCGGTTCTCGATCCGCAGGTGCGGCTTGCCGTTGCCGGAAATGCCGTAGCAAGCGCGGTTCCACCGGTAGACGGTGCCGTTGTGCAGGCAGAGCGCGGGGAGCTTGGGCACGCCGCCCTCGTCGAGGACCGCGAGGGGGTCTTCGCTCGTCTCCTCGGGGAAGAGGGGCTTGAAGCGGGCGATGTCCTCCCGGAAGATCTCGAGGACCGAGTCGTGTATCCAGTCGGATCCGAAGGCGACGCGCGGCTGGAACTCGCGGAGATCATTGCGATCGCCGCGCGTGTCGACCGACTGCTGGAAGAGCGCGATGCGCGTCTCGCGCCAGAGCCTTCTGCCGAAGAGGAGCGGCGAGTTGACGGAGGCCGCCATCACGGGGCCCGTCACCGCCTGCGCGAAGTTGTACTGGCGTGGGAAGTCCTCCGGGCTGACCTGGAAGTGGACCTGGAAGCTGGTATTGCACGCCTCGAGCATGACCGAGTCGTGGGTGATGCTGAGCTCGTCGGTGCCCTCGATGGCGAGGCGCGACGGCCCGCCACGCATGCGCGTCAGAACCTCGTTGAGGGCGTGGTAGCGCGGCCGGTCGGTGAGGTTCTCGATGCCCAGATCAGACTTCTCGAGCGAGGGCAGAATGCCGACGAGCGCGATCTGCGCGTCGAAGTGGGCGGCGGAGGCGCGAGCCTTTGCGATCAGCGCGTTGAGCTGGTCCTCGAGCTTCGTCAGGCAATCGCTCTCGAAGGGGAGCGGGTCGAGGTTGAACTCGATGTTGAACTTGCCCAGCTCGGAGGTGGTGTGCGGGTCGTCGATGTGCTCGATGAGCTCGTCGGCGATGGGCAAGGGCCTGCCCGCCTCGTCGACGATCACCAGCTCCTGCTCGGCGCCGATGCACGTGACGCCCGACTCGACCATGCCCGAATCGAGCATGCGTTCGAGCGCCTCGACGTCGCGGATGAGCCGCCGCATGTAGGTCCTGCGGACCTCGGGGCTGGAGTGTGCTGAAACGTCTTGCGTGCCCATGGCGCTCCGGTGCGTCTTCGGCCTCGTCTCGGTCGGGGCCTGTATGTGTCAAGAATTACCCTGATCCGGCCCGCGACGCAACGATTTCTCTCGAGTTACGCCCCGTTCCGCAGGGCGTCTTCGAGGAAGGCGTGGATGATGCGCTCGCACTCGGGCGTCTCGCGCAGGCTGGCTTCGAGCTTGGCGAGTGTGTCGTCGCCCGGGGCGTAGATGTCGGCGTAGCGGTTGAGGCGTTCGATCAGCCGCTTGGGGGTGAGCTCGACGTGGTACTGCGTCGTCCAGACGGGGGCCTCGGCCATGCGGAAGGACTGGTTGGGGCAGATCTCGCTGCGAGAGAGCTCGATCGCGCCGCCGGGCAGCTCGGAGACGCGGTCGCGGTGGCCCATGAGCACGGGGAACGTGCGCACGCCGTCGGCCCATATGCCCCCGAAGACGGGGTCGCCCTCGGCCTCTTCGAGGAGGTAGACATCGTGCGAGCCGACCTCGGCGCGTTCTTCGTCGTGGATGACCGTCCCGCCGAGTGCCCGGGCGATGAACTGGTGCCCGTAGCAGCTGCCGAAGAGGTGCTTGCGCTCTTCGACGAGGCGCTGCACGGTGGCGATGAGCCCCTCGGTGAAGGCGTCGTCGGAGACGGCCGAGTGCACGCCCGCGCCGCCGATGATGACCGCGTCGGCACCCGCGCACCGCTCCCAGGGCACGTCGCCCTCGAGCTCGACGTTCCACTGCCAGATGTTCGACGCGGTGAGCCCCGTGACATCGCAGAGCGACTGCATCTCGTGAGCCGCCACCTCGGGCGACTCACGGATCTGGATCAAGAGCACGCGCAGGTCGGCGTAACGTTCGGAAGTCTCCACGCGCATCGTCCTTCGGTCAGAGGCGAGCGGGCGAGTTTACCAGATCGCGCCAGGCCGACCCGGGATCAGTACGGGTCGCCCGGCGGGTCGAGCGCGAGCGTGACCTCGATCTCCTCCCCCGCGCGGACGAGCGTGAGGGTGACTTCGTCGGCGGGCTCGTAGGCCCAGAGCAGCCTGCGCAGGTCCATCTGATCGTCGACGGGGGTGCCGTCGAGCGCAACGATGATGTCGCCGAGCTGGACGCCCCGACGCCTGCTCGCGGTGGTGCCGAGGAGGCCCGCTTTGTGGGCTGCGGATTCGCGGAAGACCCCCTCTACGAGCACGCCGCGATCGACACCGAGCCGGCGGGCGACGCTCGGCGCGACGGGCACGTAGCCGATGCTCGGGGGCCTCTGGGTCCCCTTCTCGATCAGCCACGGGACGATGGTGTTCACACGGTCTACCGGCACCGCGAAGCCGATGCCCGCGCTCGAGTTCACCGACGAGCGGATCGCGGTATTCACACCGATCAGCCGGCCCGCGGAGTCCAAAAGCGGACCGCCCGAGTTGCCGGGGTTGATCGCTGCGTCGGATTGCAGCACGTCGTAGATCGTGAACCCGCCCCGGCTCGTGATCGTTCGGCCCAGCGCCGAGAGGTGCCCGACTGTGAGCGTCTGATCCAGGCCGAAGGGGTTGCCGATCGCAAGCACACGCTGGCCCACGCGCAGATCTTCCGATGTGCCGACGGGGACGGGCGTGAGCAGGCCCGGCGGGGCTTCGATCTTGAGCACCGCGAGGTCCTCGTCCTCCGCGTGCCCGACGAGCGCCGCGGTGAAGCTCTCGCCCGAGGCGAGCGTGACCGTTGCTTCCGACGCGCCGGCGATGACGTGGTGGTTCGTGACGATGTGCCCCGCACTGTCCCACACGAAACCGCTGCCGGTGCCCTCGACTTCGCGCTCGTACGTGCGCATCCAGAAGGGATCGCGCTGGCGCACGAGGCTCCGCGTGTTGATGTACACCACGCTCGGCGCTGCCCGCTCGAAGGTCTCGACGACGGACCGCTCATCCGCCGCCAGCGGGCCACGAGGCGTGACCTCGCGCGGCATGGGGGCGGTCGTGCCCGAGGCACCGCTGGAGGCCTCAGCGCTGGCAAAGAGGGTCGTCGACCGGCCCAGCATGAACGCGAGGCCGAGCGCTATGAGGTAAGCGGGCAGGAACAGACGGGGCACGCGGGGCGTGCGCGTTGCAGGCGTGATGTTCATGCAATTTCCTACGCACAGAGGCCGAGCGGGGTGCGGCCGTGTGTTTGTGTCGCCTAACATTTGGTTCGGGGTCGTGCGCACCATCTGCCGCACACGCCGCCCGAGAGAGCCAGGAGCGAGGCATGAGTCTGCACCTCCCGCACACGCCCTTCCACCGTATCTTTGTACGCCTGCGTAACGGCGGCGAGCCCTCGGTCGTCGAGGCGCTGGGCGCGAGTCGTATCTGGCCGACACTCTCGATACTCTTGGGCCCAGCCCTGGGCCTCTTGGCGTACGGCATGGGCGACGCGCTCGCGGAAGAGGCGCGCGTCATGCTGGGCATCTTTACCCTCACCGCGGTCTACTGGACGCTCGGCTCGATCCCGCCCTTCGCGACGGCGATCCTCTGCATGACGCTCATGGTCTTTCTGCTGGGCGTGCCCGCGGACGCCGAGACAGAGAGCGCGGTCCGCGGGTGGAAGCAGTTCGTCGAGCCGGCGGCTGCTCCGGTCATCGTGCTGATGCTGGGCGGGTTCGTGATGGGGCGCACCGCGCACCTGCTCCGCGTGGACGCCGTTCTCGCGCGGACGTTCATCCGCCCCTTTGCCCGCACCCCCGCGCTGACCATCCTCGGCGTCATGCTCGTCACCGCGACCTTCAGCATGTGGATGAGCAACACCGCGACGGCAGCGATGATGCTGGCCATCGTGAGCCCGATCGCGGCTCAGTTCGCGCCGGGCTCGAAGGCGCGCACCTCGCTCCTCGTCGCCATCGCGGTCGGCGCCAACGTCGGGGGCATGGGCACCCCCATCGGCACGCCCCCGAACGCCATCGCCTTCGCGGCGCTCCAGGCGGCAGACGCTGATATCTCGTTCCTCGACTGGCTCGTGATCGGGTTGCCGGGCGTCGCCATCGTGCTCGCGGTGGCGTGGGGGGCGATCGTCTTGCGGTACCGGTGGGAGTCGTCGGGCGTGGACATCCGGTGGCCCACCGAGCGCGCCGAGACGGGTTGGCGCCAGTGGGTCGTCGTCGGGACGTTTGTGGTCACGGTGGGGCTGTGGATGACGGGCGTATGGACGGGCCTGCCTATCGCTGCCGTTGCGATCCTTCCGCTCATGGTCTTTACCGCGACGGGGCTCCTCACCCGGCGCGAGCTCAACAGCCTCGACTGGGACATCCTCCTGCTGATCGCGGGGGGCCTTGCGCTCGGGCGCGGCATGACCGACACCGGGCTGACCGCGTGGATGGTCGACCGCCTTCCGCTCGCGGGCCTGGGGTCCGCCGAGACCGTCGCGCTCCTCGCCGTCGCCACCCTCGCGCTCTCCACCTTCATGTCGAACACGGCTGTTGCCAACATGCTGATGGCGATCGGGGTCGGCCTCGCTGCCACGGGCGAGGCCGGCGCGGGGCTCGCGCAGATCGGCGTCGCTATCGCGCTCGCGGCCAGCCTCGCCATGGGCCTGCCCGTCTCAACGCCGCCCAACGCCATTGTCTACTCGGGCGGCGCTGAGCCCAACGAAGACGGCACCACCACGCCCGGCGTGGGAACGAAGGACTTCCTCTTCATAGGTGCGATCGTGGGCGTGGTCGGCGTGGTCTACGCGCTGGCTGTGTGCAGCTTCGTCGTGCCCGCGCTGAGCAGCTGACCCCAGGAACGCCCCGCTACTGCCGTTTGCCCTTGCCCTTGCGGTCGGAGCGGAAGTCGCTCTTGCGTTTGTCCCTGCTCTTGCTGCGCTGCGACCGCTTCTGCGCACCGGTGCGCTGCGGGCGGGAGTCCTCGATCACGTCGCCGAAGGTCAGGCCCGACGCGACGTTCTTGGCCTTGCCCGCCTGACGCGCGTCGGGGTTGGTGACGGTGAGATCCATCTGCCGCTTGAGCATGTCGACGTGCAGGATCGTCACGTCGAGCTTGTCGCCCAGGTTGAAGCTGCGCCCCGAGTTCACTTCGACGAGCGCACCGGAACGCTGATCGAACTTCCACAGCACCTTGTGGTAGACGTTCTGCTTGCCCTCGACCTTGGGCGCGGGCAGGTCGCTCACCTTGATGAGCCCCTCGGCGAGGTACTTGTCGAGGCGCACGAAGACGCCCGCGTTCGTCACGCCCGTCACGACGGCTGCGAACGAGTCGCCGATGTGCTCCTCGAGCAGCTGCAAGACAAGGAAGTGGCGGAGCTCGCGCTCGGCCTCCGTCGCGCGCTCCTCGGTCACGTTGATCCCGCTCGCGATCTTGCGCAGCGTCTCGATGTCCGGGCACATCGGGTCGTTCTTGAGCTCGGCCCCGAGGCGGCGCTTGGCCTGGTCTTCGGTCGGGCGCTCGGTGCCGTTGGCCGTCATCTCGAGGTAGCGCGTGAGCGAGCGGTGCACCGTGAGGTCGGCGTAGCGGCGGATGGGCGAGGTGAAGTGCGCGTACCCCTCGGAGGCGAGGGCGAAGTGACCGATGAGCGCGGGCGAGTACTCGGCGCGCGTGAAGGTGCGCAGCACCGCGAAGTGGACGGCGGCGGCTGCGGGCGTGCCCGCCGTCGCGTCGAGAAGTGTCTGCAGCTCCTCACGCGTCGGGTTCTTGGGGATGCGGAAGCCCGCCACCTTCACAAAGTCGCGCAGCTGGTCCGTGTTCCCCGGCACCGGCGCGGGGTGCACCCGGCGGATGATCGGAACCTCGAGGTCTTCGAACAGACGCGCGACCGCCTCGTTCGCCTCCACCATGAACATCTCGATGAGCGTGTGCGTGTACGAATCGTCCTCGGGCTCGGCGTCGACGACCTTGCCCTCCTCGTTGAAAATCAGCTCCACATCGGGCAGGTCGAGGTGGATCATGCCCTGCTTGCGGCGGCGCTCGCGGATCACCTTGCTGAGCGTGTTCATCTCTTGCAGGGCCCAGCGCATCTCGTCGGTGTACTCGGGGTCGGTACGGGCGTGGCGCTTGGCGCCCTCCTCGTTGCCGTCGATGAGGCACTGCGCCTCGATGTACGTCAGGCGCTTCGCCGACGAGATCACCGTCGCAGCGAAGCCCTGCCCGACCACGTTGCCCCGCTCGTCGTAGTCGATAAACGCCGTCTTGCAGAAGCGCGGCACGCCCTCTTGCAGCGAGCAGATACCGTTCGAGAGCACCTCGGGAAGCATGGGGATCACAAGCCGCGGCAGGTACGTCGAGTTGCCGCGGTCGACGGCCTCTTTGTCGAGGGCGGATCCGGGCATGACCCAGGCCGACACGTCGGCGATGTGCACGCCCAGCCGCCACTTGCCGGGGCCTTTATCGAGCCGCTGGATCGAGAGCGCGTCGTCGTAGTCCTTGGCGTCGGGCGGGTCGATCGTCAGCACGTAGGTGTCGCGGATATCGAGCCGCTCTTTGGGGTCGAACTTCTTCGCGCCCTCGGTGTTGTGCTCGTGCTCCTTGATGAGCTTGTCGAAGGCCGCCGAGATCTCACGCGCCTCATCGACGCAGGCCTCGGGGAAGTCGCCCGGGAGGGCGTACGCCTCGATGACCGCCTGCGTCTCGACATCGGGTCGGCCGGCGTCGCCCAGCACCTTGGTGATCACGCCCTCGGGCAGCTCGTCGCCCTCGGGGAAGTCGGTGATCTCGACGACGGCCTTCGCGCCGACGACGGCGTTCTTCGACTCCGCGTCGCGCACGACGATGGGCATGTTGAGCGTCTTGCCGTCCGGGTCGATGAGCCACAGGCTCCCCTGCTTGCGCAGCGTGCCGGCGAAGCTCGTGCGTTTGCGCTCGAGGACCTCGACGATCTCCCCGATGAAGGGCGACTTGCCGGGCGGCGCGTGCCGTTGGCGGATCACCTTCGCACGCACCTGGTCGCCCGAGACGGCGTCGGCCGCGAGGTGCGCGGGCACGAAGAGGTCGCCGTTGGTGTTCGGGTCGTTGGGGATGATGAACCCGAACCCCTTGGGGTTCCGGCGGAAGTTGCCCACGACCTCGTCGCCGAGGGGCGGGAGCGTCACGAGATCGCGGTCGCCCCAGACGACGTCCCCCTGCTGGGCGAGCTCGCGGACCGCCTCAGCGAAGGCCTCGCGCTCATCCGCGGGGATGTGCAGGTCCTCCGCAAGACGCCCGACGTCCGAGGGCTCGTAGGAGCGGTGCGAGAGGTGCATGATGAGACGCTTGGCGTAACGAGTGGGCATAGGGGGGAGTGTACGTGGGTTGGAATTCGCCTACGCGCAAGCACGCAGGATTAGTACCGATCTCTACAATCTTCTCAGAGAGGACACGGCGATGCGTATGTACTTCACGTTCGGGCTCTCAGCGTTGTTGGTGCTGCTGGTGTGCGGATGCACCAACCAGGACCGGAAAGCCACACCATACGGGGGCAGCGTTGTGAGCTCATCCGAATTTCTGCGGTACGAACTCGAAACTCCGGGCGGGCCTCTGCCGTTCGTGGCAGAACGGATTGCGCAGGCCGAGCCGTTCTCAGCAGGTATTCGGATCTTCAACGGCTCAGAAGAGATCCGAATACCTGCTGCGTTGACTCACACGACCTCCGAGCACTCGACGATCGACTTTCCTTCCTTCGATGCATCTCTCCGAGTCGATAATGCGACCGGAGAAGGCGTCTACACGAAGGAGCGCGGGGACTCCGTCGCGGAGGTCCCTTTGCGCACCAAACCTGCAGCCACCCCCACGGACCGCTTCGACCGTGAGCACCCCATCGACCCCTCAGCCATCTCCGCGATCGACGGCCGTTGGATCGTCGACTTCGCCGACGCTCATGACGAGGCCCTCGGCATCTTCGAAGTCGACACCGACGGCCACGCGACGGGCACCTTCCTCACCGCCACGGGCGACTACCGCTTCCTCGATGGCGTCGTCGACGGGCGCACGCTCAAGCTCTCGTGCTTCGACGGCGGGCACGCCTTCCTCTTCCACGCCGAGCTGCAGGACGACGGCACGCTCGCCGGGGACTTCTGGTCGGGCAACTGGTACCACGACACCTGGACCGCAAGGCCCGCGCCCGAAGGCTTCGCGATGCCCGACGGTTTCGAGCTCAGCACCTGGCAACAGGACGCCGGCCTCGAGGGGCTGACCTTCACAGTCGCTGAGGAGAACGGCGACCCGGCCACGCTCGAAGACATCATCGAGGCGAACGGCGGGTACCCCGCAATCATCGAAGTCTTCGGTTCTTGGTGCCCCAACTGCCACGACGCAGCGGCCGCCATTCAATCGCTCCGCGCGGAGTTCGGCATCACCGTCGTCGGCCTCGCCTTCGAGCTCACGCCCGACTTCCAGCGCTCGGTTCGCCAGATCGAAGCCTTCATGGCCAAGCACGACGCCGATTGGCCGGTGCTCCTCGCGGGCGTGGCGGACAAAGACAAAGCCTCGAACGCGCTCCCGGCGCTCGACCGCGTGCGGGCCTACCCGACCACGATCTTCGTGAACGCTGCGGGCGAGGTGGAGACGGTGCACACCGGCTTCGTCGGCCCAGCTGCGCCAGCGGAACACGCTGCGCTGATGGCAAGGCTGCGGGAGACGACACGCCGGCTCATGGAAGAAGCACCATCGCCGGGTAGCGAGACGCCGGGGAGCGAGTAATGGTCTGGCACGCGCTCGTGTGCGGAGTT
The DNA here is from genome assembly GCA_964576725.1 of uncultured Phycisphaeraceae bacterium. Taxonomy (GTDB): domain Bacteria; phylum Planctomycetota; class Phycisphaerae; order Phycisphaerales; family UBA1924; genus OFTM391. The sequence goes on from CAZNUZ010000016.1 coordinate 36,444, forward strand.
GTTGCTGCGGCGCTCGGCGCAGTTGCGATGCGCACGATGCTGGCGGAGAGGCGTTCACCAGTCGTGCGCGCAGCGGGAGCGATCATCGGCTGCGCGCTCCTACCAGCGGGCCTCGTCTCGATCGCCGCCGGCCTGAGCACGGACGATTGGGTGGAGCTCACGCCGCGGTTGGTGCTGGCGAGCATGCTGGCCCGCGAAGAGGCTGCGCCGACCGAGACGATCGCCGGCCGCTTCGTGCTCCCAGTGCCCGTGGGCCGGCCCCACGAACCGGGAACGAGCTTTGGCAGGCTCTTGTGGTATCGCCACTTCGCCGACATGCACCGCGCGTGGTACGAACTAGCGACGAACCACCCAGAGGACCAGATCGAAGAGCTCCTCCCCGTCGCCCGGCGCATCCAGGAAATCAACGTGATCGCCGGCGGCGGACGCTGGGCCGACGCGTGGCCCGCTCGCGGCGTCGAATGGGAGCACCGCGCTCGCGCCGAGCGAGAGGACGCATCGCGCACGCTCCCCGTTGGCATGTGGGCGGCGAGCGAGATGGAGAGTCTGACCGTCGGCATACCCGAGCAGAAGTGGGACCTCGTCTACCCACCCCCCGCGGTGCTCGCCCGCTTCGCGGCCTCGGACGACGAAGAGACGGTGCTCTTCGCGCTGCGACGCTTGGCAGCGCTCACGCCCGACCCCTATCACGAAGTCCTCATCGGCCTGCGCGATCACCCTTCGACGCGGGTGCGCGAGGTGTTCGAGCAGTCCATCGACTGGCACAACAGCCTGCGGATGACCGTCGAGCCCAACGTGCCCCGGGGTGCGGAGTAAGCCTTCCGGTCAACGGCGTCTGCGAATCGCGCGGACCTCGCGGACCGTTGCCCGCGCGGTGCCCTCGGCGCTCGCGGGGTTCTGGCCCGTAACGAGCCGGCGGTCGACGACCACATTCTCCTCGAAGTCCGGGGCAACCTGCACACGGGCGCCGAGTTCGCGCAAACGCGATTCGAGCAAGAAAGGCACGGCCTCGGTCAGACCCACCGCGTCCTCTTCGCTATCGGTAAACGTGGCGACGCGCTTGCCGCGGACAACAGGTGTGCCGTCGGGGTTGCGCAGCGAGACGAGCGCCGCCGGCCCGTGGCACACCGCGGCCACAACACCGCCGTCGCGGTAGATCGACTCGGCGACCGAGCGCACCGAGGGGCTCCCGGGGAAGTCCCACATGGTCCCGTGCCCGCCCGCGAAGAAGACCGCGTCGAACTCGGATGGCTCGACCTCCCCGAGCGCAACGGTCGCGGGCACGCGCCGGCCGCCCGACCGCGCAAAGCGCTCGATGAACGCGGCGCCGTCCGCGTCGATGTCTTGCAGACTGCGCGGATCGACGGGCACATCACCGCCCTCGGGGCTCGCGAGGACCACCCGGAAACCCGCCTCGGTGAAGACCGCCCACGGGTGCGAGGCTTCATCCAGCCACACGCCCGTCGCCTCGCCCGTATCGCCCATCTCGCCGTGATTCGTCATCACGAGAAGCACCGCGGGGGCGTCGCCAGTGACCACGGGCGCACCGGAAGGAGCAGAACTGCTCGCGCATCCCGCGGCGTACAGACCTACGAGCACAAACGAGAAGACCGCAATAACGAGCGTGGGGCGGAGCATGAGCGCCTCTTCAAATACGTAGTAGGTGGGGCATTTCGAACAAACAGGGGCGGCACGCTACGCGCACCGCCCCTCCTGGTGTAACCGATTGATGCCTGATAGGTGACAGTGCTCAAAGCCGCGATCTGCACCGATACCAGCGGGCTCAGCCCTGAGCGAGTTCTTCTTCCTCGTTTTCGAGGAAGCACGAGAGCTTGCGGGAGCGCGTGGGGTGCTGGAGCTTGCGTATCGCCTTGGCCTCGACCTGGCGGACGCGCTCGCGCGTGACCTTAAAGATGCGCCCGACCTCTTCGAGGGTGTAGGTGTGCCCGTCGCCGATGCCGTAGC
>CAZNUZ010000017.1:0-37734 GCA_964576725.1 uncultured Phycisphaeraceae bacterium
TGTCGGGGTCGAGGTCGGTGTGCTCCTGGAGGGGCAGCGCGACGTTCTCGCCCACGGTCATCGAGTTGAAGAGGGCGCCCGACTGGAAGAGGATGCCGAAGCGCTTGCGCACCGCGTTCATCTGCTCCTCTTTGGTGAACCCGCAGATGTTCTCCCCGAAGAGCTCGACCGAGCCTTCGTCGATGACGAGCGAGCCGATCATGCAGCGGAGCATCGTCGACTTGCCCGAGCCCGAGCCGCCCATGATGACCATCGTCTCGCCCTGGCGCACGTCGAAGCTCACGCCGTTGAGCACGGCGCGGCCGTCGAACTTCTTCACGAGTTCGCGCACGCGGATGGCGGGCTGCTCGGCGTTGGTCGGTTCGTTGCTCATGGGCGGTGACAGTGTATCGGGGGCGGGGCGGGGCTCGCTTGCGATGGGGGCGTAAGTGAGATCGGTTCTCACCGCCCGCGGGCTGAGCAATCGCCGAGACTGTGTGCGTGGAACTCGTGCCCCTGCTCGTGATTTCGTTCCTCGCGGCGCTCGTGACGTGCCTGGCGACGGGCCTCGGTGCGCTGCCCTTCGCCTTCGTCGGCTCGCTCTCCGAGCGCTGGGAGGGCGGCATGGAGGGCCTCGCAGCAGGGATGATGGCTGCGGCCTCGGGGTACCTCGTCTACGAGGGGCTCGTCTACGACGGCGGGGCGCTCGAGTGGGTCGAAGTGGCTGCGGGGCTTGTCTCCGGAGCGGGGTTCTTCCTGCTCGCGGGCAAGTGGCTCGACGCGCACGAGGATTTCGATGTGGCCGGCCTGCGCAAGGCGGGCGGGCTCTCGGCGCTCCTCATCGTGGCGGCGATGACGATCCACTCCTTGCCCGAGGGCGTCGCGGTCGGTGTGGGCTTCGCGGTCGCGGGCCCCGAGCTGAATCAGGGCCTCGGGTTCGGGTCGGCGATCTCCACCGCCATCGCGTTCCACAACATCCCCGAGGGCCTGGCGATCAGCGTCGCGCTGCGGGCCAAGGGCATCCGCGTCTGGCAGTGCGCCGCCTGGGCGATCGTCTCGAGCGTTCCCCAGCCGCTCGCGGCCCCTGTTGCGACGTGGCTCGCGTGGATCTTCCTCCCGCTGCTGCCAGCGGGCATGGGCTTCGCCGCCGGTGCGATGCTGGCGCTCGTCTGCTTCGAGATGGCTCCGGGCGCGAAGCAGCGTCTGGGCGCGAGCGGTGCACTCGGAGCCGGCGCGGGCGGTGTCCTGGTCATGGTGCTCATCACGCTGGCGATCGCCGGCATCGGTGGCTGAGGGCCAGAGCAGGCCCGCTTGAATCGGGTGGGGCGGTCGGTTGTGCGGGTCCGAGAAGCCCGGCATCTCGAAGATGAAGAGCGGTGGGGTATCGGGCCTCCGACGTTAGCTGTGCGCACCGCCAGGCCGCGACGCTCGCGGGTGGATGGTGCGGGCGACGAGCACAGACCCGAGGAGCGTTTGTCATGGCGAAGCGGAAGCTGGAATGGGTGATCGGGGCCTTCTGCCTGATGGGCGTGGCGGTCTCCTCCGTGACGGGTTCCTTTGCCCTCCAGATGGAGGCGGTCTCGCGGATCGGATCCGAGGCGATCGGCGACCGCACCGCGAACGCGATCAAGAGCATCGAGGACGCGGCGCACCAGGCCGTCACGGTGCTGATGGCCGCCGAGGCACTGGGCGTCGATGACGAGACGCTCAAGCTGGCGGAGATGGACGCGGAGCTCGTCGTCCTCGAAGCGGTGCTCGCGGGTCAGGCCGACGTCCGCGGGATGGCGGTCAACACCGTCTCGACCCTCGAGACGTTCGGCGCGCACCCCGAGCTCATCGAGTCCGCGCTGGCGCTGTGGGCGGACAACTCGCTGCGCGTCGAGGAGGCCGCCGACGCGGCGTACGACGCCATCGACGACGCGACCCCCGCTTCCTCGGACTCGGTCCGCAAGGCGATGGCCTCCTTCGAGATCGGCCTGCCGAGTGAGATGGTCGCCGACGCCCAGCGTCTGTTCGAGGGCATGTCGGGCGAGATGGAGGCGGACCTGCGCCTCGCTGCCGACGCGGGCTCGCGCGAGCTCCGCAGCCTGAAAATGACCAGCCCCCGCAAGAGCGTGCTCCGCGGGGCCTTCCGGACCCTCAAACGCGAGTGCACCCGGACCAGCAAGACGATGCTCAAAACGCTCCGCGATCAGCACCGGGCCATCGACCGCACGATGCGTGACGCGGGCGCGACCCGCGCCGATCGCACCGCCGTACGCGGCGCGTACGTGATGGCGATGCAGGCGGTGCGTGACGCCGCCGAGGACGCCCAGTGGGATCTCAAAGCCGCCCGCTGATCCGCCCGCACAATCGGAAGCGTTGACCGGGACGGCACAAGGGTGCCGTCCCCTTTGTGTTATCTCCCCTACTTCGATCCCACCGATTCAGGGCGGCCCGATTGCATTCGATCCTCACTCCTGCACGCACCAGGAATCGGAGGACGCATGCTCTTTACCTCTCACGCACGATCAACTCGCCTACTTCTCACCGCAGCCGCGGCCGGGCTCCTCGCAGGCACAAGCCACGCCGCCAACCCGCAGATCGGGCAGCAGGGCGACTCGTACTACATCCCCGAGGGGTACTTCTCGATGGCGATCCCCGCCGTCGGGACGCAAGAGCAGCAGTTGATGATGGCCGAGGCCGTCCTCGCGTACCAGAGCTTCTTCGAGATGGTCCTCGCAGACTTCGAGGCCCAGTGCAGTTTCTTCTTCAACGAAGTGAGCGGGCTCGTCGCCTCCGGCGCGGAGGCGATCGATGTCTACGACCTCGCGGTTGCCCGCGAAACCGCGGTGCAGAACCTCGACGTGCAGTACCGCAGCGATCTCGCGGATGCGGTCTCGACGTACTTCGGTCCCGTTGAGGACTCGGGTGCGCCGGCAGAGCTTGTCTCTGCTGCGTTCGGGCCCGCGTTCGTCGCGGTCGGCACGATCCAGGTGGAGCGCGACTACTGGCTCGTGGAGATCTCGGGTCTGCGCGAACAAAGCCGGCCTACGCCGCGCGTCGAAGACCCTGTCGGCGACCCCAAGGACGAGGAGCCCGTCCCCGAACCCCAGCCCGAACCCCAGCCCGAGCCCCCCCTGCCCGCGGTGAACCCCGCTCCCAACCCTGCGCCGCCCGCGGTTGCGCCGCCCCCGGCCGCCGACTCAGGCAACGCCCAGGACGTCCCCCTGACCCGTTCGGAGCAGCGCCGACTCGAACGCGAGCGCAAGCGCGCCGAGCGCGAGGAGCGCAAGCGTCAGAAGGCGCTGGAGCGTGCGCAGAAGAAGGCCGAGCGCGAGGCGCTCAAGGAGCAGAAGCGCCTGGAGCGTGAGGAGCGCAAGCGTCAGAAGGCTCTGGAGCGTGCGCAGAAGAAGGCCGAGCGTGAGGCGCTCAAGGAGCAGAAGCGCCTGGAACGCGAGGAGCGCAATCGTCAGAAGGCGCTGGAGCGTGCGCAGAAGAAGGCCGAGCGCGAGGCGCTGCGTGAGCAGAAGCGACTGGAGCGCGAAGAGCGCCGCCGCCAGCGTGAACTCGAACGCCAGCAGCGCCAGCAAGAGAACGAGTAATCCCCCCGTCTACCCGCACGATCGACCCGGAGCACACACCCATGCACACCCCGCTCGCACCCGCCGACCCGCTTCTTCCACTCCCTTCTCGCGCTGTCACCGAAGGGCACCGTTCGCTGCGGGCGGACGTGCAGGCCTGGCGCATGAAGCGCGTCTTGCGTAGCGCCGTGACAGCGATGGGGCTGTGTGCCAGCGCGTGCGTGCTCTTCGCGTGCAGCGTGGTGTGAGGATGTCGCGGCCGGTCGCCCGGCGAACTCAGAGCTCGACGAGCTGCATGTCCGCCTCTTGCTGGGCCGGCGCAGCGGGGTAGCTCACCTCGGTCTCGAACACAGACAGCGCAGGGAACTCGCCCGCCATCTCTCGGCGGGCGTTCGCTGCGTTGTAGCGCAGGGTCGCGCGCGGGGCGACGACCGTGCGGGCTGCGGGCACCTGGCCCGGCCCCTCGTCGACGACGAGCACCTCGGTCGCGGCGCACGTCTCGCCCGCGGGCGTGCCGTCGGCGATGGCGATCATGTCGTAGGCGATCTGCCCCTCGCACAGCGCGCCTTCCGAAGCGGGGATCGCCTGCTCGAAGGCCTGGAGCTTGTGGTCGACGTTCTCGAAGACGCCCGCCTTCTCGGCCCAGGTCACGCCGGGCAGCACGACATCGGCGCTGCGCGTGAGGCTGTTGGGGAGCGTGTCGATGACGACGGTGAAGGCCTTCTCGCAGGCGTCGCGCAGCGCGGGGGTGGTCCACTCGCTGGGGTAGTTCCCCGTGACGAGCGCGCCGGTGCGCTCGCCCGAAGCGAGCAATGCGACGGCCTGATCGAAGTCGACGACGCTCACGCCCATCGCCTCGAGCACGCGCTTGACGCCGCGGGCGTTGGGGGCCTTCTCGGCGCGGATCGTGTAGCCGCCGGGGAACTCCTTGTCCTCGCCCTCGAAGGGCACGGGGCCCACCGCGAAGGAGGCGTTGGCATCGAGGCGCTGGGCGAGCTTGACGAGTGCGTACGCCTCTTCGCAGGGGAGCATGGGCGACAGAACCGCGACGAGCGAGGTGCCCGTGAGCCCGTCGACGGCAGCGGAGAGGGCGCGGGGGAAGGGCACACTCGTGCGCACGCCGTTGAGCACCGCGGTCGGCGCGGAGAGGCGATCCTCGGAGTGGACGAACTTCCACCCGTACCGGATCTCGTCGGAGATCCACCACTTGTTGACTTCCATGTTCTCACGCGGCTTGACGCGGTAGAGCTTGCCCTCGTTGTGCTCGATGAGGATGTTGTCGCCCTGCGCGGTGATGCCGTCGATCGATGGGGTGGACTTGAGGAACCACACGCGCTGCGTGAAGAGGAAGTCCTTATCGAGGAGCGCGCCGACGGGGCAGAGGTCGATGACGTTGGCGCTGAGCTCGTTGTCGAGGGGCACGCCGGGGAAGACGTCGATCTGCTCCTGGTTGCCGCGGCCGTCGATGGTGAGCTCCGCGGTGCCCGAGACTTCGCGCGTGAAGCGCACGCAGCGCGAGCACATGATGCAGCGGTCGGAGTAGAGGTAGACGTGGGGGCCCAGGTCTTTCTTGGGCTGCTTGACCTTGGTCTCTTCGAAGCGTGAGACGCCCCGGCCGTACTGGTAGCTGTAGTCCTGCAGGTCGCACTCGCCGGCCTGATCGCACACGGGGCAGTCGAGCGGGTGGTTGATGAGCAGGTACTCCATGACCGACTTCTGGTTGGAGATGGCCTTGGGGCTCGTGGTGTAGACAACCTGCCCGTCGCCGGCGGGGGTCTGACAGGTGGGCAGGAGCTTAGGGATGGGCTCGAGTTTGTTGTCGTTGCGGGGGTTGGGCGCGTGGACCTCTGCAAGGCAGATACGGCAGCTGGCGACGATCGAGAGCCCGTCGTGGTAGCAGTACTGGGGGATCGTGATCCCGTTGGCGTTGGCGATCTGCAGGATGGTCTGCCCCTGCTCGAATTCGCACACTTTGCCGTCGATCGTGATGGTGGGCATGGTCGCTCCGTGGGTCCGCAAGAACGCCCGCTCGTCCTGCGAGTGGGCCGGTGAACCATCCTACCCGCTCGGCGGGCTCGGGAGCATCGCGGCGGCTGCCGTTCGGGGGGTGGCTTTGGCGTGCGAGCCCTACTATCGGACCTCGGACGGGTACCAAAGGGGGGGGCATATTCAGCGTCGAGCGGCCGAGTATTGGGTTTTGGCTATGCGCTCCTCTGTTTCCACGTACGCTTTGCCTTCGTGTGGGTGAATCGCCCACCGAGGAGGAGACCGAGGAATGAAGAGTGTTGCCCTGATCGGCCTATCGGCTGCCTTAGTTGTGTCCGCTGCTGCGTACCTCAATGCGGGAGATATAGATCCTCCCGGAGGCCCGATCGCCCCGACGATGAAGACGCTCACCGACGTCGAGCCGCGCATTGCGCTCTCGCAGGAAACGACTCCGGGGGACGGGCAGTACACCTTCGTGATCGACAGTCCAGGTTCCTACTACCTGACGGGCAACATGAGCGTGTCTGGTATTGGCCGCGGCGCGATCCGCATCAACGAGCCTCAGGTCACGCTCGATCTCAATGGATTCAAGATCGAGGGGATCGGCGACACCGGGAGCGCCATCGTCGTTGCAACGGGAAGGTCGTGGGTACGCATCTCCAACGGCGTGGTCGAGGACTTCAGGCAGGCCGCGATCCAGATCCCTGGCGGAGCAGGTCACATCGTCGAGGGTGTCCGCATGTTCCGGAACGACGGCGGCGGCATCGACGCGTCCAGCGCAACGGTCACCGTCCGCGACTGCAACTTCTCGCAGGGCGACTTCGGCATGCGCGTGGGCGAGCAGTCGGTTGTACAGAATTGCCAGGTCGAGGTTGTGTCGTTCGAAGGCATCAGCACCGGTCCCCATTCCCTCGTGGAGGGGTGCCATGTCGCGGGGGGCTCCGCCGGCATCGCAGTACACACGGGTTCGGTCGTCCGGAACTCCACCGCGCGGTCCTCCGCGACGGGCATCCTGGGCAACGGCTTCGGGGTTGTGGTGGAGTCCTCGGCCGCCGAGGATTGCACCAATGGCATCAGCCTGACCAACGGCTCGACCGTCCTCGGGTCCACCGCCCGCGGCAGTTCCGCGATCGGGATCCGCGTTGGAACCGGCAGTGTTGTGACGTCTTCGACCGCCTTCGAAAACGGAGGCAACGGCGTGGAAACCCAGACCTCGGGCGTAGTTCGTGGGGTCTCTTCTTACAACAACGGCGGGAGCGGCATCGTGTGCGGCGACGGCAGTTCGATCTCGGACTCGGTCGTGTTCGGGTCGGACGCCGGCGACGCCGCGGGTGTTGTGATCGGCCGGGGATCCTCGGTCAGCAATACCGTCTCGCGCGAGAACGCCGGTGACGGTTTCTACGTCGATATCGGGTCGAGCGTCAACAACTGCACCGCGCGTGGGAACGGCGGCTACGGCTTCACGATCCTGAGCGGCAGCACCGTCGTCGACTCCACCGCACGCACATCCGGGCAGAGCGGTTTCTACGCAGCGGGTGTCGGTGTGACCATCGACCGCTGCACCGCACACGCCAACACCGAGCACGGCATCTTCGCCGGTTCGGGTTCGGTGATCCGCAACTGCACGGCGCGAGCGAACGGCCTCAACGGGGACGGAGACGGTATCAACGTCTTTGGATCTGACACGCTGATCGAGGGCAACAACTGCAACGGCAACGACCGCGGGATCGTCGTCCAGGTCCCGGGGAGCATTATCCAGCGCAACCGCGTTTCGGGCTCGTCTGATGTGAACTGGAGCGTCGTCTTCGGCAACGTCTGTTTCGTCATCGACGCTGAATCAAGCAGCAACTCGCCCGTGCTCGGAGACTCGGGGGGCACCGCGTACGTCACATCCGACCCCAACGTGAACTACACCTACTGACAACGCTGACGCTCAGCGGCATGTCTTCGGGCTCATTCCGCGTTGGGTGACTCCGCTCCCTTCTAGAGATCTGGGAGCGTCGTCCGTGCGCTGCGCATCTCGTTATCAGTGTTGTATTTAGACGCTCTTTGGGTATGCGGCTTGGGAATTGTGTCGGAGGATGGGCCGCACCTGTGCAGCCGGCCCTTTCGGAGCAAGGAACGTCGGCGATGCCATGCAGATCGATATTGTTGCAGAGACAACCCCGACAGTGATCTCCGGATCGTTCTGGAACTTCGCCGCATCGAGCGTGAGTGTCACAATCGGAACCACCACCGTGTCCTATGACGCACCGTCGGGTCCGCTCCGGGCGCAGCGACCCTGATGGGCGTCGGCGGGCTCGCTGTGATGCGGCGTCGTCGCGGCTGAGCTGATCGGCTCGCTGAACACGCCGTGGGCGGCATCGCTACCGCTCGCTCCCCATTTCGACAGAGCACCCCAAAGACCCTTGTCCCGTGCGAGGGTCTTTCTCTGCGCTCGCTTTGCCACCTACCCTTGCCGCTCACACCTCTTCCCACCAGCGAGCGACCCGATGCCCGATCAAACTCTCCTCGAGTGCTTCCCCGCCCCCTCCGACGAGCCCTTCGTCATCGAGCACACCTCGGAGGAGTTCACCTCCGTCTGCCCCAAGACGGGCCACCCCGACTTCGGCGACGTGATCCTGCGCTACGTGCCGCGTCCCGCGAAGGAGGGCGGCGTCTGCGTCGAGCTCAAGAGCCTCAAGCTCTACTACCAGAGCTTCCGCAACGAGGGCATCTTCTACGAGGCCGTCACCAACACCATCCGCGACCATCTGGCCGAAGCGATCGGCGCCGAGTGGCTGCAGGTCGTGACGGTGTGGAAGGGTCGCGGCGGTATCCGCAGCCGCATCACCGCGAGTGTTGGCGACGTGCCCGCGGAGTACCGCGGGAAGTGAGCGGCGGGCCGGCAGGGCAGGCGGGGCAGTTCGCGTGCATCCGCTGCGGCTACGACCTCGAGCGCACGCTCCGGGCTGGCGTAACCACCTGCCCCGAGTGCGGCACAGACGCCTCGCACATGGTGCTCATCGATAGCGCGGGCAAGCGCCCGCCGGTGCTGATCCCGAGGGTCGCGCCCGAGCCTGTGGGCTGGGCGGGGTACCTGCTGCTTACGTTTCTGCCGGGTGTGAGCTTTTTAGCTGCAGCTCTGTTGGGCCACTACGCTGCGCACCTGCTGGGCGTGGTGGTGGGCATCGCTGCGCTGGGTGTCACGCTCTACTGCGCACTGGCGATCGCCGAGCGGACGAGGCCGCTCCAGCGGCGCATCGGCGCCCGCCGGGGCGTCTTCCTCGCGTTGCTGCCCGGCGCGTTCCTGGTGTGCATTGGTGCACTGATGTGGGTCGCGGTGCTGAGCTGATGCTCAGTTCCGATGCGGCGCGAAGGGCGTGCCGTCGGGGTTCTGCAGGTTGTCGATGAGCGTTGTGAATTCGGGCTCGTTGATGAACGACGCCATGCCGTCGGTGTAAACGACGTTCCCCCCGCGGTCGAAGGCGCCCGGGTGCTCGTAGACGAGCACGTTGGTGGGCAGGCCCGTCTGCCCGTCGAGGGCGCCCACGGGCAGCAGGAAGTACGCGGGCGTGATCGTGTCGTCGGAGGGCAGGATGAGCATGTCTGGCGTGATGAGGCCCTCGTTGAGGAGGAGCTGCGTCCACCCGTCGCGCGGCAGCGCGGTGCCTTTGTCGCTCTCGTACTGCTGGACCGCCTGCGCGATCGCCCGCGCCTGCGTGGCGCTCATGATCTGCATGGCGTTCTCGCGGGCGCGGTTCACCGCTGGGAGGAGGATGCCCGCCCCCAGCAGGCAGAAGCCGCCCCCGCCCACGATGATGACCGCGCCGAGGACGATGGCGATGATCCCGCCGGTGCTCAGGCCCTTCTTGGGCTCGGCGTACTGCTCGTTCATGGTGTGCTCCCGGAGTTCGGCGTGATCTAGAAAAGGTTCATCACATCGTTGGTCGTGACAAAGAGGAAGACCCCGATGATACCTATGAGCCCGATGAGTGTGAGAGCGTTCTGCACCGCTATGGGCACGGGCTTGCGCGTGATGCCCTCGTAGACGAGCATCAGGAAGAGCCCGCCGTCGACGATGGGGATGGGCAGGAAGTTCAACACCGCGAGGTTGGCGCTGATGAGCCCGATGAAGAAGAGCAGGCGGATCATGCCGTCCTGCGCGACCTGCGAGCCGATGTGCGTGATGCCGACGGGCCCCTTGAGCTGTTGTGGCTTCACGCTGCCGTCGGCGAGGCGTCCGAGCGTGAGGTAGACGCGCGTGAGCATGCGCTTCGTCTCTCGCAGCCCGAGTCGCAGCGAATCGCCGAGGCTCGTCCCCTGCTGAAGGATCTCAGCCGGCGCGAGGACGGCGTATATGTCCTCGCCCGTCCAGCCCAGCGCGTGCAGCTGCGCGACGTCTTGCGGACTCAGCTCCCACTCCACGCGCTGGACGGGACCATCGCTCATCGTGCCGGCGTCGGGCGCGCGCACGTCGAGGGTAACGCTCGCGCCGGTGCCCGCAGCGAGGGCAGCGTCGGTCGCACGCTGGAGCGCCTCGCGCAACGCTTCGAAGCTCGTCACCCCACGCTCGCCCACCCCGACAACGACCATGCCCGGCGCGGCCGCGGGCGTGATGCGGTCCGACGCCAGCGGGTCGAGCATCGGTGTCTCTGACTCGGCGTTCCCTTCCGGCCGGACGATCTCGGGGCGATCGGCAAGGAGCGGTGCCCAGGTCGCGCTCGCGGGGGTAAAACCAACCGTCCCCCCAGCGGTCACGCGCAGTGTGAGATCGACGAGCTCGCCCCCGCGCAGCACGGTCGCCTCGATCGATCCGCCCGATGCCGACCGGATCGCGCGGATGCCGGTCCCGTACGAAGGCGCACGCGCCTCGCCGAGGCGCACGAACGCGTCGCCCGCCCGCAGCCCCTGCTCCGCGGCTACGGGTGTGACTTCACGCACGCCGAGCACGGGCGTGAGCCCCAACAGATGCTCAGCGGGGAAGAGGTCCTCGCCGACGGGTGTCGCGTAGAAGCCGAGCTCCGACCGCGGGGTGAACTCGGCTTCGACGGTCGTCCCCGATTCGTCGGTGAACAGCACAGGGACGGGCCTCCCGCCCGATTCTGCAGCGGCCTGCAGCAGCGCGGTGGGGAGCGTAACCTCGCCGTACGGCCCCACTGGAACGGGCTGAATCGCCGTCCCGCCGACGCGCGTGAGCGTCATGCCCGCTTCGACACCCGCGAGGCCCATCGAGTCGAGCACCGCCCGCAGGCGCTCTTGGTTGAGCACATCGCCGGGGGTGCGGATCGTCGCTGAGGGCATCAGGATCGCGTCGATACGGCGGATCTGGTTCGCGCGGTCGTACGCGGGCACCACGTCGAAGGTCAGCTCTTCGCCGTCCCGCAGCACGGTGATGGGCACCGGCGTGTCGCGCTTCGCCAGCGCGACGCTCTGCATCAGATCGATAAAGACCTCGACGCCCTCGCCGTTGGCGCTGACTACAAGATCGCCCGTGCGGAGCCCGGCCTCGTACGCCGGCGAGCCCTCCTCCACCGCGATCGCGGGAGCCATCGAGGGCAGGCCCACGGAGTAGACGCCGATGAAGAGCACCGCGGCCAGGATCACGTTCATGATCACGCCCGCCGAGACGACGACCATGCGCTTCCAAACGGGCACGCTCGTGTAGCTGTCGATGGCCGCTGAGGTCGCGCCGGGGTTGGCGTCCTCCTGGCCCAGCATTTTCACGTAGCCGCCGAGGGGCAGCCAGTTGAGCCGGTACTCGGTGTACGAAACGCCGGGGAGACGGTTCACGTCGAGCTCACCGTCGCGGAGCTTCTCCTTGCTGGCTTCTTTGGCGACCTCAAACCGCCGTTGCTCGAGTTTCTTTTCGTATTCCGCGATGGTCGAGCCGCGGCGGAAACCCAGGCCCTTGCGGTAGCTGCACATCGCTGGGCCGAAGCCGACCGCGAAGGCGAGCACGCGGATCTTCGCCCACTTCGCTGCCAGGAAGTGCCCCAGCTCGTGGATGAAGACCACGAACGAGAAGCCCAGCAGGACCAGGAGCACGTAGGGGATATTCGCGAGGGCGTCGATCATGCCAGGAGTGTAGTGCTCAGCCGGCGTCGCGCAGGCGCTGGTCCACCGCGTCGAGGCGACGCTTGTGCAGCGCGATGTCGGGCTCGAGGATCGTCAGCGCCTCGATGTGCGTGCGGGCGAGGGGGAGATCGCCCATCCGCACCGCGACTTCGGCGGCGAGCTCGCGGTAGTCCCCGTCGAAGGGCGCGATGCGCGTAGCACGCTGGGCCGCCTCCATCGCGTCGGCATACCGCCCCTGGGCGCTGTAGCGCTTGGCCAGCGCGACGGCGTACGCCGGCGAGTACACCTCGCGCGCGTCGAGATACTCCAGGTGCGGGATCGCGCGACTAGGGTCCTCCGAACGCAGGTGCAGCCGCGCGAGGTGGCGGTGGGGCATCGGGTCCGTCGGGCGGGCGGCGGCGTAGCGCTCCAGCAGCTCGATGTGCTCGGGCATGGCGTTGCCCGCAGCCTCCTGCAGCGCCTGCTGGACCATCAGGTTGAGGACGTCGGGGTGGTCGGGGTAGATCTCCGACCAGAACTCAACAACATCGGGCGAGACGCGCACGAGCGGCAGGTCGGGTTGATCGACGCGCTCCGCGCCCGTCACCGTCGCTTCGCCGATCGCACGCGCGAACGCGCCGAGCGCCGACTCCGACTCCGCGAGCAGCTCTTCGTCGGCGAGCGTCTCCTCGAGCCGCAGCGCGCCGAGCGAGGGCTCGGGCAGGAGGCCCCACTCCGAGGCGTCCGCGCGGGCCCAATCGGTGAACCGCTGCATGAACGAGTCGGGCGTCTCATCGAACATGTCGGCGAGCACCCGCGGCACGCGCTGCCCCGCTGCGAAGCGGTCCATCATCTCGATGTTCTTCTCGTTGCCCCACGTCTCCTCGATGAACTCCCACATCCAGTGCGCCTGCGCGTACGCCTGAGGGCGGTCGGTCGGCTTCTCGGGGCGGATGAACCCAAGATCGATTTCTTCGAGATCGAAGAGGGTGCCCGTGAGCAGGGCGTTGGTCAGTAGTTGCACGGTGTTGTAATCGCGCGGGGCGAGCTCCATGCGCACCGCGGCGGCCTCGGTGAACCAGAGTGGGATGCGGTTCTTCGTGCGGTCGAGGGTGACGGTGTGCGTGTACTCGTGCCGCGCAACGCGCAGCCAGTCGTAGATCCCCGTGTGACGCTTGCCGACCTTCGGCGCTTCCATGGCGATGATCGGGCCCGTCGCCGCTGCGATCGTGTGGATCTGCGGCATGCCGGTGATGCGCACGCTGAACCACGAGTGATCGGGCATCACCTCGAAGAGCGTCTTGCGTGCGGGTACGTGCTCCATGGCCGAGGCGACAACATCGTGCATCTCCTCGAGATCATCGAGCATCTCGCGGGCCATGACCTCATCGGGCCCGGGCTTGTACCGCACGATGAAGTGGTCGCTCTCGAGCGTTGCGAATTCGGTAAGGAGCCCGTTTACGAGCGCGAGGCTGTTGCGCGCGCGGGTGTGGAACGGGTCGAGCTCCACGGCGCGCTCGAGCACATCGCGGGCCACGGTGTCGCGCGCAGCCTGCACCTCCATCAGGCCCAGCTCCACGATCGGCGTCGACCACGCCGGCGCACGATCGATCGCGCGGCCTAGGTACTCCGACGCCTCGGCGTACTGCCGGCGCTCAGAGAGCGCAGCGCCCGCTTCGTACAGCGCGAGCGGGTGACCCGGCGCCAGCGCGTCGAACTGCGAGAGCAACTCCTCGAGGCGGTCGAAGTCGTACGCGGTGGCGGCAACGGCGCACCGCAGCGCGAGCGCCTCGCGGTGCTTCGGGTAGCGCTTCAGTACACGCTCGACGTGGAACGAGGCGAGCTCCGGATCGTTGAGGCGCAGGTACGCACGGGCCGCGATGAGGTCGCCCGTCGGGCTGAAGGCGGTGCGATCACCGAGGCGGCGTTCGAGGCGGTGCAGGCGCTCGGCGACGCTCAGTGCGTTGTCGGTCGCGAAGGCCGCCACCATGCGCATGCCGACGATGTTCCAGGCGCCGCTCGACGCGGTCGTGAGCGTGAGCGCCCGGTTGGCCGCATCGAGCGCCTCGCCCGCGTTGCCCTTCGAATCGAGGAGCAGCGCTTCCTGCACGAGCGCGGGCCAGTACAGACGATCGACCCGCTGGTGCGCTCCGGTAAGCGCCGCGAGGGCGGCCTGATACGAGGCCGCGGGCCGTTGATCGAGGCGCGTGAGCAGGGCGATCGCGCTCGCCGCCTGCGTGATGTCGCTCGCGCTCGTGTACCGGCCCCTCAGAACGTTCGCCTCCATCTCTTCAAGGACCTGCAGCGCTTCGTCGCGATCGCCCACAGCGTCGAATGCTTCTGCGATCAGTCGGAGCATGCGCGCCGACTCGGGCTGGTCTGCGAGGATGTCAAAGGCCCGCCCGATATCGCCGCGGAGGACCATCGCCTCGGCGGCATCGAGGGGGTCGGCCCGCGGGTCGTCGAAGGCGGGGTGGTCCCACACGCCCGAGGCGAGGGCCGCCCGCGCTGCTCGCGCGGGATCGTCGAGGTCGCCCTCCTGCCACAGCCCGTGGAACACGCGCTTGTCTGCGCGCTCCTCGTCGCTCAGGTAGCCAGCGCCGAGCGTGCGCATCACGAGGGGGTCGATGTCCGGCGCATCGACCGGGGGCATGCCCCCCGGGAGGCGGGATGGGTCGGCGCCCTCGACCTGCGCCTGGTCGTCGGCGAGCTCGCGGGTGATATCGCCGGCGGAGGGCTGTGAAGCAAACAGGATGCGCGCGTCGGGCGCACTCGCGCGGCGCAACGGCGAAGGTGCAGCGCCGATCTGCACGCCCTCGATCCCGTCGCCGAAGCGGCCCTCTTCGATCTGCACGTCCCACCCGGTGTTCGCGGGAGGCGGTGAGAGGTTGATAGTGACCTCGTCGGGCAACGCTTCACCCGTGCGCACGCCCACAAGCTGCACAAAGACGACATCGCCCGAACGGTCGACGGTCCGCGCGAGCATCGGCAGCAGGGCGGCGCTCGCGTCCGAGTGCCCGTACCACAGGCGGATCTCGCGGAAACGCTCGTCGGCGTCCGGCGCGTCCGCGCGGGGGATCAGCACGAGCTGGACGGCGTTTCGCACGAATGCGGCGTACCCGTCGTCGGTCGGGTCCTCTTCGTCGAACCCTTCGCTCGCCTCAGCCAGCGCAGCGGTGTACCGCGCCTCGATGGCGTCTCGCCGTTGACCCACGGGCAACGGCAGCGGCCCCTTGCCGAGCTCGAGCGGGTCGAAGGACTGCCCCTCGGGCGCGAGCTCGCGCTTCACGAACACCTTGTCGTCGAAGCGGCGCTCGACGATCCAGCGCCCGTCGAAGGCAAACTCCTGCCGGTCCTCGCGCTGCTCGTCGCCGAGGATGAGCAGGTCGAAGCGGACAGCGAACCGCCGCTCGCGCGGGGTCTCTTCTGTTTCCGGCCGCTGCGCGAACGCGATCGTGCCGATTCGGATCTGCGTGTCACCCTGCAGGATGAAGCGCCGGTCGTAGACGACCTGGCACCAGAGCGCGCGCAGATCGTCCGTCGATCGCTCGAGCGCTTCGAGCAGCGCTCCGGCGGATTCGAACGCCGGCGCGTGCTGCGCGTCCTGGGGTTGGCCCTGGGCCCGGGCGGGCGCCTGCTCGCCGGCCTGCGCCGGGGCGGCTTGGCCAGCGTGGGCGGCGGGCGCTCCTGCGAGGCACGCGAGTGAGAGTGCGAGTGTCGTCACGCGGTTCATGCGAGTCTCCGTGGGGCGGGATGATGCCCCGTCTGTTCGTACCGCCGGCCCGATCGGACGCTGCCCTGCGGCACTCGTGCACCAGTCGGGTGCCAGTATCGAGCGCACGAGCGGGGCGTGGGGTTCGAAATCGGCTCACGCCCGCGATTGCAGGTAATCCCGCAGGATGGCGGCCGCTGCCAGGGCGTCCCGGCGGCGTTTTTTCCCCTTGTGGGTCAGGCCGCTGCCCGCCATCGCCCAGTCCGCCTCCGCGGAGGTCAGGCGCTCGTCCTGAAAATGCGTCTCGAGGCCCGTCGCACGCGCTATCCGGGCCGCGAACGCCCGCACGAGCTTCGCTCGCGGCCCCTCGGTGCCGTCCATGTTGTAGGGCAGGCCCACAACCAACGCGTGGGCCTCGTGCTCGCGGGCGGCCTTCGCGAGGGCTTCGACGAGGGCGTTCCCGCGATCGCCCTCGGCCATCGGCAATTCGATCACGCCCGCGGGCGAGGCGAGGCCCGTGAAGGTGTCGCCCACCGCGAGGCCCGTCCGGCGGTCGCCGAGGTCGATCGAGAGGAGTCGGAGGTCTTCGCCCATATCGGGAGCGGCCCGGTTCGCCCGTGTTAACCGGCGGTCGAGGCCGCAGCCTTGAAGGGGTCGTCGTCGTCGAGCGCGTCGGTCGTTGTCGGCGCGGTCGAGACGGCCTCCTCGGGGAGGGGGCTGAAGCGCGAGCCGGCGAGGGGCACGCGGGCGTTGACGCCCTGCGAGTTAAAGAGACGCGTCGCGATGGGCATGATCGCCGCGAGGAGCACGACGTTCATCAGCGCCATCTGCCACCACTCGTCGAGGCCGAACTTGATCATCACCGAGGTCGCCACGATCAGGCCCAGGCCCAGCGGGATCAGCGCGCCCCAGCAGAGCTTCATCACCTGGTCGTAGCGGATGCGCGGGACCGTCCAGCGGATGAACATCATGAAGACGATCAGCAGGATCACCTTGTTGAAGAAGATGAAGGTCTTGAAGAGCGCCGCGTACCAGGCGGTGTTCTCGGGGTCGGTCAGGCCGAAGGGATCCAGCACCGCGGGGAGGTGGTAGCCGCCCAGGAAGAGCAGGGCGAAGAAGGCGCTGGAGGTGACCATGTGCGCGTATTCCGCGAGGAAGAAGAGCGCGAAGCGCATCGCGGAGTACTCGGTGTGGTAGCCGCCCACGAGCTCTTGCTCGGCCTCGGCGTTGTCGAAGGGGGCGCGGTTGGCCTCGGCGAGGATGCACGTAAAGAACAGCACCGCCGCGATGGGCTGAGCGAGCACGAACCAGCCGTTGCGGGCCTGCTCCTCGACGATCACGCCCGGCTCGAAGGAACCGATCATCAGCAGCGTGGCGAGGATCGCCATGCCGAGGGGGATCTCGTACGAGATCATGCCGGCAGAAGCGCGGAGGCCACCGAGGAACGAGTACTTGTTGTTGGAGGCCCATCCGCCAAGCGTCACGCCGTAGATGCCCAGAGAGGCGATGGCGATCAGGTAGACGAAGCCGACGTTCACATCGGCGACGGCGACGCTCGCGTTGCCCGCCGCGATGAGCTCCCGGCCGAAGAGCTCGACCGAGGGAACGTGCATGATGCCGCCCCAGGGGATGATCGCCCAGCCGATGAATGCGGGGATGACCGCGAGCGCCGGAGCGAGTGTGAAGAGCGCCTTGTCGGCGCCCTTGGGCATGTAGTCCTCTTTGAGGATGAACTTGAGCCCGTCGGCGAGCGACTGCCCGAGCCCCCAGAACCCGAAGCCGCGGAAGAGCTTCTGCAGGATCGGGAGCCCCAGGTCGAAGCCGACGCGGTTGGGGCCCATGCGGTCCTGGATGTACGCCGAGATCTTGCGCTCGAAGTAGATGAGGATGGGGATCGTCCCGAGGATCGCGTGGATCATCACGAGGCAGACCAGCGCCCCAACAGCAAACTGGGGCGAGAGCGGGAAGATGGCGTCGAGGATCGCTTCCATGGCGGAGAGTGTAGCGGGGGGAGTGGCCTCGGTGCGGCCCGGGCGTGCGGGTTGGGGCGTCTGAAATCGCGCCCCCGCAGCCCAATTGCAGGCCAATCGGAGGTCGATCGCAGGCCAATCCCAGGCCAATTCCAGAATTACTCGTCGGTCGCGCCCTCGAGGAGCAGCTGCCCCCGCTGGATCGCGACGGGCACCGCGGTCAGGACGCTTGGTACGCCGTTTTCTCCGCCCGTCTCCGCGGCATCGGACGGGGCGGCGTAGGTAACGAGCTCCATCTCCATCGCCTCCCCGCCCTCAAGGAGGCGGTAGCTGCCGACGATGTCCGAATTGCCCACGACGAAGCGCCCGTACAGGGCATCGCCCGCGAAGAACTGCTCGAGGACGATGCCGTTCTTCTCATCGACTTGGAAGCGGTTCGTCGAGCCCAGCACGCCGACCAGCTCGTAGGCCCGCACCTGGGCGGCCTCGCCCTCGCCGTAGATCAGGGTCCAGGTCCACCGGCCCTGCTGGCCCTCAACGGGGTGGATCTCCAGGCTCGTCGGGAAGTCGAGGGTCCGCCCGTCGCGGTAGGTCGCGGTGCTGACGCCCGACCACAGGCCCATCCACGACTCGGGCAGCTCGGGCGCAGGCAGCTCGGGCATCTCGGGAGGAGCGGCGTACGCAGAGATGCGATCCACGCGCAGCTCGAAGGGGCCATCGATGCCGTCACCGAGGTTGAACCCGATCGCCCGGACCTTGGTTGGGTCGAGCGCCGCGACCCGGCCCGAGACATCGTTGCCCCACACCGTCGGCACGAACGCGCCGAAGGGCAGGCGTATATCGAACCAGCCGTCGCCCTCGGGCGCGACGAACTCGGTTCGGTAGGCGATGGTGCGCCGGCCGAGGCGTTCGCCGGTGCGCAGGTCGAAGTCGTACTGCCGGCCGTCGCCTTGCACGCGGATGACGATCCCGCCGCCGGCCTCGAATCCCCAATCACGCTCGCGCGTGCGGATGGAAGAGAAGCCGCCGCCGTTGGTGTTGATGGTGCCCGCGAAGGTGAGCACGCCCTCGGAGAAGCGGGGCCCGCCCGACGACCGCCCGCCCATGACGCCGTCGTTCACGGTCGTCCACACGCGGTCGAGGTTGTCCTCGTCGAACTCGAAGAGTGTGCGGTCCTCAGCCGCCGCCACGCTTGGCAGCAGGATGAGCGAGAAGAGCACCGGGAGTACGAGGAGGAGTCTGCGCATAGTGAACGCCTGTTCGCGGGCGAGAGTGTTGGGGATTCAGATGAGCTTCCGCTGCTTGAGCAACTCGAACGCGTGCGGAGCGCAGCCTGTGACGGCAGTCCTGGGGTTCCAATCGCCGCCGATCGCGTAGGGGCAGGCGACGAAGTCGGGCGTAGTCTCCATCACACCCGTTCCAATCGCATCCTTGACGGCAAACGCGAGTTCATTGGGCATTTGGCCTTTCCGTGATTGCTCGTACTCCAGCGTGCGGAACGACCGGGCACCGCTCGTGCAACACCGGGCGATGGTATCGAGCCCCGCGTCGTCGTAGGCGTGCTCCGACCACGCCCGTGCGCCGGGCTCGGTGCGCTGCGTCTGTAACTTTGATTCGAACACCCCGCGGTCGTTGCGCTCGTGTGAGGCCGCGATGCACACGCGGGCGGGGCTCACGCCATGAGCGTGCCCTCGTCGAGCCCCGGGACGGTCCGGGCGGTCTTGAGGTAGCTCTGGTACGCCGACTCGAGTTCGGTCACAGAGTCGCCCGCGAACTTCTCGAGCAGCGCCCGAGCGATCTCGAAGGCAACCGCGTTCTCCATAACCACGCTCGCGGCGCTCACGGCGCACACGTCGGAGCGCTCGTAGTCGGAGTGCTCAGCCTCCTGCGTGCGCAGGTTGACCGAGGGCAGGCCGCGGAGGAGCGTGCTGATGGGCTTCATAGCGCCCTTCACGACGACGGGCATGCCGTTGGTCATGCCGCCTTCGAGCCCGCCCGCGTTGTTGGTGGGGCGTGTGTAGCCGAGCGTGGGCGTGTGGCGGAGCGCGGGGTCGAAGGCGATGGGGTCGTGCACCTCGGAGCCGGGCCTGCGCGAGGCCTCCATGCCCAGGCCGATCTCGACGCCCTTGAAGGCCTGGATGCTCATGACCGCCATGGCGATGCGCGCATCAAGACGCGTCGATGCTTCCATAGAAGAGCCCAAGCCGATCGGGCACCCGAAGACGTGGGCCTCCACGATCCCGCCCGCGGTGTCTTTTTCGACCTTCGCTTCGCGGATGCGCTCGCGCATGCCCTCGGTGCTCTTCTCGTCGAGCGTGTAGACGTCGCTCGCGTCGCGCGCCGCCTTCAGCTCGGCGTGGCGCTCGGGCGTGACTTCCACCGCGCACTCGATGTCGCGGATAGAGCGCACGAAACCGAACACCTCTATGCCCACGTGCTTGAGGATGCACTTGGCGAGCGCTCCCGCGGCGACACGCGACGCCGTCTCACGAGCGCTCGCGCGTTCCAGCGTCTCCCGGCAATCGTGGGTGAGCCACTTGATCGAGCCGGCGAGGTCGGCGTGCCCGGGGCGCGGGCGGTGGATGGGCGGCGTGCGCTCCAGGTCGTCGAGGCGCGAGTCCTTGTTGGGGACCTGCATGACGATGGGGGCGCCGATCGATCGGCCCAGCCGGACGCCCGAGAGGAACGTGACGCGGTCGGTCTCGATGCGTTGCCGCCCGCCACGTCCGTACCCGCCCTGCCTGCGTTCGAGTTCGCGGTTGATGAGGTCGACATCGATATCGACGCCCGCGGGGACGCCGCGGACGAACGCGGTACAGGCCGGGCCGTGCGACTCGCCGGCGGTGAGGTATTCGAGGGTTGCCATGGGGTGACGATACCCCGCATCTCCCCAAGACACGCCGATCGACCGCCGGGTATCGGACGCATCGGGGCAGGAATTCGGGTTTGGCGGGTTCGGGAAAACCAGCGTGCAGCACCCTGCCCGTGACGATCGCCCACGCCGCAGGCCGATGGAGCACCGGGCGCCGGTCGCACGCCGCGCAGGTGTCCCCGTGCCCGATCCGCCCTGCCCGGGAGATCCCGATGAGTACCCCCGCCGACTCCAAGCGACGCCACCAACGCAAGAGCTTCAAAAGGTGGCTCGACGTCGCCTTCCTGAACGACGCCAACGAGTGCGTCGAGTTCATCTGCACGCCCAGCGCGGACATCTCGGAGGGCGGGTGCGGGATCATGACCGCCGAGCCCTACGAGGTCGGCGATCGGGTGCTGCTCCGGATCGGCGGGCGGCGCGAGGGCGAAGAGCCGTGGCTCTGCTTCGGCGAGGTCCGCCACGTGCACCAGCCCATGCCCAACGGGTGGTGGGTCATCGGCTTCCAGTTCACCCAAGGGGATATGGACTTCGCCCGCGCCTTCAACTGGGGGCAGACGCTCGACGCGAGTCACAGCGGCGAGCGCAGGCACCCCGAGAACGCCGACAACGATCAGCGCGAAGCCGCCTGAACGCGGAGTCGGTTTCGCGTCAGCGGCTCTCGGCGTGGGGGCCCTCGTGCTGCTTACCGCTGCTGAGCGCGCCACGCCTCTCCGTCGTAGGCGCTGCGCTCCACGATCCGCTCGACGCGCTCGGGCGTCATCCAGGGCAGCTCAGCGATCTTCGCGCGCAAGCGGTCTGGGAAGGGCTTGCCCTGGCGTTCGTGCCGGGGCCTGCTCTTCCAGTACCGGTGCATCCAGAGGTACTGCTCGGGCGTCGCGCGGACCATCTTCTCGATCGCGAGCCGGTATCGCGCGGTGATGTAGAAGAGCGGGTCGGGCTGATCGGCCCAGTGGTGGGGCTCGATGACGTCGGTCATCTCCATCCGGTAGCGGAACCGGGGGCGGTCCTCCCGCCCGTCGATGGGGGGCAGGCGGAAGGCGTGCCCGCAGAGGACCGGGGCCTCGTAGCGCATCGCCAGCACGCCGATCGTTTTGTAGGCCGACGCGAGCCGGTCGAAGAAGGGCACGAACATGCCCTTGTCCCCGGCGTTCTGATCGGCGATGAAGCCGACGGGCATGCCCTGCTCCATCAGCGGGGGCAAGAGGTCGGTGGCCCCGAACTTATCGACGAGTTCGACCCCCTGGCGCCGCCTCGTGCGCACCACCCAGTCGTTGAGCGGCTTGAGGTCGAGCGGGCGGTACAGCGCGTGCACCGGGAAGCCGATCTGCGCGACGATCGTCCCGAGCAGTTCCCAGTTCCCGCAGTGCCCCGTGACGAGCAGAGTGGGCCGGCCCGAGCGCAACAGCTCGAGCGCACGCTCGAACCCGCGGAAGTCGACACGCTCGTGCACCGTGATCGGATCGATAAGCCCCGGCGTGCAGAGCACCTCGGCGCCGAGCGTGAAGAGGTGGCGGTAGGCGCTGACGGCGTAGGCCCGGCACTCTTCGGGTTCGAGCTCGGGGAAGCACCAGGCGATGTTGTCCACCGCCCGCTGCAGGCGCTTCTCGTTCTTCTTCAGCTCGCCGAACCAGCCGCCCACGTCGTGCATCGCGCGCATCGAGCGTTCGACGCCCGCGAGGTTGGCGGCCGCCGACATCGTGCGCACGCCGAGCGTGATGGGCCCGTGCGTCCACGCGGGGAGCGGGCGCTTGCGTTTCTTCCGCCGGCGTTTGGCCTGCTGCTGTGCGGTCGGGGGTGTGGGGGGCTTGGTCGTCACGTCGCGGGCGCGGTCGGTGCGGATACGAAGCGAGCCGGCGCAGGGCGCCGGCTCGCGGGGTGGCATGGGTTCGGCGGGCTCAGTCCACGCGGTCGTCGAGGCCCGTGAGGGTGAGGAGGCGGTTCTGGTTGAGCACGGGGATCGACCGCTCGCCGGCGTCCTCGAAGAAGGCGTTGTACAGGTCGACCTGCTCGCGCAGCTTGAGGTACCGCTCCACGATGGGGAACGGGTCGTCGGCGCGGGGCGCGGGCGGCAGGAGCGGGCGGGTGCCGAGCACAACGAAATCGGTCCGGCCGGTGAGCTCGTCCTCCACGACACCGCCCCATTCGGTGATGATCGCGCGGATGGCGTCGGCCTCGCCGGGGGTCGAGGAGCCGTCGAAGTTGGTGTCGAAGTTGCCGAAGACGACGAAGCGGTACTCCTTGTTGGCGTCCCAGACCGCGTTCACGATGCGGTCGCCCTGGAGGATGGGGTCGCCCCGGTTGGCGTCGATGATGCGGGCGACGGAGCGCCCGTCTTCGATGCGGATGACCTCGATCGTCGCCTTGCCGTTCGAGATGTTGCCCTGCTCGTCGGCGCGGATCGACACGCCGCGACCGTAGACCTCGAAGGTCATGCCGAGGACGACGCGATCGGCCCGGCCGCGATTGATGTACACCTCGCGTGCGCCGGGGTCGATGCCGACCACGAGCCCGTCGACGAGTGTCGCCTCGTCCTGCGGGGAGAGCCGGTCGTCGCGGGTCTCGCCGCGGAGGCGACGCACCTGCTCAGCGAGCTGGGCGTTCTCGTCGGAGAGGGCCTGCAGCTCGTCGTTGAGCTCGGCGACCGTCTCCTCGTACGCCTCCTCGCGGACCATCAGGGTCTGCTCGATATCGGTGCGGGTGTTGTTGACCTGCGAGCGGTACTCCTCGATCTGGAGCGTGAGCTCGGCGATGCGGGACTCGGCCTCGTCGCGGGTCTCTTCGAACTTCTGGGTCGCAGCAGCGAGCTGGTCCACGAGCGCGTCGCGGTCGGCGATGGCGGCGTTGCGGGCGTTCTCGGCGGCCTGCTTCTCGAGCCGCACGTTGTTGAGCTCCGCGGTGCGGGTGGTGAGCAGCGAGGTGAGCGAAGCGCCGCTGGCGCCGAAGCTCTCATCGACACTCGCGCGGAGGGTCTCGGCGGTGTCCCGGCTGCGCGAGCCGCCGATGATGCTGATGAGATCGGCGTTCTCCTCCGAGAGGTAGGGCACGACGCCGGTGTTGCCCGCGCGCTGGCGCTGCGTCTCCCAGTTCGCGTCGGTGCCCGCGGGCCCGAGGGCCTGGTTGCGTGCCTCGTCGGCAGAGGCCGCGAGCTGCGCGTTCTGGTTCGCCCGCGCGACCGCGAGGACGGTCGTCACAAAGAAGCCCACCGTGGTGAGCAGGAGGATGGCGATGAATACATAGATGCCGGTGCCCGATCCGCTTCGGTTTGCCATCTGTGCCTTGTCTCCGGTGAGTCGTGATCGTTCGGCGCGGGGTGCGCGGGTCGGGTGAGCGTCGCTCTGCGAAACCTGCAAGTGCAGGACGCCGAGCGGAGAAAGCGAGGTGACGTCTGGTCTACGCACCAGGGCAAGCCGGCCCAACCGCCCCGAAGGGGACAGAGAGAGCGGGCTGCGCCACGGCGCGGGCCACCATACGACCACCGCCCGCCGACAGTTCCAACACAATGTCGTCGCGGCGGGTGAGGGATCGTCCCGCAACGCCGCCCCCCCGTCAACCCGCCAACCCGCACGGATCGCCCGGAATTACGCCCCGGGCACCAACAGGACCGACCGGGCGAGCACGATCAGCGAGAGAAAGACGGAGTAACTCACCGCGTCGGTGAACATCGTTACGAGGATGGCAGCGGCCGTCGCGGGGTCCTGACCGAAACGCTGCATCAGCAAGGGGATAGCCGTTCCGACCAGGCACCCCAGGGTCATCGCGATCGCCATCGCGCCCCCGCAGATCGCCCCGAACCAAAGCCATTCGAGGGACTGGTTATCCGCCACCGCGGGCGAGATGGCCAAAGGCCCGATGAGCGCCGCACCCGCAGCGAAGAGGGCACCGATCAGCAGTCCCATAACCAAGCCAAAGACCACTTCACGCCGGAGCAGGGGCCAGACGCGCTCGGGCCGGATCTCGCCCAGCACGAGGCCGCGGAGCGTGATCGCCATGCTCTGCTGGCCCGCGTTGCCCGACTGGTTGGCGATGATGGGGTACACGACGGCGACCGCTGGGATCAGCGCGATCATGTCGGTGTAGATCAGCAGCACGATCGAGCCGGCCTGCGCCATCAGCAGGTTGCCCAAGAGCCAGGGCCCGCGCCCGCGGATCTTCTCCTGCACCGGGCTGTAGACGGCCTCGGAGTCGCCCGCGCCGAACTGCCGCTGGGCGTCCTCCGTCGCCTCCTCAGCGATGATGTCCACCACGTCGTCGATCGTGACCATGCCCAGCACGCGCCCGTGCTCGTCGACAACGGGCAGCGTCAATAGGTCGTAGCGATCGAAGATCCGCGCGACCTCTTCCTGGTCCACGTCGGGGCCGACGGCATCGAAGTCATGATTGATGTGGGGTTCGAGGGGCTCGTCATCGTCCACGATCAACAGGTCGCGGAGGCAGATGGTGCCCACGAGCACTTTATGGTCGTCGACAACGTAGACATCGTTCTGCATCGCGTCGATGCCGTGGGTTTTGAGCCAGTCGATGGCCTGCCCGATGCGCACGCCGGCGCGTACGACGGCGATGTTGGTGGTCATGATGCCGCCGGCGGTCTCGCCGTCGTAGAGCGCGAGCTTGCCGAGGATCGCAGCCGCCCGGGGGTGCATCGTGTCGAGGACGCACGCGCGGGTCGGGGCGTCGAACTCTTGCAAGAGGTCGGCGGCATCGTCGGGCTGCATCACGCCCAGGAGCTCGCCCACCTCGGCGTCGGGCAGGTCCGCGAGGACAGAGGCCGCGAGGGGCAGCTCCATCTCCGCGAGCGCTTGGGCGGCGTCGGCCTGCTCCATGCAGTGCACGACCTCTGCCTGCTCCTCGGGCGCAAGCTGCTCGATGCGGTCGGCAGCGTCGGCCGGCTCCAGCTCCGCGACCGCCGGCGCAAGCTCTTCGGGGCCCGCCTCCGCCTCGATCAGCGCGTCGATGCGCTCCTCAGCGGGGTCGGGCGTCGAGATGGGCTCGTCCTTGGGCATACGCACCACGTTACCCGCCCGCCCCTACCGGCGGAGGTAGGCGTCGATCGGGAAGGGCGCCTGCTGGATCGGCAACAGCGCGAGCGCAAGGAGCGCAAGCTCGGAGTCGTCGCCCGCGACGCGGTTCGTGCGGATCACGCCGCAGCCCTCGCACTTGTGGATGATCGCCCACTCCCCGTCTTTGCGGACCTCGACCCCGATCGGGCGCATGGGCGACCGGCAGGCGCACCGGCGGTCGCCGGGCTCTTCGTCGAGATGCCGCGACCACAGGCACGCGGGGCAGTGGTTGCGGTGCCGCGTGCCGTAGCTCCGCGTGTCGATGGTCTGCTTGCAGCGGATGCAGGTAAAAGCGCCTTCGTCGGCGCGAGACTTTCGTGACATGTGGTACTCGCCTGGGTCGGCCCGCTCGCGTCGAGCGGGCGCGGTGTGTGGATCGTGCCCGAAGGGTCGATCGCTCCCGATCCCGCTGCGCACGCGACGGCGCCCCCGGGCGAGCGGGGCGCTTGGTGCGTGTGTGGTCCGCCAAAGCGGCCGCAACGAGATGGGGATCAGGCAGAGGTTTGCATCAGCCCGCAGCGTAACCCAGGAGCGCCCGCAAGGGAAGGCGCTCGAGCGCTTCAGGCCAGTGCGGGCCGAGCCGCCGCGGGCGTTTCGTGCACCCGGCGAGAGCGGTGGGGGGCTTAGTCGATCGGCTCGTAGCTGAAGCCCTGTCCGCCCAGAGAGGCCTCGAACATTAGGCCGCCGCGGGTCATGGAGAAGACGGCAACGCCCTCCTCGTAGTCGGCGTTGGCGGCGGCGCCCTTCTCGGCAGCGACGGCCGACGCGTTGGCGCTGAACTCGAGGTTGCCCGCACGGAACGAGCGGAACGCGCGTGCGTCCTCGAAGAAGATCACCTGCGAGTACGTCTGCCCGCCGAGCTGGAGGCCCGCGGTGACCTGCGTCATATCCGTGTAGGCGATCGCCTCATCGCCCTGGAACACAACGCCGTCGCCGTCAGCAGCGCCGATGCCGATCGCGCCCTTGGCGATGACGGGGTAGACGGCGTAGGCGTGGGCCTTCTCGAAGAACGTGAGGATCGTCGGGTCGGCCTGGCGGAACTGCCGCACCGTCGCCTTGGCCCGCGCCTGCAGGCGTTCGCCCTCGCTGACGGCGTCGCCGCCCGATTCCTTGTACGAGGAGGCGCACCCGGAGAGCGCGACGATCGAGAACGCGGGCGCGAGCGCGAGCGAGAGGGCGAGGGTCGAGAATCGGCGTGTGGACGTGCGCATGTGCGATCTCCGTGTGGGGTGGGGTGCGTGGGTGTAGGTGTACCCGAAGGCGGGCGAGCGTGCTGGGGAGCCCGCGGGCTCAGCCTCGGCCGATCGAGGCGATGTGCTCGAGCATCTCCCGCGAGATCGAGCGGGCCGCGGGCGTGCGCAGGAGCGTGGAGTGGTCTGCGCCTTCGATGATGCGCACGCGGGCGCCGGGGTCGGGTTCGCCGCGTCGCTCGCCGATCTCGGCGAGTGTCTCTTTGAGCAGCAGCGCCGCGCGTTCGAGGTAGTAGTTGTCTTGGTCGCCCATGAGCAGGCGCACGCTGCGCCGGAAGAGGGCGGATTTCGGCCCCTCTTCGGCGCGCACCAGGCGGTTGATGTCGAAGCGCTCGCCCATGAGCGCCGTGACCTCGTGATCGATTTCGCCGGTGAGCGGGTCGACGGGCGGGCGCACTGCGCCGTTGTCGTCCACAACGCCGAACGCGCACCACCACGAGTCCCACTGCTGGCCCGATGTGTTGCCGGGGCCGAGCACCTCTTCCATGAGGTTCTCGGTGCGCACGGACATGCGCACCGCGCCGGCGCTGCGGTAGCTGCCGAGCTCACCCCCGGCTTTGAAGTAGAGGGAATTGTCCTCGTAGAGGTCGGACTGCTGGAACGCGCGGAAGTCGACGGGGTCGGGCGCGGTCGACCAGCACGCGCCGAAGACGTCGGGCCTCGTCACCGCCGCAAACAGCGAGGCCCACCCGCCCGAAGAGTGCCCGGTGATGATGCGCGCTTCCGGGCGTTGGATCAGCGGGAATCGCGATTCGATCGCGGGGATGAGCGAATCAGCGAGCGCATCCCCCACGGGCCCGTTGATGTGCGAGTTCACGAAGAGGTGGTGCCCGTTGCCGCTCTCCGGATCGAGATAGACGAGGAACGCGCGGGCGCGGAGCATGCGGGCGGGGTCGTCCATGCGGAGGCGTTGCCGGGCGCCGACCTCGGAGAGCGCGCGGGTGTGATCGCCCCCGAACCCGGGCACGAAGTAGATCGCGGGGTAGTCCTTGCTCGGGTCGTAGCCGATGGGTTCGACGACCGCCGCCCGGAGCGCCGTCGGCCCGCCGAGCCTCCCGTCGAGTCCCGGGTGCGTAACTTCTACGATGTGCACCCCGCGCTCGGCGGCGTCTTCGGGCCAGGGCTCGGGCTCGGTGCGGTTGGTGACGAGCACGAGGAAGTCGCTGGGCGGCGTGCCTTCGCGCACGTTGATCGTGAACTCGTCGGAGTAGAGGTTGCCCGCTTCGCGCTTCCAGTCGGAGTTGGTGCGCGAGCGGTCCAGCACCGCCTGCACGCGGTAGTACCCCGGCTCGAGCTCGGAGGGCGGCGCGGGGTAGGCGGTGGCGTCATCGCCGATGAGCACCGGCTCGCCCGCGGGGTGGTCCTCGAGGGTGACGCCGAACATCGGCTGGGGGTCGAAGAAGAAGGGCCCGTTGGCCGCCTGGTTCGTGCGGTAGAGGGTGGACTCGGAGCTGAGCAGATAGACGACGAGCCGGCCCGAGAGCAGCTCGCCCTCGGGCGCGATCCGCGGGTCGAAGCGCACCTGGAAAGCGGCGTCTGACCCGTGCGCACGCGCCGCCGGCACGAGGAGCGCGAGCAAGGCGAGTACGGTGATCGGCAGACGGTGCATCGCGGTCCTCCTGTGTCGGTCGTGCACAGAGCACGCTACCCTCGCAGCGTGGCCGGCGTTGCGTCTAACCCGAATCTCTCCGGAGGATCACCTAAGCGGGTCGTTGATCTCGGGGACGCCGACTGGTACGTGAAGCCCGCGTGGTACGACATCCTCCACGCCGCCGGCACCGCGTGGGAGGTCGACGGGCTCGAGCGCATGGCGCTGCGTCACTGCGCGTGCTCGTGGTCGGGGGCGATGCGGTGGCTCGAGCCGGCGTGCGGGAGCGGGCGCTACCTGCGCTGCGCCGCCCGCCGGGGCGTGGGCGTCCGCGGGTTCGACGCGTCTCCCAAGATGGTCGAGTACGCGCGCGAGCGCACGCCCCGCAAACCCGAGCTCGGCAGCGATGCCCGGTACGACGTCGCTCGCTTCGACGACTTCCCACTCGACGGGCCCAAGGCGGACTTTGCCTTCTGTCTCATCAACTCGATCCGGCACGTCCGCACCGACGACGAACTCCGCGCCCACTTCGACCGCTTGGCCCGCGCGCTCAAGCGCGGCGGGGTCTACGCCGTCGGGATCAACACCAGCGGCCCCGGCCTCGAGACGCCGACCGAGGATCTCTGGACCGGCGCTCGCGGGCGTTGCCGGGTCGTGCAGCTCGCGTCGTACCTCCCCGCGGGGAACGAGCTGGTGCGCACCTGGGCGCAGCGGGATGAGTCGATCCCGGTGGGCGAGGAGGACCGCTTCGAGGGCGTGCTCTCGCACCTCACCATCGAGACCCCGACGACCGAGACGCACCTCGATACCCGCTACCTGCTGCGCACCTACACCCCCCGCCAATGGAGGGGGGTGCTCGACGCCTCGGGCCTCGAAGCCTTTGCGGTGGTGGATGAGCAGGGGGAGTCTGTCGGCGATTTCGATGATAAATGCTGGTCGGGGGACCAGAAGGCGGGGTATGCGATCTGGCTCTTGCGTCCCCGCTGACCTCGGGGGTGCGATCTCGCCGATCCTTTGGGCCGGCGCGTCGTAGTACTGTGCCGACCCTGACGGCTGTTGATTTTCTGCGTTCCCGATCTTCCGACTCTCGCCTCGTATTCGCGGACCCGCCATGCCCCGCTCACTGAACCGGATCGTGCCCATTGTTCTTATCGCCCTTGTGTGGGCCGGCTTCGCGGGCCTGACGGGCTGCGCCTCGGCGACGGCGGAGGGCCGTTTCGACGTGCCCGGCGCGAGCGCGTACCGCCTCCTGGCGGTCGACATCGAGAACTACCGCGGCTCGGTCGAGGTGCGCGTGGACCCGCGCCTGAGCGAGGCGCAGGTCGAGGCCTTCGTCTACGGCGCCGCATTCACCGGCGACGACCAGACCGACGAAGCCGTTGCCCGCGCGGTCGACCTCGATTCCTACATCGACGAGACGGCACCCGGCATCGGCACCCTGCGCGTGCGCACCACGACCGCCGACGCGGACCCGCTGCACGCCGTCGCGCTCCGCGTCTACGTCCCACGGTGCGACGGCGCTCGCGTCGTCAATCGCGGCGGGCTCGTCGAGCTCGTGGGCACATCGGGGCCCGTCGACATCGACAACCACTCGGGGGATGTCGAGTTCCGCACCAACCGACCCTTTACCGATGACGCTTCGGTGCTCGTCGTCGACGGCACCGTGTACTTCCAAATCCCGCCCGGCTCCACGGGCTTCGTGGATCTCGAGACGCTCGAGGGCAAGGCGATCATCAAGAACCGCGACGGCGACGCGCTCAACACCTACACCACGCAAGAGATCATCCAGACGAGGCTGGGCGAGGGTGATAACGCCATCACGATGCGCACCAACTTCGGCGACCTGCGACTGTGGGTGATGGACGATCCCGAGTCGCTCACGCGGGTCTTCCGCGGCCGGGCTCCCGATTTCGCCGAGGGACTCTTCCTGCAGGGTTCCCGCAGGCACACGCGGAACCTCCCCGACGACGAGCCCCGGGTCGATTACCCCGAGTGACGCGCCGCTACGCTCGATCGTGAGCAACGCAAAGAAGAACAAGACCTGGGCAAACAAAAACGGGCTCGCCGACACGGGCGAGGCCAGATTCCTTGGCCTTGTCCTGGGCGATCAGCTCGACGCGGGGTACCCGGAGCACCTGGGCCTCGACCGCGAGCGCGACGTGATCGCCATGCTCGAAGTAGAAGAAGAGTCGACGCGCACGCCGAGCCACGTCCAGCGGACGGTGCTGTTCCTGAGCGCGATGCGTCACCACGCCCTGGCGCTCAAGCGCGAGGGGTGGCGCGTGCGGTACGTCACGCTCGACGACGCTGCGAACACGCAGTCGTTCCGGACGGAGCTCGAGCGCTGTGCGCGCGAATCGGGTTGCGAGGGGGTGCGGTGCGTGCTGCCGGGCGATCGCGTGGTGCGCGGGATGCTCGAGGAGGGGTGCGCGGCGGCGGGCGTGGGGTTCGAGGTCGCGGACGATCCGCACTTCTTCGTGACTCCGGAGGAGTTCGGCGCGTGGGCCGATGGCCGCAAGAGCCTGACGATGGAGTACTTCTACCGCGAGCAGCGGAAGCGCCTCGGGTACCTGATGGAGGGCAAAGACCCCGCGGGCGGGGCGTGGAACTTCGACAAAGAGAACAGGCTCTCGTTCAAATCGGCGCCGACGCCCCCCGAGCCGTACTGGCCAGACGTCGACGACA
Organism: uncultured Phycisphaeraceae bacterium; assembly: GCA_964576725.1. Lineage (GTDB taxonomy): Bacteria > Planctomycetota > Phycisphaerae > Phycisphaerales > UBA1924 > OFTM391. The sequence continues at coordinate 30,699 of CAZNUZ010000017.1, forward strand.
TCACGCGTGAGGTCATCGCGGTGGTGCGCGAGCGCTTGCCCGATCTGCCCGGGGTTCTATCGGGCGATACGAGCTTCCTCTGGTCCGTGACCCGCGAGGACGCGCTGCGTGCGCTCGACGACTTCATCGAGCACCGGCTCGCGGATTTCGGCCCGTACGAGGACGCGATGTGGACCAGCGAGCGCACGCTCTATCACTCCGTGCTCTCGCCGCTGATCAACCTGAAGCTGCTCAACCCGCGCGAGTGCGTGGAGGCCGCGATCGCGGCACAGGAGCGCGGCGAGGCGCCGATCAACTCGGTCGAGGGGTTCGTGCGCCAGCTCATCGGCTGGCGCGAGTTCATCCGCGGCGTCTACTACCGCTACGACGACTACACCCAGCGCAACGCCCTCGAGCACACCGGCGATCTCCCCGAGTTCTACTGGACGGGCAAAACGCAGATGGCCTGCGTGCGCGATTGTGTGAACTCCGTGCGCGAGATGGCGTGGGCCCACCACATCCCCCGGCTGATGGTCCTGGCGAACTTCGCGCTGCTCGCGGGCGTGGAGCCCCAGCAGGTCGAGGACTGGTTCCTCGGGATGTACGCAGACGGGATCGAGTGGGCGACGGCGCCAAACGTGATCGGCATGGGCCTGCACGCCGACGGGGCGATCGTCGGCACCAAGCCCTACTGCGCGAGCGGTAAGTACATCAGCAAGATGAGCAACTACTGCAAGTCGTGCGCGTACGCCGTGAGCAAGCGCACGGGCGACGACGCCTGCCCGTTCAACACGCTCTACTGGGACTTTCTAATCCGTCACGAGGGCCGGTTTAAGAAGAACAACCGCATGGCGATGATCCTCAAGCACATCGAGAAGATGTCCAAGGACGAGCGCACCGAGATCACCGTGCGCGGCGAGTCGCTGCGCAAGGAGTTCGGCGTGCGCTCGTAGATCGGCGCCGTTTGTCCGTTGGTGGTCATGCGTGACTGTCAGGGTCTCAGGGCCTGTGCGCACGAAAAAGCCCCGAGCGCGGCGAGCCGTCGAGCGAACGCTAGAACCCCTGCCGTGCAGGTGGGTGCCCCTTGCCCGCTCCCGGCCTTCCACTCGTAGGAGGCCTGGCCATCGGCGGGTCTTCGCGGGCTCCCGTGGGTTCGGAAAGGTCTAGCATTGTGAGACGGTCTGCCGTCGTGCGCTGGGGGCCTGAGCCATCAGCCTACACCCGGGCAGCACGCGTGTCGCCCCTATTCGGTGGCGGCAGGGACCATCCTGAGCACACGCGGGGGAACAGCGTCCGGAAACGCCCAGACGAGCGGCCCGTTGCGCACCGCGAACACCCCGCCGGCGACACCCGCCTCGAGTGTTTCGAGCACGCCATCGTCGTAGCCGATGAGCGTGACGAGCGCGAGCGCCTCGAACTCCGAATCGGCCGCCACGCCCGGGATGCCGTTGGTCTGTGTGAAGAGCGAGAGGAGCGCGTCGATCTCGCCCGCGGGCACGACCTCGGACGCGTCGCTCGGTTGCCACTCTTCGAGCGCGCGCGTGTACGTGTGCTCGGAGGTATCGCGTTGGATGCGCAGGGTGCGCACGTCCGACGGGCGCGTGCGGGGTCCGACCGCTGTGCGCGCGGTGTACACCAACGGGTCGGTCGGCACGGCGCTGGGATCGAAGCCTGTCAGCACAACGCCGAAGCCTTCGGAGCCCGCGAACCGCACCAGGCCCAAGCGCTCGTCGGTGCCGACCCCCGCGGGCGGGCCGATCGTCAGCGTGTGTGTGTCATCGCCCGAGCTGAAGGTGGCGTGCAGCAGCGTTTCGGTGCCGTTGATGGGCTCGGGTGTTTGCAGCACGCGCTCGATCCGCACCGAGCCGAGCATCGCGGGGATCGCCCGGAGTGCGGGCACATGCCCGCGCACGGGTGCGCTCAGCCGGGGGCTCGTGACCGACCAGGTCGGCCCGGTGCGCGAGGCGCGGAACGAGTGCTGGGGGGAATCGAGGGTGAGCGCGGTGAGCTTCGCAGCGTCGACGCCGGCGAGCGGGTCCCGGACGCGCCACCCGCCTGTGCTCGCTCCGCTCAGCGCAGCGAGGAGGCTCGCGTCGGTCTCGAGCACCTCTCCCGAATCGGCGCGCAGGCGGAGCACGCCGCCGAAAGCGGTGCGATCGAGGAGGAGTGTTGCCTCATCGCCCGCAGCATTGGCGATCGTGATCGTGACGCCCTGATCGATGGTGCCCTCTGCGGGCGTTCCTTGCGCGGAGGCGAGCTCGCGCATGAGGGTGGTCATCCGGGCGGGGTCGATGGGGAAGCCGGTCGCGTCTGCCCACCTGCCCGAAGTGCGGGTGAAGGCCGAACCGTCGATGCGGACGGTGCGCGCATCGAGGACGACGCTGCTGGGGGCGATTGGTGTGCTATTGGTTCCCGCGGGCGTGTTGGGAGCGGGGCGGGTCAGCAGGAGTGCGCCGCCGAGGAGCAGCGCGAGTGCGAGGACGACGATGAGCGGGGTGCGCGACACTCCGTTCTCCTTGCTGGTTCACCAGCCTGATTGCCCGGGTAGGAGTAGTTGCGGGCTGGTCGTGGTCGGGACGGTAGCGGTGCGCGTTACAGGGCGACGGTGCGCTTCCAGGTGGTGCCCTCGGGCCCGTCGGTGAGTTCGATCCCGAGTGCGGCGAGCTCGTCGCGGATGGCGTCGGCGCCGGCGTAGTCCTTGTTGCGCTTGGCCTCGGCGCGGGCTTCGACCTTCGCATCGATGTCGGCGTCGTCCGGGCCGGCCTGATCGTGTTGGGCGAGTGCCAGCATGCTCGCGGGAGCCTCGTCGGGCAGCTCGAGTACGCCCAGCACCCCGTCGAAGAGGCGCAGAAGCGCCGCGTCGGCGCGGGTGGGTGATTCGGTCCGGTTGATCCAGGCGTTGATGACGCCGATCGCGGCGCCGACAGAGAGATCATCATCCATCGCGCGAGCGAAGGCCTGCGCGGTGTCGGTATCGGTTTGGCCTTCGTGTGCGGAGGCGTCGGCATCGGCGACGAAGCGCTTCCACCGATCGACCATGCGGCCCGAGTCTTTCAGGCCCTGCTGGGTGAAGTTGGCGTTGGACTTGTAGTGCGTCTTGACGAGCTCGAGGCGGATCGCGCCGGGCGAGAAGCCGCGCACGAGCAGGTCGCGCAGGGTGAAAAACGTGCCGGCGCTCTTAGACATCTTCGCCCCCTCGACCATGAGGAAGCGCGGGTGGAACCAGTAGCGGGCGAAGCTCTCGGTGCCGTTGGCGCAGCGGGATTGGGCGATCTCGCACTCGTGGTGGGGGAAGATGTTGTCCTCGCCGCCCGAGTGGAAGTCGATCTCTTTCCCGAGGATCTGCGTCGCCATGGCGCTGCACTCGATGTGCCAGCCCGGGTAGCCCTCGCGCAGCGCGTTGTGGTGGGCGATGGCGTGGGCGGTGCCGTCGAGCATCTCGAGGGGGTCCCAGCGCATGAGGTGTGTGGGGTCGGGCTTCCAGAGCATAAAGTCGGCGGGGTGCTTCTTCATGAGCTGGGTGCCCGAGTCGACGCGCCCTCCCGCGCCGGAGCGGATGGCGTCGAGCGTGTTGCCCGAGAGCTCGCCGTAGTCGGGGAACTTCTGCGTATCGAAGTAGCAGACGCCGTCGCGCCCCACGTAGGCGAAGCCGCGGTCGATGAGGGTGGTGATCATCTCGAGCATGGCCCGGACGTGCTCGCTTGCGCGCGGCATGAGTGCGGGATCGTCCTCGGAGAGCTGCGCGACGCGCATGCCCAGCAGCCGCGCGTCTTCTATGAAGGCGTCGGCGTAGAACTCGGCGATGCCCTTGGGGTCGCGCGGGTCGACGAGCTCGGCGAGGTGCTCGGGGAGCTCGCCGGACTTCTTCGCTTCGAGGAGGCGCTTGCGGGCGGCCTCCATCTTGTCGTCGCCGCCGCCGTCGGCGTTGCTGTCGTCGACCATGTGGCCGACGTCGGTGATGTTCATCACGTGGGTGACTTCGTACCCGCCCTGGCCCGCGGCGTGCCCCTCGGGCGTGCCGTCGGGGTTGAGCCGGGTGCACAGCGGGTGCTCGAGCCACCTGCGGAGCGTGTCGGCGGCGAGGAAGGAGCGGAAGTTCCCGATGTGGGCGAAGTCGTAGACCGTGGGCCCGCAGGTGTAAAAAGCGACCTTCCCCGCCCGCAGGGGCACGAAGGTCTCTTCGTTGTTCGTCAGCGTGTTGGAGATGCGCAGTGACATGGCGGGATGGTATCGCCGTTAGCGGCGAAGCAGTTCCTGGATCACGCGCTTGTTGCTCTCGTTGGTCGCTTGGCCCAGGAGGTCCTCGAGCATGTCGTCGGCGCCCGCCCGGCCGAAGAGGCGCTCGTAGGCAGGGAGGAGCGATCGGGCGTCGTCGCCGGCGGTCCCAGCACGCGCGTTGGCGCGGAGCAGGCTGATGAGCGCTGCGTCGGCCGAGCCATCGACCAGCGCGGGTCGGCAGGTGCGCCACAGGCGGGAACGATGTCCTGTGCCCGCGAGCGTCTCCGCGTGCATCCGGATGCCCGCCTGCACCGCGAGCTCCGGATCACGCGCGTGCTCGGCGAAGATCAGTCCGAGCTCGGCGGCCTCGGGAGTGACGGCGGGGGCACCCTCCGTGCCGGGCGGCGCTTCGATCGCGGCGCGAATGAGCTGGGCGCCACGCGCGAGATCGCCGCCCAAGAGGAGCAAGCGCAGCATCCGTGCGAGGTCGGCATCAGACGCGGCCTGCGCGAGAAGCTCCGGCAACGGCATGCCGAGTTCTGCGACCTTGCCGGGCGTGGAGGCCGGCTCGGGGGGCTGGGCGTTACTGAAGATCGTTAGCGGGTCGCCCATGGCAGCCAGGCGCCAGGGGCCCAGCGTGTCGTGGCGCACCGCAGCAGCGAAGGAAAAGCCCGCGAGCATCCGCGCGGTGAAATCGCGGTTGCTGAGGAACGCCCCGAGCCGCGGCTCGTCCACAGACCCGAGATACGCGTACGCGCCTTCGTCGAGCCAGCGTGCGCCGATCGTCCAGTCGTTGCCGAGGCGTTTGGCGGAGTTGGAGTGGATGAAGTGCACGATCGCGGGTCGGGCGAGTGTGGGCACGTCGGGGCCGTAGCAGTTTTTGAGTTCTTTGCCGACACGGAATTGTCCGGCCTCGCCCTGCGTGTTGACGAGTATGAGCCCGGCGTCGATGGGCGCGTTGGTCGCGGCGCGCCAGTCCTCGCGTTCGTGCTGGGGCCCTTGGATGAGGCGCGAGGGCAAGCCGATCTGTTGCAGCAGTTCGTGCGCGCGAGCGAGCTTGTAGGGGCCGGGCATCTGATCGGTGTAGCCGTCGAAGGCCCAGACGCCGGCGGGGTGGGTGATGAAGAGGGCGGACATCGCGTCGGCGAGCGTGGCAGCGGGTGTGCCGATGAAGCCGCTGGCGTAGGCCCAGCGTCTGCCGCTCGCGTGCCGGCCGACGCGATCGGTGAGCGCGAGCGTGCGGTCGCTCTCGTCGCCCTCGGCTCGCACGCGCTGCTCGGTATCGAGGCAGATCGCGACGGCGTCGATTGTGTCGCCCAGCGAGGCCCACTCGTAGGGCAGGGCGGCCATGCCCGTTTCGATCTGCGCCAGCAGCGCGTCGCGCTCGCGTGCGGGGAGGATGCTCGTGCTCGACCGCCGTTCGGTGTCGACCCACACGATGGGCTGGCCCCGGCCCGCAGCGAGCGCGAGGGCGGCGACCGCCGAGTTGTGGTCCGCGTCGGTGACGACCACGCCGGGAGGCGACCACCCCGCGGGCGCAGTCCAGGCGCGGCCGAGCGCGACGTCTATACGCTCACGCGTGATCGGGACCGGTTCCGCGCGCACTTCGGCGGGGGTGAGGACGCGCACCGCGCCTGGCTCGAAGGCGCGCACGAACCGGGCGATGTCCATCGCGGCCTCGGCGCTGCCGTCGTCGATGAGCACGGGCCAGTACGCGCCCGGTGACCAGGCCGCGATGACCTCGAGCGCGGTCGAGGCGTCGGGCACGATGAAGAGTGTGCGGAAGACGGGCCGCTGCGCCTGCAGGAACCCGGCGCGCTGGCCGAGACGCTGACCGGGGTGGACGTCCGCGCCGACGATCGCCGGGTCGGGCTCGACCACGGGGGGGAGGTCTTGGTTCTGCGCCGGGGCGAGAGTGGCGGCGAGCGTCAGGAGGGTGGCGGCTGCGATGGTGCGGAGCATGTCGGGCCTCCTGCGGGGCGGGGCTGGCCGACGGGCAAGAGCCCGCGGGATCCGCGGTGGATCAGAAGGGCCGGCGCGTCGGGTTGATGAGCAGGTTGTCCCGCCCGGGAATGATCACGTCGGCGATCTCGAGGGCCTCCATGAACGACTCCTGCGCTTGGGCGGGGTCCATCGCCCACTTGGCGACCACGCCCTGGGCGAGGTGCTCGGTGGTAAGGACAGCGTCGCCCGCGACGAGGGTGGTGCGCGTCGCTTCGGGGAGGAGCAGCCCCGCCATGCCCGGCGTCACACCGGGGAGCGGGAAGAGATCGATGCCGGGGGCGATCTTGTCCGGGGCGGCGGTGCACCTGCGGAGCAGGGCGATCTCCTGGGCGACGACGTCGCGCGTCTGGGTGTCGCCCGATTCCTCGGCCCGCTGGAGCGCGCCGACGAGGGGCACGCCCACGTGCTCGCGCTCGGCCTCGGCGATGAGCCACTGCGCATCGTCGAACGCAGCGATCCCGCGCCTGCAATCGGGGCGGAAGCAGGTCAGGAAGACGTGGGTGATGTCCTCGGGCTTGAGGTTCGCCCGCTCGCGGAGGCGTGGGACGAGGATCTCGGCGGGGAGCCCCGGGTCGACGAGAACGCGGGCATCGCCCGAGGCGACGAGCGTGGTGGTGGAGTGCCCGCTGCGCGCGGGGGCCGTCTCTTTCCAGAGGGGGTGCGCGTCGAGCGCTCCGATGCTGATAATGCGCGTCTCGGTCATTGGGCGGTGGCCTCGCGGTGGCGGCTGCTTCGGGCCGGTGCAGGGACTACACTCGGGCCATGCACTACGAATCCCATGCATCGATCATCGAGCAGCTTGAGGCGCGGATTGTAACGCTCCGCGACTCTCTTT